>NZ_SMKI01000175.1 GCF_004348415.1 Streptomyces hainanensis
GAGCCAGGCCGAGGGCGGGGCGTCGGGGGCGCTCGCCGCCGTGCTGCCGGCGCTCGCCGCGTGGCGCCGGGAGAGCGACGCCCGCACCACGATCGACGGTTGGCGCCACCGCGTCGTCTGGCACCCCGTCACCCCGCCGGCCGCCGAGCTCTCCGGCCGCTGGCCACTGCTCACCCCGCTCGGCGACCGCTTCGGCCGGGCGGCCGAGGAGGTCGCCGACGCGCTGCGCGCCGGGGGCGCCGAGCCCGTGGTGCTGCCCGTCGCGACGGGCGGCACCGACCGGGCCGCGCTCGCCGCCGCCCTGCGCACGGCCGGCGTCGAGGAGGCCGCCGGCGTGCTGTCCCTGCTCGCCCTCGACGAGACGACGAACCCCGACGACCCGGCCGCCGTGCCGGCCGGCCTGCCCGCCACCCTGGCCCTGGCCCAGGCCCTGGGCGAGACGGGCGGCACCGCGCCGCTGTGGTGCGTCACCCGGGGAGCCGTGTCCATCGGCCGGTCCGACCGCTCGATCAGCCCACGGCAGGCCATGAGTTGGGGCCTCGGCCGGGTCCTGGCGCTGGAACTGCCCGACCGCTGGGGCGGTCTCGTCGACCTGCCGGCCCGGCTCGACGAACGGTCCGGAGCCCGGCTGGCCTCGGTCCTCGCCCGCCCGGTCACCGCCGGCGACCCGGCGGCCGAGGACCAGGTCGCGCTGCGCGGCTCCGGCGTCTTCGCCCGCCGCCTGCTGCCCCACGCCAGGGCCGCGGACCCCGGCCGGCCGGCGCCGCCCGAGGGGCCGGCGCTGATCACCGGCGGCACCGGCGCCGTCGGCAGGCACCTCGCCCGCCGGCTGGCCGGCGCCGGCGTGGGCCACCTGGTGCTGACCGGCAGGCGCGGCCCGCGGGCGCCGGGCGCCGCCGAGTTCGTCGCCGAGCTCCGCGACCTCGGCGCCACCGCCGAGATCGTCGCCTGCGACACCGCCGACCGCGAGGCGCTCGCCGCGCTCGTCGGCGACCTGGCGGACCGGGGCACCCCGATCCGCTCCGTGTTCCACGCCGCCGGCATGGGCACCACCGTGCCGCTGGAGCAGGCCGGGCCCGAGCACCTGGCCGAGGCGGCCCGCGCCAAGGCCGCCGGCGCCGCCCACCTGGACGAGCTGTTCGGCCCCGACTCCGGCGTGACCGCGTTCGCGCTGTTCTCCTCGGGCGCCGCCGTGTGGGGCGGCGGCCACCAGGGCCCCTACGCCGCCGCCAACGCCTACCTCGACGCGCTGGCCGCCGACCGCCGGGCCCGCGGCCTGCCCGCCACCTCCGTCGCCTGGGGCCTGTGGGACGCCGAGGGGATGGGCGCCGGGGAGACCGGAGCGCTGCTGCGCCGCCGCGGCATGCTCCCGATGGATCCCGAGCTGGCCACCCGGGCCCTGCTGGAGGCGCTCGCGGACGGCGAGACGGAGCTGGTGGTCGCGGGCGTCGACTGGGACCCGTTCGCCACCGGTTTCACCGCGGCACGTCCCAGCCCCCTGCTGTCCGCGCTCCCCGACCGGCGCGCCACCTGGCCCGCCGCCCACTCCGCGTCCGAGTCCCGGAGCGCCGCCGGCGAGTCCGCCGCCGACGCCTTCGCCGGCCGGTTCGCGGCGGCCGCCCCGACGGAACGCCAGGCCCTCGCCCTGGACCTGGTGCGGGGCCGGGCCGCCCAGGTGCTGGGCCACGAGGGTCCGGCGGCGATCGCCGGTGACCTCGCCTTCCGCGACGCCGGGTTCGACTCGCTCACCGCGGTCGAGCTGCGCAACCGGCTGGCCGAGGCCACCGGGCTGCGGCTGCCCACCACCGTGGTCTTCGACCACCCCACGCCCGAGGCGCTCGCCGCCCACCTGACCACCGCGCTGCTCGGCACCCCGGCCGAGGCCGCCGCCCAGGCCCCGCCGGGCGCCGCCGCCGGCCTCCCGCCCGCCGACGAGGCGGAGCCCGTCGCCGTGGTCGCCATGGGCTGCCGCTTCCCCGGCGGCGTGGCCTCGGCCGAGGACCTGTGGCGGCTGGTCGCCGCCGGCGAGGACGCCATGACCGGGCTGCCGGACGACCGCGACTGGGATCTGGCGACCCTCCTCGACCCCGACCCGACCCGGCCGGGCGCCAGCCGCGCGCACCACGGCGGATTCCTCGACGACGTCGCCGGGTTCGACGCCGGCTTCTTCGGCATCGGCCCGCGCGAGGCCGTCACCACCGACCCCCAGCAGCGCCTCGTCCTCGAGACCGCCTGGGAGACGCTGGAGCGCGCCGGCGTGGACCCCGACGGCCTGCGCGGCAGCCGCACCGCCGTGTACGTGGGCGTGGTCGGGCAGGACTACGCGGAACGGCTCCAACAACCCGCCGACGAGGTGGTGGGCTACCGCATCACCGGCGGATCCGGCGCCCTGGTCTCGGGGCGGCTGGCCTACACGCTCGGTCTGGAGGGCCCGGCGGTGACCGTGGACACCGCCTGTTCCTCCTCGCTGGTCGCCATCCACCTGGCGTGCCGGTCGCTGCGCTCCGGCGAGAGCGACCTGGCGCTGGCCGGCGGCGTCACCGTGATGTGCGCCCCCACCCCGTTCGTGGAGTTCAGCCGGCAGGGCGGGATGTCGTCGGACGGCCGCTGCCACTCCTTCGCCGCCTCCGCCGACGGCACGGGCTGGGGGGAGGGCGTCGGCCTGGTGCTGCTCGAACGCCTGTCGGACGCCGTGCGCAACGGCCACCCGGTGCTGGCCGTGGTGCGGGGATCCGCCCTCAACCAGGACGGCGCCAGCAACGGTCTGACCGCCCCCAACGGGCCCGCCCAGGAGCGCGTCATCCGGGCCGCCCTCGCCGACGCCCGCCTCGCACCCGCCGACGTCGACGTGGTGGAGGCGCACGGCACCGCGACCACCCTGGGCGACCCGATCGAGGCCGGCGCGCTGCTCGCCGCCTACGGCCGCGAGCGGCCGACCGCCCGCCCGCTGTGGCTGGGCACGGTCAAGTCCAACATCGGCCACACCCAGGCGGCGGCCGGCGTGGCCGGCGTCATCAAGCTGGTCATGGCACTCCACCACGCGCACCTGCCGCGCACCCTGCACGTGGACCGGCCCACCCCGCACGTCGACTGGTCGGCCGGTGCCGTCCGGCTGCTCACCGAGGAGCGGGACTGGCCCGCGTCGGGTCGGCCCCGCCGGGGCGCCGTCTCCGCCTTCGGGATCAGCGGCACCAACGCGCACCTGATCCTGGAACAGGCGCCAGAGCACCAGCCGGCCACCGTCGACGATCCGCCTCGCGCCCGGGGCCCGCTGCTGTTCCCGGTGTCCGGCCGGGGGCTGCCCGCGCTGCGGGCCCAGGCCGGCCGGCTCCGCGCCCACCTCGCCGACCACCCGGGGCGGGCGCTGCCCGACCTGGCCCACTCGCTGGCCCACACCAGGGCCCAGCTCAGCCACCGAGCCGTCGTCGTCGCCGACGACCGGGCCGGCCTGGAGTCCGCGCTCGACGCGCTCACCGCCGGCGCCCCGCACCCCAGGGCGACCACCGGGGTGGCCAGGACCGGCCGCCGCGTCGCGTTCCTGCTCACCGGCCAGGGCAGCCAACGCCCCGGCATGGGGCGGGAGTTGTACGCCGCGCACCCCGGGTTCGCGGCGGCGCTCGACGAGGTGTGCGCCCATCTCGATCCGCATCTGGAGCGGCCACTGCTCCCGCTGCTGCTCGCCGAGGAGGGCTCGCCCGAGGCGGCGTCGCTCGACCGCACCGAGTACGCCCAGCCCGCGCTGTTCGCCCTCCAGGTGGCGCTGCACCGGCTGGTCACCGAACACGGGGTACACCCCGACCAGTTGCTCGGCCACTCGATCGGCGGGCTGACCGCCGTCCACCTGGCGGGCGCGCTGCCGCTGCCCGACGCCGCCCGGCTGGTCGCGGCCCGCGGCCGGCTGATGCAGGCCCAGCCGGCCGGCGGCGCCATGGTCGCGGTCGAGGCCGCCGAGGACGAGGTGCTTCCCGCCCTCCCCGACCGGGTCGCGGTGGCGGCCGTCAACGGCCCGAAGGCCGTGGTGCTGTCCGGGGACGAGGACGCGGTGCTCCGGGCGGCCGCCGACTGGGCGGCGCGCGGTCGCCGCACCCGCCGGCTGCGGGTGGGCCACGCGTTCCACTCGCCGCACATGGACGGCATGCTCGCCGAGTTCGAACGGGAGGCCGCCGGCTGTGCCTGGACCAGGCCGCGGGTGCCCGTCGTCTCGGACCTCACCGGGAGGCCGCTCACCGCCGAGGAGATCGCCAGCCCCGGCTACTGGGCCCGGCACGCCCGGCAGGCCGTCCGGTTCGCCGACGGCGTCCTGACCCTGCGCGGGCAGGGCATGACGGCCTGTCTGGAGCTCGGCCCCGACGCGGTGCTGACCAGCATGGCAGGGGACTGCCTGCCGCCGCCTGCCGAGGGCGAGGAAGCCCCGCTGCTCGTTCCGCTGCTGCGCACCCCGCGGCCGGAGCCGCGGGCGGTGGCCACCGCCCTGGCCGCCCTGCACACCCACGGCGTGCCGCTCGACTGGGCCGCCGTCCAGGGCGCCGGCCGGACCGTCGCGTTGCCCACCTACGCCTTCCAACGCGAGCGCTACTGGCTGACGGCGCGCCAGCCGGCCGCCCACTCCACCTCCTCCACCTCCTCCTCCACCTCCGCCACCGCGTCCGCCGCCGGGTCCCCGGCGAGCACCGACGGACGGCCGCCCTTCGACCACCCGGTGCTCACCGGCGCCACCCGGCTCGCCGACACCGGCGGGTGGCTGTTCACCGGCCGGCTCGCCCCCCGCGAACAGCCCTGGCTCTCCGACCACGCGGTGCGCGGCACCGTGGTGGTGCCTGGCCTCGCGCTGCTCGAACTCGTGCTGCTGGCCGGCCGGGAGACCGGGGGCGACCTCGTCGAGGAGCTGACCTTCCAGAACCCGATCGTGCTCGACGCCGACGACGCCGTCCTGGTGCAGATCGTCGTCGGCGCCCCGGACGCCGGGGGGCGGCGGCGGGTGGGCGTCCACTCGCGGCCCGCCGACACCGCCCGGGCGGAACCGCTCGCCGCCAAGGAGCCGTGGACCCGCAACGCCACCGGCGTGCTCACCGCCGGCCCCGCCGACGCCGACGAGGCCCTGCCCGACCTGCGGGAGTGGCCGCCGGCCGGCGCCGAGGCCGTCGACGTCTCCCTGCTCTACGAGCGGCTGGCCGGCCGGGGTTACACCTTCGGGCCGGCGTTCCGCAGCCTGCGCGCCGCCTGGCGGCGCGGCGACGAGTGGTTCACCGAGGTGCGGCTGCCCGACGAGCACGCCGGGGAGGCACCCCGGTACGGCATCCACCCGGCGATGCTGGACTCCGCGGGGCACGTCCAACTGGAGGCGTTCGGCCACGGGGGCGGGACCGCGGCGGGCGGCGTCCCGATCCTGTTCGCCGTCGAGGACGTGCGGCTGCGCGCCACCGGCGCCAGGACCCTGCGGGCCCGGCTGACCGCCCGCACCGTGGACGGCATCCGGATGGAGCTGGCGGACGGTGACGGCGAGCCGGTCGCCGTCGTCGGCACCCTCGCGGTACGGGCGATCGCGCCGGGCACGCTGCGGACGGCCGGCGGCCACGTCGACTCCCTGTACGAGCAGCGGTGGACGCCCGTCGACCGCCGGGTCGACGCCGCCGGCCCACCGGCCTGGGTGACCGTCGGCGAGGTGCCGGCCGCACTGGCCGGGACCGGCGCCGCCGTGACGGGACACCGGGACCCGGCCGCGCTCGGCCGGGCGGTGGCGGCCGGCGGGCCGGCGCCGGGTGACGTCTGGTTCTTCGGCCGCGACCCAGGCGCCGCCCCCGGCGACCCGGCCGCCGCCGCGCACCACGCCGCCGCCCGGGCCCTCGAGGTGGCGCGGGCGTGGCTGGCCGACGACCGCCTCGGCGCCTCCCGGCTGGTGGCCGTCACCCGGGGCGCGTTCGCCGCCGTTCCCGGCGACGACGTGCCGGCCCCCGACCAGGCCACCGTCTGGGGGCTGCTGCGGGCCGCGCAACGCGAGCACCCGGGGCGGTTCGTCCTGGTCGACGTCGACGAGGACCCGGCCAGCTGGCGGGCGTTGCCCGGGACGGTACGCGGCGGCGAGCCGCAGTACGCCGTGCGCGCCGGCCGGACCCACCTGCCCCGCCTCGCCCCGGCCACGCCGGGCGCCGGGCCCGGGCGGCGGCTCGACCCGGACGGCACGGTGCTCGTCACCGGCGGCACCGGCGCCCTGGCCCGCGCCCTCGCCCGCCATCTGGTCGTCGCGCACGGCGCGCGCCACCTGCTGCTGCTGAGCCGGCGCGGCGCTGCCGCGCCCGACGCCACCCGGACGGTGACCGAACTCGCCGGGCTCGGCGCCACGGTGCGCGTGGTGGCCTGCGACGCCGCCGACCGGGACCGGCTGGCCGCCGCGCTCGCCGGGATCCCGGGGGAACACCCGCTCACCGCGGTGATCCACGCGGCCGGTGTGCTGGACGACGGCCTGCTCGCGGACCTGACGCCCGACCGGCTGGCCCACGCGCTGCGCGCCAAGGTCGACGCCGCGGTCCACCTTGACGAGCTGACGCGCGACGCCGACCTGACGGACTTCGTGCTGTTCTCCTCGGCCGCCGCCGTGCTCGGCAACCCGGGGCAGGCCAACTACGGGGCGGCCAACGCCTTCCTCGACGCGCTGGCCCAGCACCGCGTGGCACGCGGCCGCCCGGCACGCTCACTGGCCTGGGGCCCGTGGGCCGGGGACGGCATGGCCGGCCGGCTGGCCGAGGCCGACCTGCGCCGGATGCGTCAGACGGGGGTGGCCCCGCTCGAACCCGAGGAGGCGCTGTCCCTGTTCGACGCGGCCCGGCTGGCCGGGGCCGCGCTGCTGGTCCCGCTGCGCGTCGTGACGCCGGCCGACGACGGCCGTGCCGTCCCGCCGCCGCTGCGCGACCTCGTCGCCGCGAGTGCCCCGAGGGAACCGGCCGCGGCCGCGGCCCCGCCGCCGGCCGAGCCGGCCGACCGCTGGGCGGCGCTGCCCGCCGAGGAGCGGGACGCCGAGGTCCTGGAACTCGTCCGCACCCTGGTGGCCACGGTGCTGGGGCACGGCGGCGCGGAGGCGGTGGACCCGGCGGCCCCGCTGCTCGAACTCGGCGTCAACTCCCTGATGGCGGTGGAGCTCCGCAACCACCTGTCGGCCGCCACCGGCCAACGCCTGCCCACCACGCTCGTCTTCGAGGCCCCGACCGCCGCCGCGCTCGCCCGGCGACTGGCCGCCGGCCTCGACCACCACGCGCCGGAACCCACCGGCCCGGAAGCCGCAGGAACCGAGGACCACGGGGCGGTGACCGAAGCCAGCGACGTCTTCGATCCGTCCGTCACCGTCCCGGCGCCATTACTCCAGTTGGAGCCCCTGTCATGACCCGTCTCCCACCCGCCGCGCGGATCGGCGACTTCCGGACCCTGCTGCGACCCGGCGACCCCGTCGTACGGGACCACCTGCTCGGCGGCACGCCCGCGCTGCCGGCCGTCTCGCTCCTCGACGCGCTGTTCCGCGCCGCCGCGGCCTCCGGCCTCGACCCCGCGGACGTGGAACTGCGCGGGCTGCGCGTCACCGAGCAGCTCACCCTGCCCGACGACCGCGAGCGCCACCTGCTGTTCCGCTCCCGGCCCCGGCCGGACGGCCAGGGGGCCGACGTCCGCGTCTCCACCGGGCCGGCCGACGGCACGGCGGACGAGCGCCCGTACGCCGAGTGCGCGCTCGTGCCGGCCGCCGCCGAGGAGCCGCCGGAACCACTCGACCTCGCCGCCGCCAGGGCCGCGCTGACGTCCCCCGCGGCCCGGCCGCTCGACGACGTCTACCAGGCCCTGGCCGGGCACGGCGTGACCCACCGCGGCTACCTGCGCGCCGGCGGCACCGTCGTCCGGCGGGGCGAGGGGCTGCTGGCCGAACTCGCCCTGGGCGCCGAGGCGGCGGCCCGCGACGACGGCTTCCTGCTCCACCCGGCGCTCCTCGACGCCGCCCTCGCCCTCGCCCTGGCCGGGGACGACACCCGGCCGACCGCCGCGCCGCCGCTCACCCGGCTGGACCGGGCCAGGATCTGGCCGACCCGGACCCAGACCCAGACCCAGACCCAGACCCCGGCCGCCGGGGCGGGCCGGATCGCCGTCCGCTTCGTCGAGGTGCTCCCGGGGCCCGCCCCCGAGGTGCGGCTCTACGACCCGGCCGGCCAGCAGGTGGCCGTGCTGCACGGCCCCTCGGGCCCACCCGCCACCGACGCACCGGCCGCCACCGACGCGTCGGCGACCACACCGGACGTCGTCGACCGTCCCAGGACCGGCGGCCTCGACATCGCCGTCGTCGGCATGGCGGGCCGCTACCCGGACGCCGAGGACCTCGACCGCTTCTGGGAGAACCTGCTGGGCGGCCACGACGCCGTCGGCCCGGTGCCCCCCGAGCGCTGGCGGCTCGGCGACTACCCCACGGCCGGCGCCAACCCCGGCACCAGCGGTGGCTTCCTCACCGACGTCGACGCCTTCGACCCGCTGTTCTTCCGCATCGCGCCGAGCACCGCGGCCGCCATGGACCCCCAGGAGCGGCTCTTCCTCCAGACCGCCTACGCCGCCGTCGAGGCGGCCGGCTACCAGCCCGCGGACTTCGCCGCGCCCCACGACCGGGTGGGCGTGTTCGTCGGCGCCACCTGGACCGACTACCGGCTGCTCGGCGTCGAGGCGACCCGTGGCGGCCGGCCGGGCGCGGTCACCTCTGGCCTGTCCTCGATCGCCAACCGGGTGTCGTTCTCCTTCGGGTTCACCGGCCCCAGCCTCGCCGTCGACACCGCCTGTTCCTCGTCGCTGACCGCGCTGCACCTGGCCTGCCGCGCCCTCGCGCTCGGCGAGTGCGACGCCGCCCTGGTCGGCGGCGTCAACCTGCTGCTGCACCCGGACAAGTACCTGCTGCTCGGCCAGCTGAACATGTTCTCCTCGGACGGCCGTTGCCGGTCCTTCGGGGCGGGCGGCGACGGCTACGTGCCCGGCGAGGGCGTCGGCGCCCTGTTCCTCAAGCCGCTGCACCGCGCGCTCGCCGACCGCGACACGATCCACGGCGTGGTGCGCGGCACCGCCGTGGGCCACGGCGGCACCGCGGCCGGATTCACCGTGCCGAAGCCCGCCGCGCAGGCCGCCGTGATCCGCCGCGCGCTGGAGGACTCCGCCACCGAGCCGGACAGCGTCGGCTACGTGGAGGCGCACGGCACCGGCACGGCCCTCGGGGACCCGGTGGAGTTCGCCGGCCTGCGCGAGGGCTTCGGAGACCGCACGAGCCCGTGCGCGCTCGGCTCCGTGAAGTCCAACATCGGCCACCTGGAGGCGGCCGCCGGTGTCGCCGCCGTCACCAAGGCGCTGCTCCAGCTCCGGCACGGGCGCATCGCGCCCTCGCTGCACTCCGCCGCCCTCAACCCCGAGATCGACTTCGCCGCCTCGCCCTTCCACGTGCCGCAGGCCGCCGAACCGTGGCCGCGCGCCAGGGACGAGCGGGGCGAGCTGCCGCGCCGCGCCGGGGTCAGCTCCTTCGGGGCCGGCGGCTCCAACGCCCACGCGGTGCTCGAGGAGTACCCGCAACGGCCGCTTCCGAGGCGGCCCGCGACCCCCGAACTGCTGGTGCTCTCGGCGCGCGACCCGGAACGGCTGCGGGCCTACGCGGCGCGGCTCGCCACGCACCTGCGCCGGACCGGGGAGCCGGATGCCGCGCACCACGAGCCGTTCGCGGACGTCGTCAGAACCCTCCAGACCGGCCGCCCGCCCCTGCCCGCGCGGCTCGCGCTGGTGGCCGGGGACGCCACCGAGGCCGCCGACCTGCTGCTGCGCCACCTGGCCGGCGAGGACACCGGTGTGGTCACGGGCGTCGCCCACGACGACGGCCACCGCACCCGGCGCGCCGCCACCGCCGCCTGCGCCGAGCGCTACCTGGCCGGCGACCTCCCCGGCGCCGCCGACCTGTGGGTGGCCGGCGCCACCCCCGACTGGACCGCGCTCAACGGCGGCCCGGCCCGCCGACTCCCGCTGCCCGGCTACCCGTTCGCCCCGCAGCGGTTCTGGCTCGACGTCCCGCCCGCGGCCGTACCCGCCACGGCGGACGGCCCCACCTCGGAAAGGGGAACCATGACCGCCACCGACACCCCCACCGACACTCCCACCGACACTCCCGGCGGCCTTCCGGCCGGCGGCGTGTTCGTGGACCGGGTGCGCGCCGCCTTCGAGCCGACCCTGGTCAGGGTGGACGACGAACTCGAAGCCCACCTGGGGCTGCTCGGCAGGTACGGCGCCAGCGCCGTGCTCCGCCGCTTCCACGAACTCGGCCTGCCACCCGAGGGCGGCCGGGTGCCCGAACTGCGCGCCCGGATGGGCGTCACCGACCCGTTCGCGCGGTTCTTCGACGCCTGCCTGCACGTCCTCGAACGCCACGGCCTGCTGCGGGTCGCGGGCGACCGGGTGACCCTCACCGGCCCGGCGCCCGACCCCGCGCCGCTGCGCGCCGACCTGACCGCCCGCTACCCGGAGGTCGCGCCGTTCCTGCGGCTCCTCGACGTCGCCCTCGACGCCTATCCGGAGACGCTGCGCGGCCGGCGGCCCGCCACCGAGGTGCTGTTCCCCGGCGGCGGCATGGACCTGATGGCCGGGATCTACCGGGGCAACCGGGTCTACGACTTCTACAGCCGGCTCACCGCCAGGTACGTCGCCACCGCGGCCCGGCAGCGGGCGGCGGAGCGCGGCGGCCGGGTCCGCGTCCTGGAGATCGGCGCCGGCACCGGCGGCACCTCGCACCAGGCGCTGGCGGACCTGGCCGAGTCCGGCGCGGACGTCGAGTATCTGTACACCGACATCGGCGGCGTCTTCGTCGCCCATGGGCGAAGGACCTTCGGCCCGCGCTATCCCTTCGCCCGCTTCCAGGTGCTCGACATCGAGAAGGACCCGGTCGAACAGGGCTTCGCCGAGGGCTCCTTCGACGTGGTGTTCGCGGTCGGGGCGCTGCACGCCGTCTCGGACATCGACGCCGCGATGGCCCGGGTGCGTCGGCTGTTGACCCCGGACGGCCTGCTGGTGCTCGGCGAGGCGGTCGAGAACCACGACGTCATGGCGGTGACCATCGGCCTGTTGGACGGCTGGCACCTCTACCGCGACCCGGAACGCCGGATCCCCGACGCGCCGTTGCTCTCGGTCGACGGCTGGCGGGCCAGCGCGGCCAGGACCGGCTTCGCCGGGCTCACCGCCTACGGCCCGGGACTGACCGGGGACGCGGCCTCCAGCCACCGGCTCGTCGTGACCGCCGCGGACGGCCGACCGGCCGCGGCCGAGCCCGCTGCCGCCGACCCCGCCGACCCCGCCGTTCCCGTCGTCCCTGTCGTCACCGTCGAGACGGGCGGGGTCCACGGCGACGAGGCGGCGCGCGCGGAGGCCGTCGAGCGGTTGATCATCGAGTTGGTCGCCGACGCGCTGGGGACCACCCCCGACGAGGTGCGTCCCGAGGCGTCGTTCGCCGAGTACGGCGTGGACTCGATCCTGGCCGTCAGGCTGGTGGAGAGCATCAACGCCCGGCTGGCCGTCGACATCAGGACGACGGTGATCTTCGACCACCCGTCCGCCCGCGCGCTCGCCGCCTTCGCCATCGCCCAGGGCGCGGCGACGGCACCCGCCGCCCCGGCACCCGCGGCGCCCGCACCGACGAGCGCGGCACCGACGAGCCCGGTACCGGAGTTCGCGGCACCCGGGTTCGCCGCGCCGCACGTCCCGGCACCGGGCGCCGGGCCCGAGCCGCCGGGGGACCCCCGCGCCCTGGACATCGCCGTCATCGGCATGGCCGGCCGCTACCCCGACGCCGCCGACTACCGGCAGCTGTGGCGCAACATCCTCGACGGCCACGACGCCGTCACCGAGATCCCGCCGGGCGGCCGCTGGAACCTGGCCGACCTGTACCAGCCCTGGCCGCCCGCCCCCGGGCGGACCTACTCGCGGTGGGGCGGCCAGGTGCCCGACGCCGACCGCTTCGATCCGCTGTTCTTCGGCATCGTCCCGGCCGAGGCCGACCTGATGGACCCGCAGCAGCGGCTCTTCCTGGAGGAGAGCTGGAAGGCGATCGAGGACGCCGCCATCGACCCGCACGCCCTGCGCCGGGCCAGGTGCGGCGTGTTCGCCGGCGCCCCGCCGTCCGACTACACCCAACTCATCAGGGAGCGCGGCCACTTCGGCTCGCCGCACGTCTTCACCGGCAACTCGCCGGCCATCCTGCCCGCCCGGGTCGCCTACCACCTGGACCTCACGGGACCCACCTTCGGCGTGGACACCGCCTGCTCCTCCTCGCTGGTCGCCGTCCACCAGGCGTGCCGCAGCCTGGCGGCCGGCGAGTGCGAACTGGCGCTGGCCGGCGGCGTCGCGGTCTTCGCCACGCCCGAGCACCAGCTCCTCACCTCGTCCATCGGCATGCTCTCGCCCACCGGCCGCTGCCGGCCGTTCGACGCCTCGGCGGACGGCATCGTGATGAGCGAGGGCGTCGGCGTCGTCCTGCTCAAGCCGCTGGCCGCGGCGCTGGCCGACGGCGACCCGATCCACGGCGTCATCCGGGCCAGCGGCGTCAACCAGGACGGCAGGACCAACGGCATCACGGCGCCGAGCGCCCGCTCGCAGGCCGAGCTCCTGCGCGACATCTACCGGCGGCACGCCATCGACCCGGCCACCGTCGGCTACGTCGAGACGCACGGCACCGGGACCAGGCTCGGCGACCCGATCGAGATCGAGGCGCTCACCGAGGTCTTCGGCGAACGCGTCCGAGGCCACGGCACGGTGCCCATCGGCTCGGTCAAGTCCAACCTCGGCCACACCTCGCACGCGGCCGGGATCGCCAGCCTGATCAAGGCCCTGATGGCGGTGCGCGAGCGCCGCGTCCCGCCCTCGCTGCACTTCGAACGCGCCAACGACCTCATCGACTTCGCCCGTACCCCGTTCTCCGTCGCCACCCGCGCGCGGCCCTGGGACTCACCGGGGCCACGCCGGGCGGCCGTCAGTTCCTTCGGGTTCAGCGGCACCAACGCCCATCTGGTGGTGGAGGAGCACCGGGACGCCAGGCCGGTGACCGGGCACCCGGACGCGGCGGCCCTGGTCACGCTCTCCGCCGCCACCGAGGACAGCCTGCGGCGCGGCGCCGACCTGCTGGCCCGCCACCTGGCCGACCATCCGGAGACCCCGCTGCCCGACGTGGCGGCCACCACCCAGCTCGGCCGCGCCACCTTCGCGCACCGCCTGGCGCTGGTCGCCGGCTCCACGGTCGAACTGCGGGACCAACTGGCCCGGGTGGCGGCCGGCGAGCAGCCGCCGGGGGCGTACCGGGGGAGCACCGACCCGGACCGGCCCGCCGCCCCCGCCGCCCCGCTCGGCGCGCGTCCCGACCTGGTGGCCGTGGGCCGCGCCTGGGCGGCCGGTGGCGCCTTCGACTTCGCCGGCCGGTACGCGGGCGGCCCGGTGCGCCGGGTGCCGCTGCCCGGCTACGCCTTCGCCCGCGAGCGCTGCTGGGTCCCCGAGGGGGTCCCCGAGGGGGTCCCCGAGGGGGAGGCCGCCCCGGCCACCGGGCGGGGCACCGCCGCGCCGGTCGCGGCCGGACGGGCGCGGCAGGCGCTGTTCGCCGCCGTGGCCGACGAACTGGGGCTGGCCGTCGAGGACCTGGACTCCACCCTCACCTCGGTGGACCTGGGACTCGACGACATCGGCCGGGCCCGCGTGACCGCCAGGGTCGGGCGGGAGCTGGCCGTCGGGCTGCCGCCGGTCGCGCTGACGGTGCGCACCTCGCTCGACGAACTCGCCACCCGGCTCGCCGCCGGCGAGTGGCCGGCCGGCCCGCCCGCCGTCACCGAGGAACCACCTCCCGTCCCCGCCGCGCCGGCGGAGCAGCGGCTCCCCGAACCGGGACCGGGACCGGGACCGGAACCGGCACCCGCCCCGGTGGGTGATCCGGTCGGCCGCGCGGAGGCGTTCCTCGTCGAGGTGCTGGCCGCCGAGGCCCGGCTGCCCGCCGACCGGATCAGGCCCCGGGCCCCGCTGAAGGACTACGGCATCGAGTCGGTGCTCATCGCGCGGCTGACCAGGCGTCTGGAGCGGACCTTCGGGCCGCTGCCGTCGACCCTGTTCTTCGAGCACCAGACCCTCCACGACCTCGCCGACCACCTGGCGACCCACCACCGGGACGCGCTGGAGCACAGCTTCGCCGTGAGCACCAGGACGCCGGGGGCCGTCGCGTCCTCGCTGCCGGCGCACCGCGCCATCGTGGCGGCCGTCGAGGCGGGCGACCCGGCGGCGGCCGCGGCGGCCGTG
>NZ_SMKI01000176.1 GCF_004348415.1 Streptomyces hainanensis
CGTCGTGGAACACGGCGCCCGCGGTGGTCTCGGCGAGCCGCTGCCACGGCATGGCGAGCCAGTCCGTCGTGGTGGGCTCGGCGGCGAGGCCGCGGTCGGCGAGCCAGGAGCCGACGTCGGTCACCGTTGCCGCGACAACATCGTTGAACAGAATGCGACATGTACATACCATTCCTCACGCGTTCCCCGCTCGTTTCTGACCAAGGTCGATCAAGGGGTTCACCGCATGTCGCACTCGCACTCGCACGCGCATTCCGACGACCACCGGGCCCTGTTCAGCCGCCGCCGCCTCCTTGAGGCGGGGGCCGCCGGCTTCGGCGCGCTCGCCCTCGGCGCCTCGGCCGGCCGGACGGCCCACGCCGCGACACCGGCGACCCGGGCGGCCGCGCCCGCCGCCGGGCCGGCCGCCTGGGAGCCGCCGGCCAACGGCTATCCGGAGTGGAACAACAACATGGCCGTCTTCGACGTCGGTTCGGAGCCGCCGCACAGCACGCTGATGCCCTACGCGGACGTCGAGCAGGCCCTGGCCGCCGACCGCACCCGTTCGCCGTGGCGGCTCGACCTCGACGGCGCCTGGCGGTTCGCCTACGCCGACCGCCCGGAGGACCGCGACCCCGAGTTCCACCGCACCGACCTCGACGACAGCTCCTGGGACACCCTCCCGGTGCCGTCCTGCTGGCAGGTGCACGGCTACGACCGCCCGATCTACGTCAACATCACCTACCCGTGGTGGGGTCCGAACGGGCTCGGTGAGGAGGCCCAGCCGCCGTTCGCGCCGACCCGGTACAACCCGGTCGGCCAGTACCGGCGTTCGTTCACCGTGCCGGCGAACTGGGCCGACCGGCGGGTCTTCCTGCACTTCGAGGGCGTCAAGTCCGCCCACTACGTGTGGATCAACGGGCAGCCGGTGGGCTACCGCGAGGACTCCTACACCTCCGCCGAGTACGACATCACGCCGTACCTCATCGAGGGCGCCAACCAGATCGCGGTCGAGGTCTACCGCTACTCCGACGGCGACTGGCTGGAGGACCAGGACATGATCCGGCTGAGCGGCATCTTCCGCTCGGTCCACCTGTTCTCGACGCCCGTCGTCCACCTGCGGGACTTCAAGCTGGACACCCCGCTGAGCGACGACCACACCGCCGCCGAACTGTCCGTCACCGCCGCCGTCCGCGCCTACGCCCAGGACGCCGCCACCGGCCACTACACCGTCGAGACCCAGCTGTACGACGCCGACGGCCGCCCCGTCTGGCCGCGCCCGCTGAGCCAGCGCGCGGACCTCGGTTCGGCGCCGGCCGGCGAGGACGTCACCGTCCAGGCCGCCGGGGCCGTGCCCCGGCCCCGGCTCTGGTCCGCCGAACAGCCCTACCTGTACACGGCGGTGCTGCGCCTGCGCGACCCCGCCGGCCGGGTGACCGAGACGCTGTCGCACCGGGTGGGGCTCCGCGAGTTCGCGCTCAGGGACGGGCTGATGCGGATCAACGGGCGGCCGATCTCGTTCCGCGGCACCAACCGGCACGAGAACCACCCGGACCGCGGCATGTCCCTCACCCACGCCGACCTGGTCAGGGACGTCGAGGTCCTGAAGCGGCTCAACATGAACACGGTCCGCACCTCGCACTACCCGAACGACCCGCGGTGGCTCGAACTCACCGACGCCTACGGCCTGTACGTCGTGGACGAGACCAACCTGGAGACCCACGCGATCCGCGACCGCTTCCCCGGGAACCACGCGGACTGGACCGAGGCGTGCCTGTTCCGCGCCCGGAACCTGGTGCACCGCGACAAGAACCACGCCTCGGCCGTCATCTGGTCGCTGGGCAACGAGGCCGGCGGCGGCTCCACCTTCGTCGCCATGCACGACTGGATACGCTCCTACGACCCCACCCGCGTCATCCAGTACGAGGGCGACGACCGCCCCGAGATCAGCGACATCCGCTCCGAGATGTACACCAAGCCGGCCCAGGTCGAGCAGCGCGCGCTCGACACCGCCGACCGCCGGCCCTTCGTCCTCATCGAGTACTCCCACGCGATGGGCAACTCCAGCGGCAACTTCCGGAAGTACTGGGACGTCATCCGCCGCCACGACGTGCTCCAGGGCGGCTGGATCTGGGACTTCATGGACCACACCCTCAGCTGGCCCACCCCGGAGCGCACCCTCCTCACCGAGGCGGGGCCCGGCGCGCTGCGCGGTGAACTCCTCGCCCCCAGCGGCTCCTTCGACCGTGAGCGGGGCGTGCGCGGCGGCACCGTCTTCGCGCGTGACGCCGGCCTCGACATCACCGGCTCGCTCACCCTGGAGGCGTGGGTCACCCAGGACGTCACCGGCGGCCACCAGCCGGTCCTGGCCAAGGGCGACACCCAGTACGCCCTCAAACTGACCAACGCCAGGCTGGAGTTCTTCATCCACGCCGACGGCCAGTGGATCACCGCCGGTTGGCCGCTGCCGGCCGGCTGGGCCGGCACCGAGCACCATGTCGCCGGTGTCCTCGACGCGGCCGCCGGCACGCTGACCCTCCACGTCGACGGCGAGCCCCGGGCCACCACGACCACCACCCGGCGGCCCGCGGTCACGGCGGCGCCGCTCGCGCTCGCCACCGACGCCGACAGCCAGACCCGGGAGCTGAGCGGCACCGTCCGGCGGGCCGCCGTGTACGCCCGCGCCCTGACCGCCGCCGAACTCCGCTCCACCGGGCGCGGCCCCGGCGACGACGGCGTGCGGTTCTGGTTCGATGCCGCCACCGTCGACGTCGCCCGGGTGCGGCCCGACCGGCCGACGTTCTACGCCTACGGCGGCGACTGGGGCGACAACCCCAACGACGGCGCGTTCATCGCCGACGGCGTCATCACCGCCGACCGTGGCCACACCGGCAAGGCCGCCGAGGTCAAGCGGGTCTACCAGGCGATCCAGGTGACGGCGGCCGACGGCGACGCCGCCGCCGGGCGGCTCACCGTCACCAACGAGTACCTGTTCACCAACCTCCGCGAGTTCGACGGGAGATGGACGCTGCTCCAGGACGGCGAGGCCATCGGGCGCGGCCGGCTGACCCGCGCCCAACTCGACGTACCGCCGCTGTCGAGCCGGGAGATCACCGTGCCGCTGAGGACGCCGGCCCGCCCGGCGCCCGGCGCCGAGTACTTCCTCCAACTGTCCTTCACCACCAGGGAGCGCACCGCGTGGGCCGACGCCGGCCACGAGGTCGCCGCGGCCCAACTCCCCGTCCCCGGCGGCCCGGCCGTGACACCGCGCCCCCTGGCCTCCGTGCCGGCGCTGCGCCACACCGAGAACGCCGACGAGGTGACCGTGACCGGCCGGGACTTCTCCGTCACCGTCGACAAGGCCACCGGCGTCATCACCTCCTACCAGGCGAACGGCGCCAGCCTGATCACCTCGGGCCCCGCCCCCAACTTCTGGCGGGCGCCCACCGACAACGACCGCGGCAACGGCCAGCACCTCCGCAACCAGACGTGGCGCGACGCCGGCACCCGCCGGACGGTGACGGACGTCCGGGTCCGAGCGCTGCGCGACCGCGCCGTGGAGATCACCGTCACCGGCACCCTGCCCACCACGGTGGAATCCGCCTACACCACCACCTACACCGTGTTCGGCAACGCCGAGATCCGGGTCGACAACACCCTGCGCCCCGGCGCCGCCAGCCTCCCCTACCTCCCGGAGGTCGGCACCCTGCTGCTCCTGCCCGGCCGGCTCACGCACGTGCACTACTACGGCCGCGGCCCCGAGGAGAACCACTGGGACCGCAACACCGGGACGGACGTGGGCCGTTACTCGGCCGCCGTCGCCGATCTGTGGACCCCCTACCTCCGGCCGCAGGAGAACGGCAACCGGACGGACGTGCGGTGGGTCGCGCTGACCGACGCCCGCGGCGCCGGGCTGCTCGCCACCGGCGAACCGCTGCTGGAGTTCAACGCCTCCCACCACACGCCCGAGGACCTGTCGGTCGGCATCCGGCACGACTACCAACTGGAGCCCCGCGAGGAGGTCGTGCTGCGGCTCAGCCACCGCCAGATGGGCGTCGGCGGCGACGACACCTGGGGCGCGCACACGCACGACGAGTTCAAGCTGTTCGCCGACCGGGAGTACGCCCACACCTACCGGCTGCGGCCGCTCGCCGACGTCCGCGACGCGACGGCGGCCGCCCGCCGCCCGACGGGGACCGAGTAACCACCGACCGACCGCCGCGGCCCGGCGCCTCCCGCGCGCCGGGCCGCGGCGGACGCCGGGTCCAGCCGTCACGGACCGAGGGTCACCACCCGCCTCGAACCTGGTGGTTGGCCGCCCGCCCGCCTTCGGAAGTGCGAGGTATGCCCCTTGTTCATCGGATGCCGCTTTCGTGCCCAGGTGATGTCCAGACCTGCTCCGCCCGCCGCGTTGACGGCGGCCACCCGCCGACGGTTCCTGACCGTCACCGGCGCGGCCGCCGCGCTCGCCCTCTCCGGTGCCCTGCCCGGAACCGGTCCGGCCTCGGCCGCGACCACCGCCCGCCCCGCGGACGACCCGTTCACCCTCGGCGTCGCCTCGGGCGACCCGCTGCCCGACGGTGTCGTCCTGTGGACCCGGCTGGCCCCCGACCCGCTGGCCCCGTTCGGCGGAATGGACCAGCGGACCTACCCGGTCCAGTGGGAGGTGGCCACCGACGAGCGGTTCCGCCACGTCGTCCGGCGCGGCACCGCCCGGGTCGCGCCCGAGTTCAGCCACACCGCCCATGTCGACGTCCGCGGCCTGCAGCCGTGGCGGGAGTACTTCTACCGGTTCCGCAGCGGAGGCTTCATCAGCCCGGTGGGGCGGACGAAGACCGCGCCCGCCCCCGAACAGCAGGTGTCCCGCCTGTCGCTCGCCTTCGCGTCGTGCCAGGCGATCTTCGACGGCTGGTTCACCGCTTACCGGGACCTGGCCGCCCGCCACCACGACGTCGTGCTGTTCCTCGGGGACTACATCTACGAGTTCGGCAACAACAAGGGCATCCGCCCGGGCGACGCCGACGAGCACAACGCCCGGCAGGCCGTCACCCTGGACGACTACCGGCTGCGCTACTCCTACTACAAGCTCGACCCCGACCTCCAGGCCGCCCACCGGTCGGCCCCGTGGATCGTCGTCTTCGACGACCACGAGGTCGTCGACAACTGGGCGGACCTCAACGCCGGGAACACCCCGACCGACCAGTTCCTGGTGCGCAGGGCCAACGCCTTCCGGGCGTACTGGGAACACATGCCGCTGCGCGCGCCCCAGTTCCCGCAGGGCCCCGACATGCAGTTGTACCGCAGGCTGCGCTACGGGCGGCTCGCCGAGTTCTCCATGCTCGACACCCGCCAGTACCGCGACGACCAGGCCAACGGCGACGGGACCAAGCCGCCGAACGACGCGAGCGCGGACCCGGCGCGCTCCCTCCTCGGCTTCCCCCAGGAGCGCTGGCTGCTCGACGGACTCACCGAGTCGCGGGCCCGCTGGAACGTCCTGGGCCACCAGACCGCCATCACCCTGCTCGACACGGTCGCCGGGCCGGACATTGCCGTCCCGATGGACACCTGGGACGGGTACAGCGCCTCCCGCGACCGGCTGCTGGGCGGCATCGCCGACCGCGGGATCCAGAACGTCGTCAGCCTCGCCGGCGACCTGCACCGCAGTGTCGTCAGCGACCTCGCACTCGACTTCCACGACCCGGACTCCCGCGTCGTGGCCACCGAGTTCGTCGGGACGTCGATCTCGTCCGGGGAGGACGGACAGGACCTCGACGCCGGTGGGCAGGTGCTCCTCGACGAGAACCCCCACATGAGGTTCGGCAACTTCCAGCGCGGCTACGTCAGTTGCGAGATCACCCCGGACCTGTGGCGGTCCGACTTCCGCGTGTGCGACCGGGTCACCGTCCCGGACGGCACCGTCGGCAGCCGTGCCGTCCTCGCCGTCGAGAACGGCGTCGCCGCCGTCCAGCAGGCCTGAGGAGCACCCCGTGAAGAAGACCCTCATCACCACCGTGGCCGTGGCCGTGCTCGCCACCGCCGTCGCCGCGGGCGGCCCGTCGGACGAGGCGCGGGCCGCCACCGGTCAGCCGCGGGGCAACGCCGCGCGCCCCGGCGTCGTGCTCTCGGCGTCGCCCACGAGCCTGGTCGCCAACGAACTCCCCTGCCTGCCCACCACGCTGGCCGTCACCCTGACCAACATCGGCCCGGAGCCCGTCTTCGCCGACGCGACGATGGCCGCCGAGGCCCCGATCGTGCTCACCGACACCGTGTTCTCGACCTACCTCCCGGCCACCGACCCCGACCAGCCGGTGAGCCGCGACGTGGGCGTCCGGGTGCCGCGCGGCACGGCGCCCGGCACGTACGACATCACCCTGGCCAGCGGGCGGCAGCGCGTCGTCGTGCCCCTCACCGTCGAGGGCGTCCCCGAGCCGGGGCCCGAGACCAACCTGGCCTACGGCCAGCAGGCGACCGCCTCCTCCACCCACGGCAACTTCCGGGTCTGCGGTGCCGTGGACGGCGACAGCGACTACCGCAACTGGTCGACCAGGACCGGGTGGAACGACGCCACCAGGGGAACGTTCCCCGACTGGCTGGCGGTCACCTGGCCCGAGCCGGTGGAGCTCGGGCGGATCGAGACCGTCACCTACGGCACTCCGACGCGGCCGGCGGCGCTCCAGGGCGTCAAGGACTTCGACGTCCAGGTGAGGTCCGGCGGCGAGTGGCTGACCGTCGGCACCTACCGCGACAACACGCTCGACCGGATCGTGACCACGTTCGATCCGATCACGACGGACTCGATCAGAGTGGTGGTCCACGCGTCCAACAGCGGCGACTACTCGCGCATCCTGGAGATCGAGGCGTTCGCGCCGCGGTGAGGGAGGGGCGTCGGGAAGGCCCGTGGGCCGACCCGACGCCGACACCGACACCGACAGTGAGGCCCGGGCGCCCTACGGACGCCCGGGCGCCGCGGGCTACTTGCTGGTGGCGAAGCGCATCAGGGCGTGCTCGTCGCCCTGCTTGATCTTGCCCGTCTCGTTGATCACCTCGAGCTTCCAACCACCGCCGGCCCGGATGGCCTTGGCCACCGCGCAGCCGTTGTCCTGGCCGAGCAGGCTCGGCCAGATGTCGGCGACCTGCTGCGGGGTGCCGCCGGTCGCGTCGTACACCTTGAAGCTGATGTTGCGGGCCTTCTGGAAGGAACTGCCCTTCTTGAAGGCGGCGGCGACGAACACGATCGACGTGATGTTGCCCGGTATCCGGGCGAACTCGACCGTCACCGTCTCGTCGTCGCCGTCCCCGCGGCCCGTCTGGTTGTCGCCGCTGTGCACCAGGGAGCCGTTGCCCATCGGGTCCAGGGAGTCGAGGCCCGCCAGGCGAACCGGGTCCCCGCCCTGCAGGGCGATGGCGATCAGGTCGAGGTCGGTGCCCTTGCCGCGGCGGAGCATCCCCATCATGCCGCCGCTGGTGCCGGCGGTCGGGTCCCAGGACACGCCGATGGACATGTGCGTCACCCCGTCGAGATCCGCCGGGCCGTCTTCCTTCGTGAGCGTGATCATGCGTGGTCATCCTTCTGATAAAGCGGGACAGCTATGCGCACAAGTGTGCCGATAGTCGGCAAGGTTCCACACAACGTTTCCGTTTCGCCCTGAGACGCCGCGTGTCGGAGTGGGCTCCCCCGAGGCAGGACGCGTGATCAGGGTCACAGGTTGCGCGTGCATAGCGTGGTGGATGCCAGTGTCTCTTCCATGGCGGAGGCGTCGGCGAGGGCGTCGGGCGGGAACGGCGAGATCAGGGGCGGCACGGATGGAACGGGCGGGGGCGGGTGAGTTCGACGAGTTCGTGGCGGCCCGCTGGTCGGCGCTGCTCCACCTCGCCCGGCTGCTCACCGGCGGCGACCGGCACCGGGCCGAGGACCTCGTACAGGAGTCCCTGGTCAAGCTCTGGTTCGTCTGGCCCAAGGTCGCCGAAGGCGCCCCCGAGGCGTACGTGCGGAAGGTGATGGTGCGGGCGGCGGCCCGCTCGTCCCGCCGCCGCTGGTGGGGCGAGCGGCCCACCGAACGGCTGCCCGAGTCGCCGGTGCCGGGCGACGTGTCCGCGACCGTGGCCGAGCGGACCCGACTCGAGGCCGCGCTCGGCCGGTTGCCGGCGAAGCAGCGGGCCGCGGTGGTGCTCCGCTACTACCAGGACCTGCCGGAGGGCCAGGTGGCGGCGGCGCTCGGCTGCCCCGTGGGCACCGCGCGCTCGCACGTCGCGCGCGGCGTCGCCCGGCTGCGGCACCTGCTGTCCGACGCCGTCGAGCCGGTGGGCTGAGGGGAAGACGAAGCCATGGACGAGTTCGAACAGCGGCTGACGCGGCTGATGCGCGGCGCCCAGGAGCCCGCCCCCTTCGAGGCGCGGCACCGGGAACGCCTCCGGGCCGGGGTCCGGGCCCGCCGCCGGGCCCGGGCGGCCCGGCGGGCCGCCGGCTCCGTGCTCGCGGTGACCGCGATCGCCGTCGGCGCCTTCCTGCTGCCGGACGCGCCCTTCGGCCGCGAGCCCGCCGAGCCACGCCCCGAACTGCCCGCGTCCCGCCCGTCACCCGGCGAGACCAGCGCCCCCGCCTACCAGGAGGGCCCGGGCCCCGAAGCCAGCGACCCACCGCTGTCGACGACGGAGGAGACGACGACGGAGGAGACGACGAGCGAGAGATCCGCGACGACCGACGCGGCCGACTAACGCACCACGTCCCGAAGGAGCGGACGCCCCATGACCACCACCACGTCCATCGACACGGCGCCGCCGGCCGCCGCGTCGACGCGCCACCCGATCGGGGAAACCCCCACGGGCGCCCGGCAGGTCCGGGGCCGCGGCGACGTGAGACGGCGGCTGCGCGGCCTGCTCACCCCCGCCGACCGCCAGGTGCTGTGGATCTACCTGCTCACCAGGCTCGCCCTGGTCGCCGTCTCCTACGTCGCCTCGTGGCTGGCCCCCGGACCCGACGCCAGAACCCCGGCCAACTGGCTCTCCGTGTGGGAACGGTGGGACTGGGGGCACTACCAGGCGATAGCCGAGCACGGCTACTTCGGGTCCTCCCCCGGGGTCGACCCCGCCCTGGTCGACCGGGTCGCGTTCTTCCCCGGATTCCCGCTGGCGCTGCGCGCCGTGCACGCCGTCGTCGGGAACTGGACCGTCGCCGGCCTGCTGATATCCCTGGTGAGCGGCGCGGTCGCCGTGGTCGCGCTGGGCCGGCTCGCCGGGCTCGGCCGCGCGGACGGCCCCCTGGCCGGCCGGCGGGCCGTCACCTTCCTGCTGCTCTCGCCCTCCGCGATCTTCCTCGCCGCCGGCTACACCGAATCCCTCTTCCTCGCCTTCGCGCTCCCCGCCTGGCTCGCCGCCCGCCGCCACCACTGGGCGCTCGCCGGCGCGCTCGCCGCCGGCGCCACCACCGTACGGATCAGCGGCGTGTTCCTGGCCGCCGCCCTCGTCGTCGAGTTCCTGCTCGCCCACCGCGGCCGCTGGGCCGGTGCCCTCCGCTCCGCGCCCTGGTGCCTCCTCCCGGCGCTGCCGATCGCCGGCTACCTCGGCTACCTGTGGGCCAGGACCGGCGACCCGATGGCCTGGAAGCACGCCCAGGAACGCGGCTGGCACCGCGAGTTCCACTGGCCGCACGAAGCGTTCCTCAACACCTGGCGGGCCGCCTTCGACAACCTCCAGACCACCGGGTTCGCGATCGGCTTCCAACTGGAGCTGCTCGCCGTGACCGTCGGGGTCGCGCTGCTCACCGTGCTGCTGCTCCGCCACCGCTGGGCGGAGGCCGTCTACGTCGGCCTCACCCTCTGGGCACTCACCACGTCCTACTGGTTCTTCTCCGTGCCGCGCGCCACCCTGCTCTGGTGGCCGCTGTGGATCGGCCTGGCCCACTGGAGCCTGCGGCGGGCCTGGGTGCGGGAGGCCTACCTCCTCGTCGTGGCGCCACTGATGGTCGTCCTCGCCGTGATGTTCACCTCGGGCCGCTGGGCGGGCTGACGGGCGCGGCGAGGCGCTCCGTGGGGCCGCCGAAGGACAGGGTCAGGACGCGGTGGGCCAGCAGCCACTCGCCGTCCAGCCTGCGGAAGGCGTCCGTGTAGTGGCCCACCTGCGTCGGGGCGCGGGGCGGCAGCAGGCCGCCGGTGTAACCGTCGACGCGGTAGGTGGCGAAGTAGGAGGTGGCCCGCGCCGTGGTCGGCGAGGTGACGGTGACCAGCAGGTTGGTGCTCATCCGGCGGGAGAGGCGGTCGGCCGGGCGGCCGGCGAAGTAGCCGCGCAGGGCGTCCCGTCCCACGAAGCGACGGCCGTCCTCCGGCCACTCCCAGACCCCGTCGGGGGTGAACAACTCGGCGACGCCGCCCGGTTCGCCGAGGTCCAGGCGGTGCACGAGCTCCAGGAGCAGCCGCTCGCAGGCGCGTTCGGCGAGCAGCCGGTCGATCGGCGTGAGGGCCTCCGGGGGTGCCCCGGCTTCCCCGGCTTCCGGTTCGGTGTTCATGTCCCAGTGGTACCAGCCGACTTCGGCGCGCCCGAAACGCTTTTCCGAGCGGGTCGGTCAGGCCGGCGCGCACTCCGCGCCGACGCAGTCGGCGTCGGGGCGGCAGGACGCGCGGTACGCGGTCGGGCTGAGCCCGTGGAACCGCTTGAACGCCGCGCTGAAGCCGAACGCGTCCGCGTAGCCGACCCGGCGGGCCACCACGGCGACCGTCGTGTCGGGGGACTCGGCCAGCAGGTCGGCGGCCAACGTCATCCGCCAGTCGGTCAGATAGGCCAGCGGCGGCGCGCCCACCAGCCTGGTGAACCGGCCGGCCAGCGTCGTGCGCGACACCCCCGCCTCGCGGGCCAGCGCGGCGAGGGTCCACGGCCGGTCGGGGGCGGCGTGCATGGCGCGCAGCGCCGGGCCGACCGTCTCGTCGCCCAGGGCGCCGAACCAGCCCTCGCCCCCGGCCTCCCGGCCGTCGAACCACTCCCGCAGCGCGCACACCAGCACCCAGTCGAAGAGCCGGTCGAGCACCACCTGCTGCCCGGGAGGGCACCCGGCGGCCTGCGCGTCGAGGAGGTCGAGGACCGGGGCGCACCCGTCGCCGCCCGGCACCACGAGCACCGGCGGCAGCACGTCGAGCAGCCGGCCGGCCACCCGGCCGCGCACCCGGTACGTGCCGGACAGCAGCACGGTGGTGTCGCCGACGGGCTCTGCGGGCTCGGCGGGCTCTGCGGGACCGACGGGGCCGGCGGACGGCGGCCGGTCGGCGAGGACGAAAGGACCGGGACCGCGCACGACCACCGTGTCGCCGGCCGCCACCCGCAGCGGCTCGGGGCCGGCGCCGGCGCCGGTGAGCCAACCCCCGCCGCGCACCGGCGTGTACAGCGTCAGGGACGCATCCTCGACGGGCCGCAGGACCCACGGCGGCGACAGCTCCCGGCGGCCCAGGCCGACACCGTTCGCCCGGATCCCGCGCAGCAGCTCGTCGAAGGCGTCCATGCGTTTCACGATAACCGGCCCGCTCGCTACGCTGCCTCACCGTGATGACAGCACTTGAGCAGGTCCGGGTGGCCCTGGCGCGGCACGGCCACGACCACGGCATCGTCGAGTTGTCCACCGAGGTGCCGACGGCGGCGGCCGCCGCCGAGCAGTTGGGCTGCCCGGTCGGCGCGATCGCCAACAGCCTGGTCTTCGAGGCCGACGGCGACGCCCTGCTCGTCGTCGCCAGCGGCGGCCACCGGGTGGACGTGCGGAAGGCCGCCCGTCACCTCGGGGTGCGCAGGGTGCGGCGCGCCACCCCGGAGTTCGTCCTGGCGGCCACCGGCCAGCTGGTCGGCGGGGTGGCCCCGGTCGGCCACCCCGCCCCGCTGCGGACCCTGGTGGACACGGCGCTGGCCGACCACCCCGAGGTGTGGGCCGGCGCCGGGCTCTCGCACGCCATGTTCCGCACCACCTTCGCCGAACTGGTCGCCATGACCGGCGGCGAACCCCTGGCCGTCGGCGTCGACGCGGTCGTCGACGCCGACGGCTGAGGCGTCAGCCGTTGGCCGAGTACGAGTGGGCGCCCGTGCCGGCCAACGCGCCGCCCTGCACGATCAGATACTCGTCGCGGATCGGACGGCCCGCCAACCAGCTCTCCAGGATCTCCCGGGTGCCGGCCGCGTAACGGGCCTGCGCGGAGAGCGAGGAGCCCGAGATGTGCGGCGTCATCCCGTGGTGCGGCATGGTCCGCCACGGGTGGTCGGCCGGCGCCGGCTGCGGGAACCAGACGTCGCCCGCGTACCCCGCCAACTGCCCCTCGCGCAACGCCCGGTCCACGGCGTCGCGGTCGACGATCCGGGCCCGCGCGGTGTTGATCAGGTAGGCGCCGCGCTTCATGGTGGCCAGCAGCTTGTCGCCGAACAGGCCCTCCGTCTCGGGGTGCAGCGGCGCGTTGATGGTGACCACGTCGCAGTGCGGCACCATCGCCTCGGTGGACTCGTGGAAGGTCAGGCCCAGCTCGTCCTCCACCTCGCGCGGCAGCCGGTGCCGGTCGGTGTAGTGCAGCCGCACGTCGAACGGGGCGAGTCGACGCAGCACGGCGAGACCGATCCGGCCGGCGGCCACCGTGCCGACGTGCATGCCCTCCAGGTCGTACGAACGGGCCACGCAGTCCGCGACGTTCCAGCCGCCGTCCAGCACGACCCGGTGGGACGGCAGGTAGTTGCGGACCAGCGACAGCGTCATCATCACCACGTGCTCGGCGACGCTGATGCTGTTGGAGTACGTCACCTCGGCGACGGTCACGCCGTGCGCGATCGCGGCGTCGATGTCCACGTGGTCGGAGCCGATGCCGGCGGTGATCGCCAGCTTCAGGTTCCGGGCGGCGGCGATCCGCTCGGGAGTCAGGTACGCCGGCCAGAACGGCTGGGAGATGACGACGTCGGCGTCCGGCAGCTCGCGGTCGAAGACGGAACCGGCGCCGTCCTTGTCGGAGGTGACGACCAGGGTGTGCCCGGCCTCCTCCAGGAAGCGGCGGAGCCCGAGCTCGCCGGACACGCTGCCGAGCAGCTGCCCGGGAGTGAAGTCGACGGCGCCGGGCGTGGGCGTGGTCTGGCCGCCCGGGTAGTGGTCGATCACGGGGAGGTCGTCACGGGCGTACGAGGTCGGGTATCCGTCGGCGGGGTCGTCGTACAGGACGCAGAGCACCTTGGCCATCGGAGCGGCTCCTCAACTCGGGCGCGGAATCGGCCCTTTCACGGTCCTCGCAGGTGGGGCGCGGGTCAAAGCGAAAGTCGCTATCGCGGGATAGCCGGCTCCTATCGGACCCGGCCCGCGGTCAGCGGGCGGTGAGATGGGACTCCAGCAACTCGTCGAGGGACTCCCGCACCCGCGCCTCCCTGGCGATGTCCAACAGCGCCCCGGCCAGCACCGAGCGCGGTTCGTGGTCGGCGACGACCAGGCCGACCCGCGGCCCGTGCGCGGGCCGCCGAAGCGGGACGACCCGCATGCCGGGCGGCACGCCGAACATGTGCAGCCAGGCGTGCGAGATCACGCTCGACCAACGCCCCGCCGACAGCAGGGCGTACAGGCCGGCCACCGTGTCCGACTCCACGGCGGGGGTGGCCGTCGCCCCCTCGGCGGCGAAGTACTCGTCGATGATGCGGCGGTTGCGCATCCGGGGCGAGAGCAGGCACAGCGGCAGCGCGGCGGCCCCGGCCCAACTCACCGTCGGCGCCGTCGCCTCACGGGTCAGCAGCATGTACCGCTCCTCGTAGAGCGGTATCCGACGGACGTGGTGCAGCGTGGCGTCGTCCAGGTACGTCATCGCCACGTCGAGCTCGAACGCGGCCAGCCGGCGCGTGATGTCGGCCGAGGACAACGACTCCAAACCGACCCGGACACCCGGGTGCCGCTCGCAGAACGGCGTGGTGAGAAGCGAGGCGGCGGTCAGCGCGGTCGGGATGACACCGACCCGGAGCGTGCCGGACAGGCCGCCGCGCATCAACGACAACTCCTGCCGCAGCGCGTCCCGTTCCGCGAGAATCCGGTGCGCCCAGGCCAACACCCGCTCGCCCTCCGGGGTCAGCCCCTCGAAGCGGCGGCCGCGCCGCACGATCGGCACGTCGAGCTCGCGCTCCAGCTTGCGGATGGCGGCCGAGAGCGAGGGCTGCGAGACGTAGCACGCGGCCGCGGCGCGGGCGAAGTGGCGCTCCCTGGCGAGGGCCACCAGGTACTCCAGCTGACGCAGCAACATGTCCCCACGATGGTCGGCGCGACGCCGACCGTCCAGCGTTCAACTGCGGTTGTCGGTGACGTAGCCGCCGCCGACGCGGACGCGCAGATGTGCCCCACCCC
>NZ_SMKI01000177.1 GCF_004348415.1 Streptomyces hainanensis
GTGGGTGGGTGGGAAAAGCCAGCCCAAGGCCGCGGCGGGGCCGCGCCGGGGCACCTTCCCCCGGCTGACGCCGGGAGGTGCCCCAGGGCGCGGCACCGCCGCGCGGTGAGCCGTCAGCCGGCGAGCAGTTCCCTCGCCAGCCGGGCCGTCTCGGACGGCGTCTTGCCGACCTTGACGCCCGCGGCCTCCAGGGCCTCCTTCTTGGCCTGGGCCGTGCCCGACGAGCCGGAGACGATCGCGCCGGCGTGGCCCATCGTCTTGCCCTCGGGCGCGGTGAAGCCCGCCACGTAGCCGACCACCGGCTTCGTGACGTTCTCGCGGATGAAGTCCGCGGCCCGCTCCTCCGCGTCGCCGCCGATCTCGCCGATCATCACGATCAGGTCGGTGTCGGCGTCCGCCTCGAACGCGGCGAGCGCGTCGATGTGGGTGGTGCCGATGATCGGGTCGCCGCCGATGCCGACGCAGGTCGAGAAGCCGAGGTCACGCAGCTCGTACATCATCTGGTACGTCAGCGTGCCGGACTTCGACACCAGGCCGATGCGGCCCGGCTTGGTGATGTCGGCCGGGATGATGCCCGCGTTGGACTGGCCGGGGGTGATCAGGCCGGGGCAGTTGGGGCCGACGAGCCGGGTCTTGTTGCCCTTGCTGCCGGCGTGGGCCCAGAACGCCGCGGTGTCGTGCACCGCGATGCCCTCGGTGATCACCACGGCCAGCGGGATCTCGGCGTCGATCGCCTCGATGACCGCGTCCTTGGTGAACTTCTCCGGAACGAAGATCACGGTGACGTCGGCGCCGGTGGCCTCGATGGCCTCCTTGACGCCGCCGAACACCGGTACCTCGGTGCCGTCGAAGTCGATCTTCTGGCCGGCCTTGCGCGGGTTCACGCCGCCGACGATGTTGGTGCCCGCGGCCAGCATGCGACGGGTGTGCTTCTGGCCCTCGGAGCCGGTCATCCCCTGGACGATGACCTTGCTTTCCTTGGTGAGGAAGATAGCCATTTCTCTTCTTGTCCTCGTCTGATGATCTGGTGAGGTCGGCTGATCTCGTCGATCTCGTCGATCTCGTCCAGGTGGTTACTTGGCGGCCAGCTCGGCGGCCCGGTCGGCGGCGCCGTCCATCGTGTCCACCTGCTCGACCAGCGGGTGGGC
This sequence comes from Streptomyces hainanensis, assembly GCF_004348415.1. Taxonomy (GTDB): domain Bacteria; phylum Actinomycetota; class Actinomycetes; order Streptomycetales; family Streptomycetaceae; genus Streptomyces; species Streptomyces hainanensis. Next base: position 1,149 of record NZ_SMKI01000177.1, read on the forward strand.
GGCGTCGGTGAGGATCTTCCGGCCCAGCTCCGCGTTGTTGCCGTCGAGGCGGACCACCAGCGGCTTGTTGACGTCCTCGCCCTTGGTCTTGAGCAGCGCCAGGGCCTGCACGATGCCGTTGGCGACCGCGTCGCACGCGGTGATGCCGCCGAAGACGTTGACGAAGACGGACCTGACCTCGGGGTCGCCGAGGATGATCTCCAGACCGTTGGCCATCACCTCGGCCGAGGCGCCGCCGCCGATGTCCAGGAAGTTGGCCGGCTTGACGCCGCCGTGCTTCTCGCCGGCGTAGGCCACCACGTCCAGGGTGGACATGACGAGGCCGGCGCCGTTGCCGATGATGCCGACGTTGCCGCCCTCGAGCTTCACGTAGTTGAGGCCGCGCTCCTTGGCGGCGGCCTCCAGCGGGTTGGCGGCGGCCTTGTCCTCGAGGGCCGCGTGCTCCGGCTGGCGGAACTCGGCGTTGGCGTCCAGGGACACCTTGCCGTCGAGCGCGACGATCCGGCCGTCGCCGGTCTTGACCAGCGGGTTGACCTCGACCAGCAGGGCGTCCTCCTTGAGGAAGACGTCCCACAGCCGCACCAGCACGTTGGTCACCTGGTCGGCGATCTCGGCCGGGAAGTTCGCGGCGGCGACGATCTCGCGGGCCTTCTCCGGGGTGACGCCCTCGATGGCGTCGACGGGGATCTTGGCCAGCGCCTCCGGCTTGGTGGCGGCCACCTCCTCGATCTCCATGCCGCCCTCGACGGAGGCCATGGCCAGGAAGGTGCGGTTGGTGCGGTCGAGCAGGATGGAGACGTAGTACTCGTCCACGATGTCGGCGGTGGGCGCCAGCATCACCCGGTGCACGGTGTGGCCCTTGATGTCCATCCCCAGGATGGCCTCGGCCTTCGCCACCGCGTCCGCCGGGTCGGCGGCCACCTTGACGCCGCCGGCCTTGCCCCGGCCACCGGTCTTCACCTGCGCCTTGACGACCACGCGACCGCCGAGGCGCTCCGCCGCCGCCCGCGCCGCCTCCGGCGTGTCGATGACTTCACCGTCCAGCACCGGCACGTCATGCTTGGCGAAGAGGTCCCTCGCCTGATATTCGAACAGGTCCACGCGCGTCCGTCCCTCAGTCTGTCGTCTCGCGGTCGTTGTCGACGTGGGCGTGCCGCGTGGCCGCGGCGCGAGGCGTATGGGCCCTGCTTACGCACGCGGCAAGTCCGACGTCGAGCGTATCTGGGGGCCCTGAGGGCTCATGAATCGCGGGTCACACCAGAGTGGTGAAACCTGTCACAGTTCGACCCGCGCCGACCGCTTCGGCTGAGCCGGAAGCCCGGTCGGGGTGAGAACAGGCTTCCCGCCCGGACCCCCGCGAAACCCCGCGGACACCGGCCCAAGGACCTACGAGCGGGGCGCGAGACCCACGTGCTCGCGGACCCAGGCCACCACCTCGCCGGTCGACGCGCCCGGCGTGAAGATCGCGGCGACCCCCTGGGCCCTGAGCGGCTCGATGTCCTCCTCGGGGATGATGCCGCCGCCGAAGACCGTGATGTCGTCCGCGTCCTTCTCGCGCAGCAGCTCGAGCACCCGGGCGAAGAGGGTGTTGTGCGCCCCGGAGAGGATCGAGAGGCCGATCGCGTCCGCGTCCTCCTGGATCGCCGTGTCCACGATCTGCTCGGGCGTCTGGTGCAGCCCGGTGTAGATGACCTCCATGCCCGCGTCGCGCAACGCCCTGGCGATGACCTTGGCGCCGCGGTCGTGGCCGTCGAGCCCCGGCTTGGCGACGACGACGCGAATCGGACCCGATACACCCATGCTGAGCCTCCCAAGTCCCCCGGCCACGGCGCCGGAGCTAACGATCGTTAACCCCAGCATCCCCCATGCGGGGCGATCCCGGAGGGGTCCCGTCGGATGGCCGCGAGGTGCCCGGCGCACCCTGGGTGATTCCCATCCCCTATAAATTCGAACAGATATCGAACAAATCGTGCGGCATCAATGCGCGGTCCGCCGAAAGGCGGGCTATTGCCCGTTTCCTGACTCCATGAAACCCGCGAACGAACCGGGAAAGATTGTGGCCGCCGCTCACCGGCCGGTACAGTCACGCCGAACTGCAGCCGCTGGGACCCCACCCCTGCTCCTGTCGTCGAGCCGAAAGGCGTAATCGGTGAGCGATCGTCTGCTGTCCGGAGTGACCGACCAACACTCGGATCACCCCGGCTACGGCTCCTACGCCGCGTACGACGTTCTCGATCCCTACGGCGCACAGCCCACCGGCCACGAGTGGGGTGGCGCCGCGCAGGGACAGCCGCAGGGCGGCTACGAGGGCACCGCCGGGGTCGGCGAGTGGCCGGCCACGGCCGACGGGCAGTGGGTGGCCGAGCAGCAGCAGGCCGCCACGGCCACCATCCCGCCCCAACAGGGCGTCCAGGACTGGTATCTCCAACAGTCGGGCGGCTGGGACAACGGCTACGGGGCCGGGGATCTTCACGGAACCCCCGCACAGGGCGTCCCGGCCTATCAGGAGTACCAGGAGTACCAGGAACCCCGGGCCCAGGAGTACGAGGGTGCCTACGGCGCCGCGTACGGCCCGGAGTTCCACCAGGCCCAACCCGAGGCCTACGGCGCCGAGTACGGCGAGGCCGCCGTCGCCGAGGAGCCGGCCGTACAGCCGGATCCCGGTCCCGACCAGGCACCCGACGAGGCGGCGCACGTCACCGAGGAGTGGGCCGGGCCCGAGGCCGTCGAGCCGCCGGCCGAGCCCGCGGAGGCGGGCGCCGAGGCCGCCCCGGCGGTCACCTCGCGGGGCCAGGGCCGCAGCCGGCGGCGGGTCAGCAGGCCCAGGGCCCGCTCCGCGTTCCTGAGCGTCGCCGCCCCCTCGCTGGCCGTCCTCGGCGTCACCGCCGTGGCCACCGCCGCCACCGTCTCGGGCACCGAGTCCGACTCGGTGGGCGAGCCCCCTCCGGTCGCCGCCCCCGACCCGGCCGACGAGGCCCAGCGGGCCGAGGCCAACGCGGAGTTCGACACCCAGCTCACCAGCGTCTCGGCCGCCGCGGGCGACTACGCGGACCGCGCGAGCCGCACCCAGGGTCGGATCGACCTGGTGGCCCAGCAGGAGGCCGAGGAGCAGGCCGCCGCCGAGGAGGCGGCGCGCATCGAGGCGGCGCGGCCCAAGTTCTCCGTCCCCGTCGAACAGCGCGGCCTGAGCGCCTACTACGGCCAGGCGGGCGTCAACTGGATGTCCACCCACACCGGCATCGACTTCCCGGTCAGCTACGGCACCCCGGTGCTGGCCGCGAGCGACGGCACCATCCGCACCCAGTGGCACCCCAGCTACGGCAACCTGGCGATCCTCACCGCGGACGACGGCACCGAGACCTGGTACGCGCACCTGGACAGCACCGCCTACCAGTCCGGCTACGTCCAGGCCGGCACCGTGATCGCCTACTCGGGCAACTCCGGCAACTCCACGGGCCCGCACCTGCACTTCGAGGTGCACCCGGGCGGCGGCAGCGCCATCGACCCGCTGACCTGGCTGCGCAACCAGGGCCTCGAACCCACCTGATCCCCGCCCGACACAGCGCGAGGGCCCGCCGCTCCCCGAGGGGAGTGACGGGCCCTTCGGCGTCGCCGGACGGGCGGGCGTGGCCGGGTGGTTGCCCGGTCAGCGGCTGCGGCGCTCCAGGCCGGCCGCGAAGGCGACCGCCGCCACCGGCGCCAGCGCGATGAAGATGTAGTTCATCGCCTCGTTGTCGGCGTCCCAGGCGTCCCACGTGTCCTGCGGGTAGCTGGTGAGGATCTCGAACGCGCCGGGGTCGCCGCCGGCGATGTACTCGCTGACCAGCATCGCGGTGCCGATGAGTTCACCGCCGACCGCGGCCGCGAGAGCCAGCACGCCGGCGACGATGTAGGCCACCCAGTTGCCCCGGGCGAAGAACGCCGGGCCGAGCGCGACCAGCACGCCGATGCCCACCGAGATCCAGCTGATCTGGGTGAGTTCGCCGGTGTCCTCGTTGAACATGGCCTGGTAGATGAAGCCGTAGAGGAGGGCCGCGACGAACGCGGCGGCCACCGAGAGCCCGATGGCCAGCAGGACGTTCTGCTTCCGCCCCGCGCCGGGCGCCGGAGCGGGCGGCGGGAAGCCGCCGGGGTAACCGGGCTGCTGGCCGCCGTACGGGTTGGGCTGCCCCGGCTGGCCGGGCTGGCCGGGCTGTTGCGGGTAGCCGTAGCCCGGCTGCGGCGGCTGGCCGGGCGGTTGCTGCGGGTAGCCGTAGCCCGGCTGCTGCGGGGGCTGCTGCGGCTGGCCGAAACCCGGCTGCGGCTGGGGAGGGCCGTACTGCGGGTAACCACCCGGCTGCTGCGGCGGCTGGCCGGCGCCGCCTCCCGGCTGGGGCGGCTGCCAGGGCTGGCTCATGGTGTTCCCCCTGGGAATCTGAGGTGATACGTACTCCGGGGACAGAGGAACTGGAGTACGAAGTTGCCGCAGGCAGCTAATCGCCCCTCAGGCACGTACCACAAGCCCTTTCCCCGGTCTGTGACATATCGGGAACACTACCGAGGCGCGCTCAAAGCTTTTCCACCGGGGCGTATCGGAGCAACAACCGCTTCGGCTTCTCGCCGCCGAAGTCGATGGTCGCCTCGGCCTGATCGCCGCTGCCCTGAACGGAGACGACCCGGCCGAGACCGAAGCTGTCGTGCGTCACCCGGTCACCCGGCGTGAGCGCCACGATCGGCCGGTCCTTGATCCGGCCGGTGGCGAACCCACGGGCGCCGCGGGCGCCCCCGGCGCGCGACGACGTGCTGACCACGGACGGTGCGGGGGCCGCCACGGTGGCGCCGGTGCGCCGCCAGTCCAGGTGCGCGTCCGGGATCTCGTCGAGGAACCGGGACGGCGGGTTGTGCTGCGGCTGCCCCCAGGCGCTGCGCAGCGTGGAGCGGGTGACGTAGAGCCGCTGGCGGGCCCGGGTGATGCCAACGTAGGCGAGCCGGCGTTCCTCCTCCAACTCCTTGGTCTTTCCGAGCGAGCGCATATGGGGGAAGACGCCGTCCTCCATGCCGCTCAGGAACACCACGGGAAATTCGAGGCCCTTGGCGGTGTGCAGGGTCATCAACGTGATGACGCCGCCGTCCTCCGCGTCGTCCGGGATCTCGTCGGAATCGGCGACGAGCGCCACCCGTTCCAGAAACTCGGCGAGCGTGCCGGGATTGTCCTCGTCGCGTGCCTGCTCGAATTCCAGGGCCACGGCGGCGAGTTCCTGAAGGTTTTCGATCCTGGTCTCGTCCTGCGGGTCGGTGGACGCCTGCAGCTCGGCGAGGTAGCCGGTCTGTTCGAGCACCGCCTCCAGCACGGTGGCCGGGCCGGCGCCCGACTCCACGATGGTGCGCAGCTCCTCGAGCAGCACGTTGAACCGCTTGACCGCGTTGGCCGACCTGGCGGCCATGCCGTACGCCTCGTCCACCCGGCGCAGCGCCTGGGCGAAGGAGATCCGCTCGCGCTGCGCCAGCGCCTCGATCATGGCCTCGGCGCGGTCGCCGATGCCGCGCTTGGGCACGTTGAGGATGCGGCGCAGCGGCACGGTGTCCTCGGGGTTGGCGAGCACCCGCAGGTAGGCCAGCACGTCGCGGACCTCGCGGCGCTCGTAGAACCGGACGCCGCCGACCACCTTGTAGGGCAGGCCGACCCGGATGAACACCTCCTCGAAGACCCGGGACTGGGCGTTGGTGCGGTAGAAGACGGCGACGTCGCCGGGTTTGGCGTCGCCCGCGTCGGTGAGCCGGTCGATCTCGTCGGCGACGAACTGCGCCTCGTCGTGCTCGGTGTCGGCGACGTAGCCGGTGATCCGGGCGCCGGCGCCCTCGTCCGTCCACAGGTTCTTGGGCCTGCGGTCCGCGTTGCGCGCGATGACGGCGTTGGCGGCGGAGAGGATGGTCTGCGTGGAGCGGTAGTTGCGCTCCAGGAGGAGGGTGGTGGCGCTCGGGAAGTCCTCCTCGAACTGGAGGATGTTGCGGATGGTGGCGCCGCGGAAGGCGTAGATGGACTGGTCGGCGTCGCCCACCACGCACAGCTCGCCCGGGTCCTGGGTGCCCACCAGCAGCTTGATCAGCGTGTACTGGGCGATGTTGGTGTCCTGGTACTCGTCGACCAGGATGTGCCGGAAGCGGCGCCGGTAGTGCTCGGCCACGTCGGGGAAGGCGTCCAGCAGGTGGACGGTGGTCATGATGATGTCGTCGAAGTCGAGCGCGTTGGCCTCGCGCAGCCGCGACTGGTAGAGCGTGTACGCCTCGGCCAGGGTCTTCTCGAACTGGTCGGTCGCCTGGGCCGCGAAGTCCTCGTGGTCGATCAGCTCGTTCTTGAGGTTGGAGATCTTGGCGCTGAACGACTTGGGCGGGAACCGCTTGGGGTCGAGGTCGAGGTCCCGGCAGACCAGCGCCATCAGGCGCTTGGAGTCGGCCGCGTCGTAGATGGAGAAGCTGGAGGTGAAGCCGAGCAGCTTGCTCTCGCGGCGCAGGATGCGGACGCAGGCGCTGTGGAAGGTCATCACCCACATCGCGTTGGCGCGCGGCCCGACGAGTTCCTCGACGCGCTCCTTCATCTCGCCGGCGGCCTTGTTGGTGAAGGTGATCGCCAGGATCTGCCCGGGGTGCGCGTTCCGCGCGGCCAGCAGGTAGGCGATGCGGTGGGTGAGCACCCGGGTCTTGCCGGAGCCGGCGCCGGCCACGATCAGCAGCGGCGCGCCGCTGTGGGTGACGGCGGCACGCTGTTCCTCGTTGAGCCCCTCGATCAGCGCGGCCGCGTCGGCGACGGGCTTGCGGGCGCCGTTGCGGTAGTAGGCGTCGTCCTCGGCACGACCCGGCTCGGCGAAGGTGCCGGCGAACAGGTCGTCGGGGATCTCCTCCCGCTCGAACTCGTCGGGCGCGGGGGGCGGCTCCTCGCCGCCCCCCACGGGGCCGCGCCCCATGGCGCCGAGGTTCGCCAGCACGTTGTCATCGAAGAGGCCGCTCATCGCCGTCGAGTCTAGTTGGCCGGTCCGACACGCGGCGCGTGCGTACCACGGCTACGCGTCATGACGGACGGCTCGGGCCGGCGCACGGACGGCGCGTGTATCACCCCGTTCGCCCGCCGGGTCACGATTTCATTGCGGACATATCGCTTTTCGGCCTTCCCAAGCGCGGCTCCCAGTGGTTAGCGTGCGGCGCGGATGGCCCGTTCCCCGGAGGCCGAAACCGGCTCCGCGGGCCTTCGCCGTTCCATCGGGCACACGAGGGGCGCCGGTCAACCGACAGGCCGGCGGGGCGTGGGGAACCGACCGGTGGGCGGGCAGGAAGGAGACACCGGCCTTGGGTTCCCACCGTAAGCCGCGCGGTCGCGCGGCCCTGCTCCAGTCCCCCACGGCACGGCGGGGGGTCGTGGGCGTGGGCGCCGCGGCCCTGGCCTCGATGACGCTGCTGTCCGGCGCCGCCTCCGCCGACGAGACCGACCCGCCGGGCATCGAGGAGCAGCGGGACCGTGCCGAGGCCGCCCGCGAGCGCGCCGTCGAGGTGCGGGAGGACGTCGACCGCCTGTACCGGGAGGCCGGCACCGCCACCCAGCACTACAACGCGGCGCAGGAGGAGGTCACCGAGCAGCAGGCGACCGTCGACCAGCTGCTGACCGAGGCCGCCCAGGAGACGGAGCGGGTCAACGAGGCCCGCAGGACGCTGGGTTCGTTCGCCGCCGCGCAGTACCGCACCGGCGTCAGCGGGCTGAGCGACACCGCCGCGCTGCTGCTCGCCTCCGATCCGCGGGCCTTCTTCGACCGCACCCACACCCTGGACCGGCTCGGCGACTCCCAGCAGCAGGCGCTCGCCGACTACACCGAGCGGCAGGAGGCGGCCACGACGCGCGGCGAGGAGGCCGGCGCCGCGCTCGCCGCCCTGGAGGAGCGCCAGGCCGAGCTCCAGCGGCAGCAGGAGGGCGTCCAGTCCATGCTGGCCGAGGCCCGCGCCATGCTGGACGAGCTGTCCGCCGAGGAGCAGGCGGAGTTCGACGAGCTGGAGCGGTTGGAGCGGGAGGAGGCCGAGCGGCTCGCCGAGGAGGAGCGGCAACGGCAGGAGCGGCTGGCCGCCGAGCGCGCCGCGGCCGAGGAGGCCGCCGCCCGGGAGGAGGCCGCCGCCCGGGAGGAGGCGGAGTCCGACGCCGCCGACCCGCCCGCCCAGGACCCGCCGGCCGCCGACAGCACCGGCGCCCAGGCCGCCATCGACTTCGCGGAGGCCCAGCTGGGCAAGCCGTACGTCTGGGGCGCCACCGGGCCCAACTCGTACGACTGCTCGGGCCTCACCCAGGCCGCCTGGCGGGCCGCCGGCGTGGAGCTGCCGCGCGTCACCTGGGACCAGGTGAACGCCGGCTCCCGCGTCGCCCGCGACGCGCTGCAACCCGGCGACCTGGTCTTCTTCTACGACGACATCAGCCACGTCGGGCTCTACACCGGCGACGGCATGATGATCCACGCGCCCAAGCCGGGCGCGGTGGTGCGCTACGAGTCCATCGACACCATGCCCTTCTACGCCGGCCTCCGCCCGTCCTGACCCGGCAGGCCCCGCCCGGCCGAGAAGCCGTACACGGCGAAGTCGGCGAGCCGGCGGAAGCCGATCCGCTGGTAGAGGGCGTTGCTCGTGGGGTTGGCCGCGTCCGCGAACAGCACCACCTCCCTGGCGCCGGCGGCCAGCGCGGCCCGGCTCACCGCGACGGAGACGGCGGCGGCGTACCCGCGGCCGCGCAGAGGGGCCGGGGTGTAGACGGGGTCCACCCGGATCTGGCCGGCGACCATCGGGGTCGCGGCCGCCATGGAGACGGGGATGCCGTCCGGGGTCTCCCAGAACATGAAGGTCCTGCCGGCGAAGCGCGTCCCGGCCCAGGCTTCCGGGTCGTCGGGGAACGCCTCCCCGACCGCCGCGCAGAACTCGCGGCACCAGCGGACGACCCGCTCGTGCTCTGCCTCCCCCGCGACGCGACCCCGGCCCGGCGGGAGCGGATCCGGCGGGGTCAGCGTGGCCAGCCGGTAGAGGCGGAGCCGGTGGCTGAGCGTCGGCTCGGCGCCCGTACGCCGCCGCCAGGCGTCGGCGAAGGCCGTGGCGGTGTCGTACTCCGTGCTGACGCCCGGGAGTTCACGGCCGAGGTCGGCGAGCCGGCCGGCGAGCGCGTCGACGTGCTCGGGCGCCAGCGGGGTCATGCTCAGCACGCGGCCCGGCGGCCGCTGGAAGCAGGTGGCCAGGACCTCGCCCGACCGCTCGAAGTGGCCGAAGACGGCGCCCTCGGTGTTCCCGCCGGTGCGCAGCTTCTCGGTCACCGTCAGCGGCATGGTGTGCAGGGCCGGGCGCGAACGCAGGAAGTCTCCGGCCCGGCCGAGGAACCGCTCGATGTCTTCGGTGAGGTGCCATCCGTCGGAGCGCATGCCGCATCGTCCCTCAGGTTCCGGAGCTGGAGTAGTGCCGGAGCTGGGCTCGCCACAGCAGGTAGGCGGCCGCGTAGAGGAGCGGTCCCGCGAGGGGGGCGCCGTAGGCCAGCCACGGGGTGATCTGGAGGCCGTCGGCGCGGTCGAGGAGGACGCCGGCCGGTAGGTAGGCGACGAAGGCGACGGGCAGCAGATACGTCAGGGCGAGCCGCGCCGTGTCGGGGAACGCCTTCAGCGGGTAGCCGCCGAAGGTGTTCATGATGTCGTCGATCAGGCCGCGCAGCGCCAGGTTGGACAGCATGCGGAAGGACAGGGAGGCGACGGCGAGTTGGCAGGCGCCCTCGACCAGCGCGCCGCCGACCAGCGCCAGGCCGAGGTAGAGCAGCGCGGTGGGCGTCGGTTCGAACCCGACATGGTGGGCCGCGAGGGACAGTACGACGATGCCGGTGGCCAGGTCGCCGAGGGTGGGCAGATGCACCCGGCGGCAGAGCAGTTGCATGAGCGGCCCGGCCGGGCGGACCAGGTAGCGGTCGAACTCGCCGGTGCGGATGGCCAGGTCGAGGCTGTGAAGCTGGCTGGTGGGCACCACGAGCAGGCCGTGCGACGTGAGCCGCATGCCGTAGAGGAAGGCGATCTCGGCCATCGGCCAGCCCCCGAGGTCGCCGAAGCGGGTGGTCACGGTCCACAGGAAAACCAGGCCGACACTCTGGGCGACGACGCCGCCGGCCAGGGTCAGCAGCAGGTTGCCCCCGTACTGGAACTCGGCCCGGAACGCGGCCGTGACCAGGAGCCGGTAGGCGCGGTGGCGTGGGATGGGGTGGGCGGCGGACATGTGTCGCTCGTCACCCGCCCTGGACGACGACGCGGTGCAGGGCCCGTGCCCACACCAGTCGCATGATCAGCCACAGGGCGGCCGTCCAGCCGCACTGCACGGCCAGCGCGGTCAGCACGGGCCCGGTCCCGTGGATGTGGCCGAGGTAGAGGGCGATGGGCGTGTAGGTGGTGGTCTGGAACGGCAGGAGCTGGGCCAGGTCGGCCAGCCAGGAGGGCATGAACCACAGCGGGATCAGGGCGCCGGCGAAGAAGTGGGCGACGACCCGGTGGATCATGAAGACGCCGACGGCCTCCAGCGTCCAGAAGGAGACCATGCTGACGACGACGGCGAGCAGCAGCGCGTTCAGCACCGCCGGGACCAGGCTCAGCGCGTAGGCCGACGCGGCGCCGGCCGAGGCGGGGGCCCGGGCGCCGCCGGCGACGACGGCGAACGGCAGGGCGAGGACGGCGAACGGCGCCGCGGCGAGCACGATGCCGCCCTGCGCGGCGAGCATCTGGGTGGTGAAGGCGACGGGCCGCGACAGGTCGACGGCGATGCTCCCCTCACGCACCCGCTGGGGTATCGGCGTGGGCGCCAGACCGGCCGGGGTGAGCAGCCAGTTCTGCACCGACGCGTAGGTGACGTAGGCGAGTTGGGTGGCGAGGGTGACCTGCTGGCCGCCGTGGGCCGGGGCGGTCCCCGACTCGGGGTAGACGGCGCGCCACACCAGCGCCAGCAGGTACACCTGGAGCAGCAGCCACAGCACGCGGAAGACGAAGTCGGCCCGGTAGGCGAGCTGCGCGCGGGCGTGGAGGCCGGCCGTCCCCGCGTGGGCGACGGCGCGTTGGCGGAGGGTCAGGCGGGGCGGGGCCAGGCCGCGCGGGCTGGTCACGCCGCCCCCCGGGCCGCGTAGATCCGGTGGACGACGCCCTCCAACCCCGGTTCGACCAGCGACAGGTCGGTGACCTCGTGGCGGGCCAGCACGGCCGTGATGACGTCGGCGACCCTGGTTCCGGCCGGGTCGAACCGCAGTGTGACCTGCCCGGGCGCGTCGTCCGCTTCGTCGTCGCGGGCGACGCCCGGCACCCGGACCCCGTGCCACCCGGCGCCGTCGGCCAGTTGGACGACCAGCCGGCGGTGCGGGGCGTAGCGCTCCTTGAGCCGGGCGACGTCGCCGTCGTACAGGACGCGGCCGTCGTCGATCAGCACGATGCGGCGGCAGAGGCGTTCCACGTCGTCCAGGTCGTGGGTGGTCAGCACGATCGTGGTGCCGTCCCGGCGGTTGCGGGTGGCGATGAAGTCCCGGATGCGCTCCTTGGCGACGACGTCGAGGCCGATGGTGGGCTCGTCGAGGAAGAGGATGCGCGGCTCGGGCAGCATGGCGGCGGCCAGGTCGCCGCGCATCCGCTGTCCCAGGGAGAGTTGCCGCACCGGCGTGTCCAGGAACGGCCCGAGGCCCAGCAGTTCGGTGAACCTGGCCGTGGTGGCCCGGTGTCTGGCCCGCTCCACGCCGTACAACCGGCCGATCAGCTCCAGCGAGTCGCGCAGCGGCAGGTCCCACCAGAGCTGGGTGCGCTGCCCGAAGACGACGCCGATGTTCCTGGCGTGCCGCTCCCGCTCCCGCCACGGCACGAGCCCGGCCACCCGCACCAGGCCGGCCGTGGGGCGCAGGATCCCCGTCAGCATCTTGATCGTGGTGGACTTCCCGGCGCCGTTCGGCCCCAGGTATCCGACGAGTTCGCCCTCCGCCAGCGCGAACGAGACTCCGTCGACCGCCCGCTTCGTCACATGACGCGGGCTCAGCAACGACCGCAACCCGCCGAGCGGGCCCTCGACCCGCACCGGCCTGCGGTACTCCTTGGCCAGCCCCTCGACCTCGATGATCGGACCGGACACGACCTGGCTCCCTCGGTTCTGTGACGCCACGACGGGCGATCGGAACGGCGGCCCGCGCCACGGCCGACGAGCCGGTCCGTGACCCCGGCGACTGCCGGGGCACGTACAAGGGCGGGGCGAGAGCGGTCCTGTGCCCCACTGTCTAGCCGATCCCCCGCCTACCGGGCCATCGGTTTTCCGGGCCGCCGCACCATCCCGCGCCCACCGGCCGGGTACCGTTCCCTGGTGCTGCCGTACGCCGAACTGACCACGCCCGAGCGGCGGTTGTGGGACGCGTTCCCCACCGGGGACCGCGTCGGCCTGCGCACCGGCGACCCGGCACAGGACGATCCGGCCGGCGGCGAACGGTGGGGCGGGGACCGCACGGTCCGCGCCGACGTGGTGCGCGCGCTGGTGCTCGGCGCCGCCGAACGCCAGGCCGGCGAGACGCCGGTGGTGCATCTGACCGGCGCCCGGATCACCGGCAGGCTGCGGCTGGAGTTCGCCGAGGCGTGCTGCGTGCTGCGTCTGGAGCGGTGCTGGTTCGAGCGGAAACCCCAGCTGTACGGCGCCAGCCTGCGGGTGACCGGCTTCGCCGGCTCGCACCTCCCCGGTTTCAGCGCCAACCGGGTCCTCGTGGCGGGCGGCAACCTCGACCTGATGCACACCCGGATCACGGCGCCGGGACTCAGCGTCTACGACACCCGGATCGACGGCGGACTGCTGCTCCAGGGCGCGCACCTGAGCAACCCGGGCGCCGTCGCGCTGCACGGCTCACGCCTCGACCTCGGCGGCGGCCTGGTCGGCGACGAGGGGTTCCGGATCGAGGGCGAACTGCAACTCCCCGAGGCCCGGTTGGGCGAGGGCCTGCGGCTGCGCGGCGCCCAGCTGAGCAACCCCGGCGCCACCGCCCTGACCTGCCGCAACCTCCAGACCCGGGTGCTCGACCTGCGCGCCACCCGCGTCGTCGGCACCCTGGACCTGCGCCACACCCACCTCGACGTCCTCCACCTCCC
>NZ_SMKI01000178.1 GCF_004348415.1 Streptomyces hainanensis
GCCGATGACGGCGGGCGAATGGGACCGCGACAAGCTGTTCGCCGCCCGGCTGCACGCCGCCCGGGCCCGGCCCTACCTCGCGACGGCCCTGTTCGCGCTGCGGCCCGTGGAGTCCCGGCGGGTGCCGACGATGGCCGTCGACCGCCACTGGCGGTGCTACGTCTCGCCGGCCTTCGTGGCCGCGACGCCGGTGGAGGAGCTGGCCGGCGTGTGGGTGCACGAGGTCGCGCACCTGCTGCGCGACCACCACGGCCGCGGCGACCGGGTCGCCGGGGAACGCGGGTTGACCGGGCGCGGGGAACGGCTGCGGATGAACATCGCGGCGGACCTGGAGATCAACGACGACGTGTACGGGGACGGCCTGGCCACCCCCGAAGGCGTCCTCCACCCGAAGCCGCTCGGGCTGCCCGAGGGGCAGCTCATGGAGGACTACCTGCGCCGCTTCCAACTGGGGGCGCTGCCGCAGCACCTGCTCTGGCTCGACTGCGGCAGCGGCGCGGACGGCCTGGAACGGGAGTGGGACCTGGGGCCCGACGGCGCCCACGGCCTCAGCGACCAGGAGCGCGACGCGGTGCGGTTCCGGGTCGCCCAGGGCATCAACGGCGCCCCGGGCGACGCGCCGCTCGGTTGGCGGCGGTGGGCCGAGGAGGCGTTCCACCCGCCGCAGCCCTGGCGGGAGTTGCTGGGGGCGGCGATCCGCGCGGCCGCCGCCGGCGGCGGCGCCGGCGGGGACTACACCTACGGCCGCCCCGCGCGCCGCTCGACCGCCCTGCCGGGCGTCGTCCTGCCCAGCCTGCGGCGCACCCCGCCCCGGGTCTCGGTGATCATCGACACCTCGGGTTCGGTGAGCGACGCCGAGCTGGGGAGCGCGCTGCTCGAGGTGGCCGCGATCTCCCGGGCCCTGGGGGGCCGTCGCGACCTGGTCTCCGTGCTGTCGTGCGACGCGGCGGCCGACGTCGCGCGCTCGCTGTGCCGGGCCGAGGGGATTCCGCTGGTGGGCGGTGGCGGCACGGATCTGCGCGCCGGCTTCGGCCGGGCGCTCGGCGCGCGGCCCGCGCCGGACGTCGTCGTGGCGCTGACGGACGGGCAGACGCCGTGGCCCGAGGCGTCGCCGCCGTGCCGGACGGTGGTGGGGCTCTTCGACCGGCGGACGTCCCGGTCGTGGCGCGGGCACGATCCCGCGTGCGCGCCCCCCGGGTGGGCGCGCACGGTGGTCATCGGCTCGGCGGATGCCGGTCGTTGAGGGTGAACGGCGGTTCGGTCGCTCAGCCGACGTACAGGTTGGAGCTACCGCTGCTCTGGTATCCCTCGGTGGCGAGGATCATGTAGTAGTTGAAGCTGCCGAGGGCCATCCCGGAGCGGGACCAGGCGTCGAAGTGGTTGCCGGTGGTGATGGAGCCGCCCACCCGCCTCGACTGCCGGACGCTCCAGAACTGGGGGAACGTCCTGGTGCCCTCGACGGACGGGGCGTTGTACCGCATCGTGTGGTAGATGTCGTACGTCCCGCCGTCGCTGTTGACCGAGCCCCGGTAGGTGCCGGTCGGGCGGTAGTTGCCCCAGCTGTCGACGATGTAGTACTCGACGAGCGGGTTGGACGTCCACCCGTAGAGGCACAGGTAGCCGTTGCCCGAGGGGCTGAAGCTGCCGGAGTAGTTCACCGTGCGGCGGCTGCCGTTGCTCCAGCCCTTGCCGCAGACGAAGTTGCCGGTGTTGCGCCAGGACGTGCTGTAGTTGCCGCCGTTGCCCAGGGTCATGGAGACGGTGTTCTGGGCGTCGGTCCAGAAGGAGTAGTAGTAGCCGTTGTGGTTGCCGGTCTGGTTCGTGGTGATGGTCTGGGCGTGCGCGACGCCAGGCAGCATCGCCACGGACGTGCCCAGTGCCAGGGCGCCGGCGCGGCCGACGAAGCGTCGGCGGCTGAACGGCTGGGCGGGGACGTCGTCCTTGGACATGCATCCTCCTCGTCGAGGGCTGGCAGGGGCCAGGCGGTGACGTGATGTGGGGGCGACACGGCGCGGCTCGGCCGGTCGTCGAGCGGCCGACGACCGGGTCGTGTCGATGCCATGTCAATGTGGTCCGGCTCTGACGCGCTGTCAACAGTTTCCGCAAGGATTACGGGAATCCCGTATCGGTGGCGGATGTCGGCGGTCGGCATAAAGCCTGCTCAGCGGCGTGGAACTGTCGATGTCGAACGGGTTCGACTGTCGCGGACGTCGACTGGCCGGCCGACGGCGGGTCGTTGGTTCCGAAAATTATCGGAGACCTTCCGGATCATTCTCCGGCCGCGACCCCGTGCGAAAGCCCCCCGCGCCGGCTCCGGCGCGGGGGGCTCTCCTTCGTTTTTTCGGACCTAGCCGCGGGTCGTCGTGAAACCGCCGAGCGCGACCGGGGCGAAGGCCACCGAGTCGATGTTCGGCGCCCAGGCGCCCGGTTCGTCGTTGCCGAAGGTGAGGGCGCCGTCCGCGGTGGACAGCGTCACGCTCGTCGAGCGCTCCCAGAAGCTGTTCCAGTGGTGGTTGTTGCGGAAGTGCGTCGCGCCCGCGTACCCGTCGGTGCCGGCCTCGGAGATCTGCAACAGCCGGTCCACGACCTGCGGGTTGTAGGCGTGGTCGCCCACCAACTCGGCGTTGGCGTACCGCACCACCACGGTGTACGCGCCCGGCTCGTCGAAGCCCGGACGACGCTCGATCTCCAGGGAGTTGGCGCCGCCCGCCGGGTTGTCGCCGAGCCAGCCGACGAACGCGCGGCCGGAGGCGTTGGTGCCGGAGCTCTCGGGGAGCGTGGTGACCGCGGCCCGGCCGTGCGGGGTGGCGTCCTCGGCCTCGACCGTGACCACCGCGTCGTCCGCCGCCCGGTTCCTGGCGGTGGTGACGGCCGCGACGGAGACGCCCCGGGCCGAGGAGATCTCCACCTCGTTGACGCCCTGGGCGAGGTGGACGGGCGCGGCCGCCCGCCAGCCGCCCGCCCGCCCGGCGTCGAGGGTGCCGACCTCGACGCCGTTGACCCGCACGGTCGCGGACGTGGCGGCGGAGCTCGCGAAGTCGACGGTGAGGTCGTGGTAGCCCGACTCCCAGGCCGTCACGTAGAGCTCGGCCCGCTGGCCGGCGCCGGCGACGACGGCGGAGCCGCGCGTCCGCGCGGAGTCGAACGTGAGGTGGGCGCCGCCGGCGAGGCGCATGGTGCTCGCGGGGTGGACGGTCCGGTCGCCGCCGGTCACGTCGGTCAGCACGTAACGGTCCAGCGTGATGTCGCTGTTGGGCAGGGCCGTCGTGCCGTCCCGGCTGGCCCGCAGCGACAGCCGGTGCTCGCCCGCGGGCAACGCGACCTCGACCTCGGCGCTGCCGCGGTAGAGCCACCTGCTCCTGGTGGAGAGGTTGGCGGCGTACTGGACGGTCTCGGCGAACGCGCCGTCGACGAAGAGCGCGTGGCGGCCGGGGGCCGGCGCCGAGCCGATCACCTGGAGGCGGTAGGTGCCGTCGCGCGGCACGGTGACGGTGAACTCCGAGCGCGATCCGACCTGGTTGAACCAGGCGACGTCGGCGTCGCCCGACGCCTGGAACTCGTGACCGGTGGCGTCCCGCACCGCCGCCTGGGTGAGGTCGGTGTCCTCGGCCTCGAAGGACCGGCTCCAGGGCTGCGCGGCGAGGGCGCGCTCGACGTCGCGTGCCTGGCGCGGGGTGATGACCACCTGGTAGGCGGCGTCGGCGTCGGTGGTCGGGAAGGTCAGGTCGGCGAGCGTTCCGTCCCGGGCGACGCGCACGCCCTCGTGGGCGGCGACCAGCCACGGGTCGCCGTGCAGGCCCTCGGCGCCGCTGAGCGAGATCTCCCTGACCTCGACGTCCACCCGGTCGCCGAACAGCGCCCGGTCCAGGCCGCCGGCCGCCAGCCGGACGTCGGCCCCGGTGCCGCCGTAGAGGACGGTCGCCCGGCGGTTCTCCGTGTCGACGGCGCCGATGCCGCGCAGCGAGGACGGGTCGTCGGGGTGCGGCGGGGTCACCCGCACGGTCTTGGCGCCGGCGAGGTCGCCGTACCACTTGAAGAGCCACCAGCCGCCGTTGGCGCCGTTGGCGCGGGCCATGTTGTCGGAGAAGTTGCCCGCGTAGTTCCAGTAGGCGGTCTGGGCGTCGACCTTCTCCTCCTCGAAGGCCGCGAACCACCTCACGACGCTGCCCGGGGTGCCCATGTCGGGCAGGCCGCCCCACTCGCTGATGGTGACCGGCAACTCGCTGCCGGCACCGAGGACTTCGTCCTCCAGCGCGCGGAACTCGGCGTTGTTGGCGCGGAACCGGTCGGGGTCGGAGCCGCCGAGTTCGTGCCAGATGTAGGTGTCGGGCACGACGTCGTCGGCCGCCGCGTACTCCAGGATGTCGCGTTCGCGCTGCCGGTCGGCCGGCTCCCGGGAGCCGTACCAGCGGGAGTGGCCGGGGCCGCCGATCCGCGGCTCGATCGTGCCGTCGAACACGTCGTCGTAGATCTCGTGGACGAGGTCGTAGGTCGCGCTCCAGTCGGCGAGGAACCGTTCCCGCATCCGGGGCCAGTCCTGGTACCAGATGAGGTCCGGCTCGTTGAAGAGCACGAAGAGGTACTCCTCCGGGTGCTCGGAGCGGGTCGCGATCTCGGTGACCACGTGGCGCACGACCTCCAGGTAGTCCCAGACGCCGTTGCCGCCCTCCGTCCAGGAGCCGTCCGCCTGGTCGTAGGTCCTGGTGTCCTCGGGGCGCACGCCGCCGTGGTAGCCCCAGTCGGGGTAGAAGTCCTGGACGTAGACCGCGAGTTCCCGGCCGTGCTTGTCGAAGAAGCCGTTCTCGACGTCGAGCACGTCGCCGCTGGGGTGTTGCAGCCCCGCGGGCGGCTTCTGCGAGGAGTTGGTGATGTGGGCGCCGTTGATGACGGCCCGGGTGGGGGAGCCGTCGTCGCCGAAGCCGTAGAGCGTGCCGCTGGCGCCGCCGCGGAAGGCGCCGGTGGTCTCGCCGAAGTCGACGGCGAGCACGTCGGGTTCGGCCGCGGCGGCGCCGGGCGGCGGCACCAGCAGCGCCGCCGCGGTGACCGCGGCGGCCGCCACGGCGAGACGTCTCAGGGATCTCCTCATCGCGAACTGCTCCCTCGCGTGCTGTCGCCGGCGAACCGGGCTGCGGGTGAACGGAGTTGTGGCCGGAGCAACGCTCGTACGGAACTCGGACGGAACGCGGACGGAACTCGTAGGGAACTCGGGCGGGCGCTCGTACGGCGCTCGGGCGGCGGAGTCGCGTCACCGTAACAGCGGCGTGATAGCGCTTTCAAGACTCGTGCTGATAGCGCTTTCAGAACCGGGTCCGGGTACAGTGACGCGGTCGTGGCCCGCCACCGGGGCCGCGGGCGGGTGAGGGGGGCGAGTGACCACCGGTTCGAGACGGCCGGCCACCATGGCCGACGTGGCGCGGATGGCCGGGGTGTCCGTGCCGACGGTCTCGCGGGTGCTGTCCGGCGCCGCCCGGGTGAGCCCGCTGAAGCGGGAGCGCGTGGAGGAGGCCGTCAGGGCCCTCAGCTTCCGCCCGAGCGCGGCCGCCCGCGCCCTCGTCTCCCGCCGGCCCAAGGCCCTGGCGGTGGTGGCCGGCGACACCTCGAAGTACGGCTACGCCGAGACGATCAGGGGCATCGAGGCGGCGGCGCGCGCCGCCGGCCACACCGTGATGATCAGCGTGGTCGAGGGCCCGGAGGCGGCGGACGCCGACCGGGCGCTGCGGCTGGTCCTGACGCAGGCGATCGCCGGCGTGCTGGTGCTCAAGTTCGACCCGCCGGGCGTGGCGGCGCTGCGCCGGATGCCGCCCGACGTGCCGGTCGTCGCGCTGTCGGGGGCCAGGGAACCGGGGGTGCCGCAGGCGGTGCTCGACGAGGCGGGCGCGGCCGAGGAGTTGACCCGCCATCTGCTGGCGCTCGGTCACCCCACCGTGCACCATGTGCCCGTGCCGCCCTCCCGGCGCGAGGACGGGCGCACGACCGGGTGGCGCCGCGCCCTGCGCGCGGCGGGGGCGCGCGTGCCGGCGCTGGAGGCGGCGACCTGGTCGCCGCACGTCGCGCGCGAGACCGGCCGGCGGCTGGCCGGGGACGCCTCGGTGTCGGCGGTGTTCTGCGGCAACGACGAGGTCGCCATGGGCGTGATCCGGGGGCTGGCCGACGAGGGGGTGCGGACGCCGGAGGACGTCAGCGTGGCGGGCTTCGACGACCACCCGCTCGCCGAGCTGTGGACGCCCGCGATCACCACGGTGCGGCAGGACTTCTTCGGGCTGGGCGAGCGCGGCTTCGCGCTGCTGACCGGGGTGGTCGACGGGACGTCCCGGCGGCGCTTCTCCTCGGAGCGGCCCGAGGTCGTCATCCGCGCGAGCACGGCGCCGCCGGCCACGCGCTGACCGGCCCGCGGCGTTCGACCGGCGGCATGGGTCGCGAAACGGCGGTCCAGGTCGATGACGCGGGCGCGGACGTCGGCGGCCTGGTCGTCAAGGTCTCCGGCTATGCCGGTCGTCGAGTTCGTAGCCGGCTTCCTCGACGGCGGCGCGCACGTCCGCGATGTCGAGATCCCTGTCGGTGGTCACCGTGACCTCACCGCTCTCGACGTCCACCGCCACGGCGGTGACGCCGGCGACGCGTTCCATCTCCTCGCTGACGAAGCCCGCACAGTGTCCGCAGACCATTCCGCGCACGGAGTAGGTGCTCTCGGTCATGCCGGCCGCACCTGCCGCTCGGACATCTCCGGCATCGGCTGTCCCGGGCCCGCGTCCGCTGGGAGAGTGCGGGTGAGTATGTGCGCCTGGCGCATCCGACCGTCATCTGTGAACTGAGCGAACATGTGCGACTCGATGGCGAGGTCCCTCGTGCGATTCGTTACATACAAGGTGAACCGGGCGGCGATCCGATCCCCGCTCACCAGCGCGTCGTGCACATCCCAGCGGCCGCTGGGCCGGTTCTTGCGCACCGGGCGGGTGTGCGCGACGAGCTTGTCCCGGTCCATCCAGTGTCCGTCGGCGACCTGGACGACGTCCGGCGTGTGATAGCGGTCGACGATCAGTCCCGGGTCCTCGTCGCTGCCCAGGAGGTCGTTGTGGAACGACGCGTAGAAATCGGCGATGAACTGCTTGGGGTCGGTGTCGGTGAACGGACTCACGGTGCTCCCGTCGTCTTGCTGGGCGACGCGCTATCTCTTACGGCTTGTAAGATATGCGCCACCTGCAACCTTGACAAGGTGTAAGAGATGACTCCACGCCAGACCTCGCATCGCCGTGCCGACGCCCAGCGCAGCAGAGCCGCCATCCTGGATGCGGCGGTCCGGCTGCTGAACACCCGCCCCGACGCCAGCGTCGAGGCCATCGCCGCCGCCGCGGGCGTGACTCGCCAGACCGTCTACGCTCACTTCCCCTCACGGGAACAACTGCTGACAGCAGCCCTCGACCGGGTCAGCGAGGAAGCCGTCGCCGCGATGGACGCCGCCGGCCTTGACACCGGACCTGCCACGGACGCGCTGTTGCGACTGCTGGATGCCAGCAGCCGGACAGCCGGGCGGTACCCCGTTCTGCTCCAGAAGATCAGCCAGCTGACTGTGGATCCGCATACCGACCACGATCGCCATGCGCCGGTCGCCGACCGGCTGAGGCGGGTGATCCAGCGCGGACAGGAGACCGGGGAGTTCGACGGCCGACTCTCGCCGGACTGGCTGGTGGCCGTCACCATCACGCTCGGCCACACCGCGGGCGGCGAGATCGACGCCGGCCGGATGTCCGGCAAGGACGCAGCGGAAGCACTCCACACCAGTGTGCTCCGCGTGTTGGGCGCGGTGGCACCGGCGGAGGACCCGACAGGGGAGTAGGGCGGCCCTCCGGCTCGCGACGACCGGTAGGGCGCCTCGTCCGCCGTGTCGATCGGTCAGGTTCCCGCGCCCCGCGAAATTCCTCCGTTAGGGTGACGGCGATCAAGACGGGGGACACGTGACGACCGGACCCAACGGTGAGCCGACGCTGCCGCGAATCCTCTGGGACGCCGCCGCGGCCGCCCCCGACCAGGCCCTGGTCATGGTGCGGGGCGACGGCCGGGAGCACACCGTCACCCTCGCCGCGCTGCGCGACGAGGCCGCCCGCGTCGCCGGCGGCTGCCTGGCCGCCGGCCTTACCCCCGGCACCCCCGTCCCGCTGCTCGCCGACCGCGGCGACGACTTCCAGGCCATGTTCTGGGGCACCCTCGCCGCCGGTCTGGTGCCGGTGCCGCTCGCGCCCGACGCGCGCCGGGTGCGGCCCGTGTGGGAGTCGCTCGGCCGACCGCCGCTCGTCGTGGACGACACCACCGCGCCGCTGCTCGGCGAACTGCCCGGCGCCGTGCGGCCGTTGCACCTCCACGAGCTGCGGCGCGGCCGGCCGCCCGGGCGACTGCCCGACGCGGCGCCCGAGGACGTCGCCTTCCTCCAGTTCTCCTCGGGCAGCACCGGCGCGCCCAAGGGCGTGGAGCTCAGCCACGCCTCGGTGCTGGCCAACCTCCGGCAGATCCACCGCGCCACCGCCGTCACCTCCGACGACGTGGTGGTCACCTGGATGCCGTACTTCCACGACATGGGCCTCATCGGCACCCACCTCGCCCCGCTCGCCGCCCGCGCCAAGCAGGTCAGGATCGAACCGCTGTCGTTCGCCAAGCGGCCCGCCCGCTGGCTGGAGACGGCCGCCCGGCACCGCGCGACCATCCTGTCGGCGGCGAACTTCGCGCTGGAGCTCGCGGCGCGCCGCATCCCCGACGAGGTGTTCCGGGACCTCGACCTGACGGCCGTCCGGCTGCTGCTGGTGGGCGCCGAGCCGATCGCCCCGGCGGTCTGGCGGCGGTTCCTCGACCGCGCGCGGCCTGCCGGGCTCGACCCCCGGGCCGCCCGGCCCGTCTACGGCCTGGCCGAGGCGACGCTGGCGGTCACCGTCCCGCCGCCGGGCGAGGTGGCCGAACCCCGGGTGCTCGACCGCGCCGCCCTCGGCCGGGGCCAGGCGGTGGACGCCGTCCCCGGGCCGGCCGCCGTCGAGCTGATGGACGTGGGGCCGCCGGTGTCCGGCTGCGAGGTGCGGATCGTCGACGACGCCGACCGCCCGCTCGCCGACCGGCGGGTGGGTCACGTCCAGGTGCGCGGACCACAGGTGGCCCGCGGCTACCACGCCGCGCCCGAGGCGACCACCGCCGCCTTCGCCGCCGACGGCTGGCTGCGCACCGGCGACCTGGGGTTCCTGACGGCCGGCCGGCTGTGCGTGACCGGCCGCCACAAGGACGTGGTCTTCGTGGCCGGCCGCACCTTCCACGCCCCCGACCTGGAGGAGGTCGCCGCCGCCACGCCCGGGCTCCCGTCGCCGCTCGTCGCGGTCGTCGGCTCCACCGACCCGCTCGCCGGACGGGAACGGGTGCTGGCCTTCGTGGGCTGGGCGCGCCCGCCACGCGCGGCGGCGGCCGTGCTCGCGCGGGTCGCGGCACGGCTGCGGCAGGCGCTGGCCCACGACGACGTGCGGGTGCTGCCGCTGCCGCCGGGCGCGTTCCCCCGGACGACCAGCGGCAAGCTGCGGCGCCGGACGCTGCGCGAGCGCTACGAGGCCGGGTCCTACGCCGCCGTCGAGGAGCGGTGGGCCCCGTCCGAACCCGCGACCGCTCCCGTCGCGAGCGGCGAACGGTCCTCGGGCCGGTGGTGGGAGATCGAAAGGACCGTCACCGCGATCTGGGCCCGGGTGTTGGACCGGCCGGCCCACACCATCGGCCCGCACGACAGGTTCCTCGCCCTCGGCGGCTCCTCGCTCCGGGCGATGGAGGTGCTGGCCGCGCTGGAGGACGCCTTCGACGTCACGGTGGAGCCGGCCGCGCTGCGCGACCGCGACACGGTCGCCGCGCTGACCGAGCACCTGGCCGCGCCCCGGCCCACGGCGTCCCGGCCCCCGGTGTCCCGTCCTGCGGCCACCCGCGAGAGACCCCGGACGGTCGACGACCGGGCGGCGATCGCCGTGCTCGCCATGGCCTGCCGCTTCCCCGGCGCCGACACCCCCGAGGCGTTCTGGGACCTGCTCGCCGCCGGCCACGACGCGGTGGGCCCGGTGCCTGCCGACCGCTGGCCGACCCCGCCGACGTCCACCGCCCGGTGGGGCGCCTTCCTGGCCGACCCGGCCGCCTTCGACGCCGGATACTTCGGCATCGACGACGGGGAGGCCGCCGCCACCGACCCCCAGGCCCGGATCTTCCTCGAACTGGCCCACGAGGCCCTGGAACGCGCCGGCTACGCGGGCCCGCGGCGGGCCGGCCGCCGCGTCGGCGTCTTCGTCGCGACCGGCGACAGCGGCTACCGCGAACTCCTGGCCAGGGCCACGGGACCGGACGGCGAACCGCCGGCCGCCGCGCTCGTCGGCAACCTCCCCAACCTGGTCGCCGCCCGGGTCGCCCAGAGCCTGGACCTGACCGGGCCCGCCCTCGCCGTCGACACCGCCTGCTCCTCCGCGCTGGTCGCCCTGCACCTGGCGCGCCGCAGCCTCCAGGCCGGCGAGTGCGACCTGGCCGTCGTCGGCGGCGTCAACCTCACCCTGACGCCGACCACGCACCGCGCGCTGGAGCGGACGGGCGCCCTGTCGCCGACCGGCCGCGGCCGCGCCTTCTCCGCCGCCGCCGACGGCTTCGTCCCCGGCGAGGGCGGCGCGGCGATCGTCCTGGCCCGGCACGACGACGCGCGCCGCGCCGACGACCCGGTGCTCGCGCTGCTGCGCGGCACCGCGGTGAACAACGACGGCCGCGCGCTGAGCCTGCTGGCCCCCAACGCGCGCACCCAGCGCGAGATCATCGTCCGGGCCTACCGCGAGGCCGGCGTCGACCCCGACGCCGTGACCTACGTCGAGGCACACGGCACCGGCACCGCCGTCGGCGACCCCGTCGAACTCCTGTCTCTGGCCCACGCGTTCGCGCCGCGCGCCGACGGCGAGCCACGCTGGCTCGGCTCGGTGAAGACCAACATCGGCCACCTGCTCAACGCCGCCGCCCTGCCCGGCCTCGTCAAGGTGGTCCTGGCCCTGGGCCACCGGCGGCTGCCGCCCTCCCCGCACCACGACCCGCCCGCGCGACTCCCCGAAGGTTTCGCGGTGGTCGCCGAGCACCGCGAGTGGACCGCCCCGGGGCCGCTGCTGGCCGGCGTCAACGTCTTCGGGTTCGGCGGCACCAACGCGCACGCCATCCTCGAAGAGGCCCCGCCACGGCCCGCGCCCCGCCGCGAACCGCCCCAGCTGCCACCGCTGTTGACCCTGTCGGCGCGCGACGCCGACGCCCTCGCCACCGCCGCCCGCGACCTCGCGGCCCACCTCCGCGCCCGACCCGAGCTCGACGAGGGCGACGTGTGCGCCACCGTCAACACGGCCCGCGACCACGGCCGTCACCGGCTGGCCGTGGTCTCCCGCGGCGACCTGGCCGACCGCCTCGAAGCCGGCGGGGACTCCACGGTGGTCGGCGCCCGCCCCCGGCTCGTCCTCCTGCTACCAGGGCAGGGCACCGGCCGCCCCGGCGCCGGCCGCGAACTCCACCGCGCCGCGCCCGAGTTCCGCCGGGCGCTGGACGAGGCGTCCGCCCTGGTCGGCCCGGTGCGGGGCCGCACCCTGACCGAGTGGTGCCTGGACCCCGAAGCGCCGCCCGCCGAACTGGCCGGCACCGAGGTCGCCCAGCCGCTGCTCGTCGCGTACGGCGTCGCCGTCGCCCGCCAGCTCGACGCCTGGGGGGTGCGGCCCGACGCGGTCGTCGGGCACAGCGTCGGCGAGATCGCCGCCGCCTGCGTCGCCGGATCGCTCACCCTGGCCGAGGCCGTCCGCTTCGCCGCCGAACGGGGCCGGCTGACCGCCGAACTGACCGCCCCCGGCGCGATGGTGGCGGTACGCGGCGGAGCCGACGCCGTCGCCGCCGTGCTGGCCGAGTCGGCCGGCGCGCTCTGCCTGGCCGCCACCAACTCCCCCGAGCAGGTGGTGATCGCCGGCGCCCCGGACGCCGTGGACGCGGCGGTGGCGCGGCTCGCCGCCGACGGCGTCCCGGCGCGCCGGCTCCCGGTCTCGCACGCCTTCCACTCCCCGGCGATGCGCCGCGCCGCCGACGCGCTGGCGGACGCGGCCGGCGCGCTCGCCCCGCGCCCGCCGACCACCCCGCTGCTCTCCACGCTGACCGCCGACTGGCGGCCGGCCCTCGACCCGGCGCACTGGCGCCGACACGCCCTGCGGCCGGTGCGGTTCGCCGCCGCCGTCGAGCGCCTGCTGGCCGAAGGTCACGACACCTTCCTCGAACTCGGCCCCGATCCCGGCGCGTTGACGGCGCTCGTGCGGGCCGTCGCCGCCGGCCGCGACGGCCGCGACGGCCGGGCGCCGGAGGCGCTGGCGTTCGCCGGCACCGGCGACGCGCTGATGACGGCCCTCGGGCGGCTGTGGACGCGCGGCGTCGACCTCGACCACACGGCCCTGGCCGGCCACCGGCCCCGCGTCGCCGTGCCGACCTACCCCTTCCGGCGCCGCCGCCACTGGCCGGAGCCGGCGCCACGGCTGCACCGCGTCACCTGGGTCGCCGCCCCACCGGCCGCCGCCGGCCCGGTGGGCACCGTCCGACTCGCCGGCCCTGACGGGGAGTTGGCCAGAGCGCTCGCCACCCGCCTGGCGGGGCGCGGCATCGTCGTCCGGCGCGACGGGCCCGCCGACCGCACCGTGCTGCTCGCCGGGCCGGCCACCGCCGACCTCGACGCGGCGACCCACGCCCTGCCGGCCGCGCTGCGCGAGCTGTTCCCGTCCCTGAGCCGGCCCGACGCCCGCCTGGTGACGGTCACCGAGGACGTCCACGTCACCGGCCTGGCCGCCGAACGCCCGCGTCCCGCCCAGGCGTTGCTGACCGGCCTCACGCTCGCACTCCCCGAGGAGTTCCCCGGCCTCGCCGCGCACAGCGTCGACCTGTCCTCCCGCGACCCGTTGGACCTCAGGGCCGACGCCGTCGAGCGTGAACTGCTCGGCCTCGGCGACGGCGTGGTGGCCTGGCGCTCCGGCCACCGGCTGATCCGCGCCGTGGCCCCCGGGGCCGACCTGCCGGCGCGGCCACCGCTGCCACCGTCGCCGCCCGACGGCACCTACCTGATCACCGGCGGCGCGGGCGGCGTCGGCGCCGCGCTCGCCCGCGACCTGGCCGGCCGCGGCCGGCCCACGCTGGTACTCGCCGGCCGCTCGCCGCGGCCGGACGGCCGGCTGCTCGCCGAACTCGAAGCGCTCGGCGCCTCGGTGACGTACCGGGCGGCGGACGTGTCCCTCGAAGCGGACGTCGAGGCCCTGATCGCCGGCCTGCCCCCGCTCGACGCGGTCTTCCACGCCGCCGGCGTGCTGCGCCCCGGCACGCTGCGGGCCAAGTCGCCCACCGAGATCGCCGAGACCCTGGCCGCCAAGGTGCGCGGCAGCCAGCTGCTCTCCCGGGCCCTGTCCCGCCACGGCCACCGCCCGGCGGTGTGCGTGGCGCTCTCCTCCACCGCCGCCGTGCTGCCGGGCCTCGCCGGCGCCCTCGGCGACTACGCGGCGGCCAACGCGTTCCTCGACGCCTTCGCCGCGGCCGAACGGGCGGCCGGCCGCCCGTGGCTCTCCCTCAACCTCCCCGCCGTCACGGCCACCGGCCTGGCGGCCCGGCTGCCCGGTGGGTCGGCCCTCCCCGCGTCCACCGCCGTCGCCGCCCTCCGCGCGGCCTGCGTGGTCGACACGGCCCAACTGGTGGTGTCCGCCGAGCCGCTGGCCGCGCCGGGCGCGGGCGACGAGCCGACGCCGGCGCCCGCGGCGCCCGTGGCCGGGCCGGTCGCCGGTGCGCGTGACGTCGGCCCGGCCGAGGCCACCGTGACCGTCCTGCGGCGGCTGGTGGGGGAGGCACTGCGGCGGCCGGGCGGAGAGGTCGGGGACGACGAGCCGTTCCTGGCCCTGGGGCTCGACTCGCTCACCGCCGTGGACCTCGTGCGGCGGTTGGAGGCCGAGCTCGGCAGGACGCTGCCGGCCACGTTGTTCTTCGAGCACCGGACCATCGCCGAACTGGCCGCCCGGCTGGCGGCCGAGCCGCCCACCGC
>NZ_SMKI01000179.1 GCF_004348415.1 Streptomyces hainanensis
CCGCGGCGCGCCAGCGACGGCGGCCGGGGCCGGCGGGGTGGGTGCCGGTGGCTCCTCCCGCGCGGTCTGCTTCTCCACCGAAAGGCCCCCGTCCACCTCGGCCCCAGGCCGGTACTCGCTGTAGCTCCCACGCTAGATGATCAGACGCCGCTGGGGTATGCGGCGTTGCCTGACCTATGCCGATCCGTGGCACCGAGGTGACGGACGTCGACCGGATGGCTATACCAAAGATGTATACCCGGGGTGTATACGCGCAGTGTATAGTCACGGTCATGTCTATCGGTCACACACTTCTCGGGCTCCTGGAGTCCGGCCCCCGCCACGGTTACGACCTCAAGCGCACCTTCGACACCCACTTCGGGCAGGACCGCCCCCTGCACTACGGGCAGGTCTACTCGACGATGTCCCGCCTGCTGAAGAACGGCCTGGTCGAGGTCGAGGGGATAGAGCCGGGCGGGGGCCCGGAGCGCAAGCGGTACGCCATCACCGACGCCGGCGTCACCGACGTCGAGGGCTGGCTCGCCACCCCGGAGAAGCCGGAGCCCTATCTGCAGAGCCTGCTCTACACCAAGGTCGTGCTCGCGCTGCTCACCGGCCGCGACGCCGACACCCTGCTGGACACCCAGCGTTCCGAGCACCTGCGGCTGATGCGCGAGCTCACCCGCCGCAAGTCCGGTGGGGATCTCGCCGACCAACTCGTCTGCGACCACGCCCTGTTCCATCTGGAGGCCGACCTGCGCTGGCTCGAGCTCGCCGCGGCCCGCCTCGACCGTCTCGCCTCGGAGAT
Source organism: Streptomyces hainanensis (assembly GCF_004348415.1). Taxonomy (GTDB): domain Bacteria; phylum Actinomycetota; class Actinomycetes; order Streptomycetales; family Streptomycetaceae; genus Streptomyces; species Streptomyces hainanensis. The sequence continues at coordinate 788 of NZ_SMKI01000179.1, forward strand.
CCGCGCATGACCGCCCAGACGCCCCAGAGCCCCCAGAGCCCCGGGGGCGGCCTGCTCGCCGCCACCGACCTGCACAAGAGCTACGGCGCCACCCCGGCGCTCGCCGGCGCGAGCTTCGTCATCCGGGCCGGCGAGGTGGTCGCGGTGATGGGCCCGTCGGGCTCCGGCAAGTCCACGCTGCTGCACTGCCTGGCCGGCATCGTCCAGCCCGACTCGGGTGGCATCCACTACGCCGGCCGCGATCTGGCCCTCCTGTCCGACGCCGAGCGCAGCGCGCTGCGCCGCACCGACTTCGGCTTCGTCTTCCAGTTCGGCCAGTTGGTGCCCGAGCTCACCTGCGCGGAGAACGTGGCGCTGCCGCTCCGGCTCATCGGCACCCCGCGCCGGGAGGCGGAGGCCACGGCGGCCGAGTGGCTGGCGCGGCTCGAGGTGGCGGACGTGCGCCACCACCGTCCCGGCCAGATCTCCGGCGGCCAGGGCCAGCGGGTCGCGGTGGCCCGCGCCCTGGTGAACAACCCCCGGGTGCTCTTCGCGGACGAACCCACCGGCGCCCTCGACTCGTTGAACGGCGAGCGGGTGATGGAGCTGCTGGTCGCGGCCGCCCGTGACACGGGCACCGCCGTGGTGCTCGTCACCCACGAGTCGCGGGTCGCCGCGTACTCGGACCGTGAGGTCGTCGTCCGCGACGGGCGGGCCAGGGACATGGCGGGGGCGGTATGAGCACCCTCCGCGTCTGGGCGCGCGACCTGGGCATGGGCGCCAGGTTCGCGCTGGCCGGCGGCCGCTCCGGCTGGGCGCGCACGGCGCTCACCGCCGTGGGCGTGGCGCTCGGCGTCGTGGTGTTGGCGCTCGCCGCCTCGGTCCCCAGCGCCCTCGAAGCCCGCGCCCAGCGGGTGGAGGCGCGCGAGCCCGTCTGGGCGATGGACGACAGCGGGCCAGGGCCCGACACCTTTCTGACCGCGGGCGGCGCCACCGAGTACCGCGGCGAGGAGATCGGCGGCCTGGTCCTCCAGCCCGAGGCGGGCGCGGCCACCACCGCCGCCCCGCCGCCCGGCCTCGACGCCTTCCCCGGGCCGGGTGAGATGGTCGTCTCACCCGCCCTCGCCGAACTGCTCGACTCGGCCGACGGGCGGCTGCTCGCCGAGCGTCTCGACCACGAGCGGGTCGGCGTCATCGGCGACGACGGCCTGGACGGCCCGGGAGACCTCTACTACTACCTGGGCAGCGACGCCCTCGCCGGCGAGGCGTCCCGGGCCACCGGCTTCGGGAACCCCACCTTCGGCGAGCCGTTGACGGCCGCGATGGCGCTGCTCGTGCTGGTGATCTGCGTCGGGCTGCTGATGCCCGTGGCCGTCTTCATCGGCACCGCGGCACGGTTCGGCGGCGAGCGTCGGGACCGCAGGCTCGCCGCGCTGCGCCTGGTCGGTGCCGACATGGCCATGACCCGCAGGATCGCGGCGGGCGAGTCGCTGGCCGGCTCCCTCCTCGGCCTGCTCCTCGGCGTCCCGCTCTTCCTGGCGGCACGTCAGTACCTCGGCACCCTCCGGGTCGCGGACCTCAGCGCCTACCCGGGCGACATCGTGCCCGAGGCCGGCCTGATCCTCCTCGTCCTGCTGGTCGTGCCGGCCGCCGCGCTGACGGTCACCCTCTTCGCGCTGCGCGGCGTCACCGTGGAGCCGCTCGGGGTGGTCCGGCACGCCGAGGGCCGGCCCCGCCGGCTCGTCTGGCGCGTGGTGCCCCTGCTGCTCGGCCTCCTTCTGCTGGTTCCGCTCACCTTCCGCTTCGTCGACGCGGACGACGCCACCCTCACCCAGGCCGGTGTGGGCATCGTGCTGCTGCTCACCGGGGCCACCGTCGTGCTGCCCTGGCTCGTCGAGCGGCTGGTCGGCGCGCTGCGCGGCGGTCCGCTCTCCTGGCAGCTGGCTTCACCAGGCGGCTCCAGTTGGGCAGTGGCCCGGCGGCCCGCGCCGTCAGCGGCATCACCGTCGCGGTGGCGGCGGCCACCGCCCTCTACATGCTCTTCGCCGGGGTCCGCACCGTGGAGACCACCGACACCGGCCAGGACCCGAGCCGCCACCAGGTACAGGTCATCGGCCTGGACGCCAAGGGAGCGGCGAGCACCAGGGCCGTCGGCGACCTGGAGAGCCTGCCGGGCGTCGAGTCCGCCCTGGGGGCGGTCAGGGGCACGGCCACCGGCCTCACCGACGAGTCGTCCACCACGGTGACGGTGGGGGACTGCGCGGTCCTCGGAGGATTCGCGGAGCTTCCCGGCTGCACCGACGGGGACGTCTTCTTCCTCTCGGGCTATCTCCCGGGAACCGAGGGAGGGGAGGTGTTCTCACCCGGCGAGCGCGTCGACCTCTCGGGTACCTCGGGCGGGTCGCCTGAGGAGGGAGAGCCGGCCGCCGCCCTCTGGACGGTGCCGCAGTCCATCACGTCGGTGTCGCTCCGCTCCGATGCCGCCGGCGCCGTCTCCTTCGGCATCCTCGCCACCCCCGCCGCACTCGACAGCGAACTGCTCGGCGATGCCTCCACCGACGTCCTGCTCTCCCTCGACCCGTCCGACCCGGACGCCGTCGAGCGGGTGCGGAACGCCGCCTGGGACCGACCGGACGCCCCCTCCGTCCTGGAGCTCCAGTCGGAGCGGGTCAGCCTGAACATGGAGCGGATCCAGCTCGGCCTGCTGATCGGCGCCACCGGTGTGCTGCTCCTGATAGGCGCCAGCATGGTCGTCACCACCGTGGAGCAGCTGCGCGAGCGCAGGCACCTGCTGTCCGCCCTGATCGCGGTCGGCACCCGGCGCCGCACCCTCAGCGCGTCGCTGCTCTGGCAGACGGCGATCCCGGTGGTGCTCGGCCTGGCACTGGCCATCGCCGTGGGCACGGGCCTCGGCGCCCTGCTGATGAGCATGGTGGGCCTGCCGGTCGGCGACTGGCTGGCGTTCCTGCCGATCGCCGCCGCAGGCGCCGGCGTGATCGCTCTGGTCACACTCCTCAGCCTGCCGTCCCTCTGGTACCTGATGCGGCCGGAAGGGCTGCGGACCGAGTAGGCGGTGGCTCGTTCGGGTGGCGAACGGCGCGGCCGGGGCTGCCGGTAGATTCGTCCTTATGAGTGGGACGAATGAGTACCGGATCGAGCACGACTCCATGGGAGAGGTGCGGGTGCCCGCCGAGGCGCGGTGGCGCGCGCAGACCCAGCGGGCCGTGGAGAACTTCCCGATCTCCGGCCAGCGGATCGAGCGCGCGCACATCGCGGCCCTGGCCAGGATCAAGGCGGCGGCGGCGACCGTCAACGCCGAGCTCGGCGTGATCGACAAGGACATGGCCGAGGCGATCGCGGCCGCCGCCGACGAGGTGGTCGACGGGCGTTGGGACGAACACTTCCCGATCGACGTCTTCCAGACCGGGTCAGGCACCTCCTCGAACATGAACACCAACGAGGTGCTGGCCACCCTCGCCACCGAGCGCCTCGGCCGCCCGGTGCACCCCAACGACCACGTCAACGCCAGCCAGTCCTCCAACGACGTCTTCCCGTCCTCCATCCACATCGCCGCCACCGGTGCGGTCATCGGCAGCCTGGTCCCGGCCCTCGCCCACCTCGCCGAGTCGCTGGAGCGCAAGGGCCAGGAATTCGCCGGCGTCGTCAAGTCCGGCCGCACCCACCTGATGGACGCCACCCCCGTCACCCTCGGCCAGGAGTTCGACGGCTACGCGGCCCAGATCCGCTACGGCATCGAGCGGTTGAGCGCCTCGCTGCCGCGGCTCGCCGAGCTGCCGCTCGGCGGCACCGCCGTCGGCACCGGCATCAACACCCCGCCCGGCTTCTCGGCCGCCGTCATCGCCGAGGTGGCCCGCACCACCGGTCTGCCGCTGACCGAGGCCCGCGACCACTTCGAGGCCCAGGGCGCCCGCGACGGCCTGGTGGAGGCCTCCGGGCAGCTGCGCACCATCGCCGTCTCGCTCACCAAGATCTGCAACGACCTGCGCTGGATGTCCTCGGGGCCGCGCACCGGCCTCGCCGAGATCAACCTGCCCGACCTCCAGCCCGGCTCGTCGATCATGCCGGGCAAGGTCAACCCGGTGATCCCGGAGGCCGTGCTGATGGTGGCCACCCAGGTGATCGGCAACGACGTGACGGTCACCACGGCCGGCGCCTCCGGCAACTTCGAGCTGAACGTCATGCTGCCGGTCATCGCCAAGAACCTGCTGGAGTCCGTCCGGCTCCTGGCGAACGCCTCCCGGCTGCTGGCCGACCGCACCGTCGACGGCATCACCGCCAACGAGGAGCGTGCCCGCGAGTACGCCGAATCCTCGCCATCCGTGGTCACCCCGCTCAACCGCTACCTCGGCTACGAGGAGGCCGCCAAGATCGCCAAGCGTGCTCTCAAGGAGCGCAAGACGATCCGCGAGGCGGTGCTCGACGGCGGCTACGTCGAGCGGGGCGAGTTGACGATCGAACAGCTGGACGAGGCGCTCGACGTGCTCCGCATGACGCGCCCTTGATCATTTCCGGGGCGTTTCCCTACCGTTCCCTGACGGGTCGCACCCCCGTCAACGCGGCCGGATGCGCCCACTCCCCGGGGCGGCCCGAATACCATGTGTAGATGACAACGGGAACAGACCGGCCCCCGGACGCGCACCGCTGGCGGCCCGGTGACCACATCCTGTGGCGTTACCGGGCCAACGGCGGTGTCGGGTTCCACATCTGCCGGCCCGTCACCGTCGTCCGGGACACGTCGGAGCTGTTGGCCGTCTGGATGGCCCCCGGCACCGACTGCGTGCGGCCGGAGTTGGCCGACGGAACCGCCATCCACCTGGAGCCGCTGGCGACCCGTTACACCAAGCCGAGGATCACCGTTCGAACGCAGTGGCTGGGCACCGGCGTCCTCAAGCTGGCGCGCCCGGACGAACCCTGGTCCGTGTGGCTTTTCTGGGAGCGGGGCTGGCGCTTCAAGAACTGGTACGTCAACCTTGAAGAGCCCCGGAGCAGGTGGTCGGGCGGGGTGGATTCCGAGGACCACTTTCTCGACATCGCGGTCTACCCCGATCACAGCTGGGAGTGGCGGGACGAGGACGAGTTCGCCCAAGCGCAGCAGGCAGGCCTGCTGGACGCGGAGCAGGCGGCACGCATTCGCGAGGCCGGCGGCCGGGCCGTCCGGCTGATCCGCGACTGGGGTCCGCCGTTCTCCGAGAACTGGGCCTCCTGGCGTCCCGACCCGCGCTGGCGGGTTCCCCTGCTGCCCCCCGACTGGGCCAATTCCCCGCAGGGTTGGGACAGATCAGCCCCCGCCATGGCACCCTCACCTGAGGCGCCCATGGCGCCCTCGACCGAGGTACCAAGCTTGCCGAGGCACCCCAGAGCCTCTTGATATCGACCGGGGCGCCAAACGTAGGATCACCCCCACGACCACACAACTGCACAATGCCCCCACCCCGCACGCTAGTTCCCCGCCTGGATGGACATCCCCTCGTGACGGACCCGACCCCACCGCAGCCCGTGGCTCGCACGGCGGACGTACCCTCGTTCGTCGAGAGCCCAGCGCTGCCGCACGCCCGCTCCGAGCCCGGTACCGCAGAACATCCGCCCGTCCACCCCACCACCGGCGAGGGGCTGAACGGCGGGATGCGCGAGACCGACCGGCTGCGGTTCGTGGGGTCCGCCACCCGCCGGATCGCCCGGGGCATCGACGTGGACGAGATCGTCATCGGCCTGTGCCGGGCCTCCGTCCCGGCCTTCTCCGACGCGATCCTGGTCTACCTCCTCAACCCCATGCCGGTCGGCGACGAGATGCTCGTCAGCCCGCTGGTCCTCAAGCTCCGCCGCACCGACCGCATCCCCGAGCAGCTGGCCTTCGGCAACACCAGGGCCCCCGACACCGCCGACCCGAGCGGCTCGCTCCTCCCGCTGCTGGCCGGCGCCACCTCGCTGGTCGAGGTGCGCGGCAACGGCCCGCTGGCCGAGGTGATGCGCGGGGTGCGTCCGCTGTTCACCGAGTCCCAGGTGCCCAGGGCGGCGCTGCGGGAGCTGACCGGCGCCACGGTGATCCCCGAGGACCGCCGCGCGATCATCGCCCCGCTGCGCGGCCGCCGGCGGGTCATCGGCGTCGCGGTCTTCCTCCGCCCGCCGGAGCGCGAGGCGTTCGAGCAGGAGGACCTCCAGGTCGCCGCGCAGCTCGCCACCCACTCCGCGCTCGGCGTCGACAAGGCCATGCTGTACGGCCGTGAGGCGTCCATCGCCGACGAGTTGCAGCGCACCATGCTCCCCGACGACCTGCCCGCGCCCACCGGCGTCCGGCTGGCCAGCCGTTACCTGCCGGCCGCCCAGTCGGCCCGCGTCGGCGGCGACTGGTACGACGCCATCCCGCTGCCCGGCAGCCGGGTCGCGCTGGTCGTGGGCGACGTGATGGGCCACTCCACGACCTCCGCCGCCATCATGGGCCAGCTGCGGACGACCGTGCAGACCCTGGCCGGCCTCGACCTGCCGCCCCAGGAGGTGCTGCACCACCTCGACGAGCAGGCCCAACGGCTCGGCACCGACCGGATGGCCACCTGCCTCTACGCCGTCTACGACCCGGTCGCGCACCGCATCACGGCCGCCAACGCCGGCCACCCGCCGCCCGTGCTGCTCCACGTGGACGGCTCCACCGAGCTGGTCGAGCTGCCGCCCAACGCCCCGATCGGCGTCGGCGGCGTGGACTTCGAGACCGTCGAGTTCGACGCGCCGGCCGGCGCCACCCTGCTCCTCTACACCGACGGCCTCGTGGAGTCCCGCACCCGGGACGTGTGGACCGGCGTCCAGCATCTACGCGAGAAGCTGGCGGACATCTCGGGGCTCACCAGGCCGGACGCCGCGCTGCCGCTCGAGCCGCTGTGCGACGAGATCCTGGACATCGTCGGCCCCGGCGACCGCGACGACGACATCGCCCTGTTGGCCGCCAGGTTCGAGGGCATCGCCCCGGAGCGGGTCGCCTTCCGCCGCCTCGACCCGCGCGCCGAATCGGTGCGCGAGGCCAGGAAGCTGGTGCGCGAGAGCCTGGAGCGGTGGGAGCTCGCCGAGCTCGAGGACTCGGTGGAGCTGCTCGTCAGCGAGGTCGTCACCAACGCCGTCCGGTACGCCGAACGCCCGGTCACCGTCCGGCTGCTCCGCACCGACGTGCTGCGCTGCGAGGTCGGCGACGACGTGCCCCAGCTGCCGCGGCTGCGGCAGGCGGGGCCGGCCGACGAGGGCGGGCGGGGCCTCTACCTCGTCCAGCGGCTCGCCAGGAAGTGGGGCGCGACGCGCCTGAGCACCGGCAAGTTGGTCTGGTTCGAGATGGCCCCGCCCGCGCCGGCGGGCTAGCCGGCCGGCTGACCGAGCGGCAGCGCCTCCGGCGCGCCGCTCACCGCCGCCTCGGCGTCCAACGTGGTGGCCACGGCCTGGACCACGGCGGCGACCCGGAGCGCGTCGTGGATCGTCTCGCGGGCCAGCCCGGCCTCGCGCAACGCCTTCTCGTGCGCGTCGAGGCACTGGCCGCAGCCGTTGACCGCGGAGACCGCGAGCGACCACAGCTCCAGGTCGGCCCTGGGCACCGCCTCGTCGGCGAGCGCGGTCATCCGCAGACCGGCTCGCAGGGAGCCGTAACCGGGGTCGGAGAGCTGGTGCCTGGCCCGGTAGTAGACGTTGTTCATCGCCATGGTGGCGGCCACCGCCCGCACCGCGTCGAACGCCTCGGCCGTGAGCCCGGCCCTGGCCTCCGGTTCGAGTGCGCGCAGCACCCGCGCGGAGCGCGCCGCGACGGCGCAGGCCAGCAGGGTGCCCCAGAGTTGCTGGGGGGAGAGCCCGGAGGTGGTGGTCACCGAGCCGAGGTTGAGCCGCAGGTCCTTCGCGTAGCCGGGGAGCGCGGCCTTGAGGTCGTCGAGGGCCATCGGTACCGGTGCCTCACACGCCCGCGAGCAGCTTGACCGGATCCAGGGTCTCCTCGCCCCGGTTCCAGTTGCAGGGACAGAGCTCGTCGGTCTGCAACGCGTCCAACACCCGCAGCACCTCGGTGGGGTTGCGGCCCACGGAGCCCGCCGTGACCATCGTGAACTGGATCTCGTTGTCGGGGTCGACGACGAACACGGCGCGCTGCGCGAAGCCGTCGGGGCCGCGCACGCCGCAGGCCCGCATGAGGTCCTGGCGGGAGTCGGACAGCATCGGGATCGGCAGCTCGCGCAGGTCCTCGTGGGCCCGACGCCAGGCGTGGTGCACGTACTCGGAGTCGCCGGAGACGCCGAGGACCCGGGTGTCCCGCTCGTCGAACTCCGCGTGCAGCCGGCCGAAGGCGGCGATCTCGGTGGGGCAGACGAAGGTGAAGTCCTTCGGCCAGAAGAAGAGGACCCTCCAGCTCTTCTCCCGGTCCTCACCGGAGAAGGTGCGGAACTCCAGGGCGTCTGACGGGCCTACCACGCCCGTCAGTTGGTAGGCGGGGAACTGGTCGCCGATGGTGAGCATCTCGCGGGGACTCCATGATCCTCGTGGGGGTGGATGGAAGTTCCCACCGTGGCATACGTGACACTGCTCCCGGAATCACCGTTTCGGGTGGTTTCGCGGTTGACGGGGAATGGCCGCTTCGATGGCGGACACCGGCCCCCGGGACTGGTCGCGATGTATCGCGTTTCGGTACGCTGATCGAGTGACAGCCGAGAACCCGCCCGCCGTGCCCCTCGAGAAGGCGCCCCTGGACGGGGTGCCGTTGGACAAGCTGCCGTTGGACACGTCGGCGGCCCCACAGCAGGCCGCCGCCGGGCCACCGGCGGTCCGCGCCTCCGACGCGGACCGGGACCGGATAGCCGACATCCTGCGCGAGGCCCTGGCCGAGGGCCGCATCGACGCCGAGGAGCACGCGGAGCGGATCGACGCCGTCTACCGGGCGAAGACGCTGGCCGAGCTCGAACCGCTGATCGGCGACCTGCCGGCCGGGCAACGCCAGCCACCCGCGCCCGCGTCGGGCCACGGGCCGCGGCCGGCCGCCCGCCCCTCGGGCCACGGGCTCCAGATGTCAGGACCCAAGAACGTGGTGGCGGTGCTCAGCGGCGCCAGCCGGCAGGGGCGTTGGCGGGTTGGCGGGAAGATCAACGCGGTCGCGGTCTGCGGCGGCGTCGAACTCGACCTGACCGAGGCGATCTTCGAGCAGCAGCACGTGGTCATCAACGCCACGGCGATCTGCGGCGGGATCGAGATCAAGCTCCCGGAGAACGTCACGCTGCGCAGCGCGGGCAGCGGCGTCATGGGCGGCTTCGAGGTCAAGGAGACCGAGTCCACCGAGCCGACCGCGCCCGTGATCACCGTCCAGGGTGTGGCCATCTGGGGCGGCGTGGACGCCAGGACCGTGGGGGGCCGGCGTATCCGCGACCTCCGTGACGAATGACGCGCGACGTCACCGCGGGTCGACGCATAACGGAGTCGATTAACCGGAACGACTGACGTAACGACTGATACGACTGGCTTGTTGTCGCTCCGTGCATAAGCGTGCGCACAGCGGGTAGGGCTCGGGGGACCGTCACTCGTATGGCCGCATGATGGGAAGGGCGAACCGCGGCTCCCCCACGCGCGGGTGAGGGTCCACGCCAGGAGCGACCTCCGTAGCCGTCATCAGGAGTTGACCGTGCTGCAATCGTCACCGCCACAAGAGTCTCAGTGGTCCCCATCCGTCCCCACACAGCGCAGCCCGAGGGACCTGGCCGGTCCCTGGCATTCGGAGGCGGCCTGCCGCCGCGACGAGGCGGGGCTGTTCTTCGCCCCCTCGCAGGAGCCCACGGCGGCACGCCTGTCGAGGGAGCAGGCGGCCAAGTCGGTCTGCGCCCGCTGCCCGGTGCTCCTCGAGTGCCGGGAGCACGCGCTGCTCCAGCCGGAGCCGTACGGAGTGTGGGGCGGCCTCACCGCCGCCGAGCGGCGGGTGGTGCTGAGCCGGCGCCGGCGCCGCGAGGCCACCACGTCCGGCGGTCGGGCCGCGGACATCAGCCGCATCGCCTGACCGGTCGGGCGTGGCCGCCGGTTCGGGCGTGGCCGCCCTGCCGTCCCCGCAACCCGCGCCCACTCCGGCCGTCACCGGGGGCCAGCCGGCCTCGGCTGCCGTCCGACCGTCCCACCCGCACCCCTCGCCTCCGGCCGCTGGGCCTGGCCGGCCGGAGGCGAAACGGGCGCGACCGCCGGTTCGGGCGTGGCCACCGGTTCGGGCGTGGCCACCGGTTCGGGCGTGGCCGCCCTGCCCGTCCCGGCCGGCATCGCCACCGCCCGGCCGGCCGCCTTCCGCACGGCAGTGCGCCGACTGGCGCGGCTGCCGTGCGCCGTGGCCCCCGATGCGCCGCCACCGGCCCGCCGTCGTCCCGTGGGGGATTGCGTGGGCGGCGCCTTGACGCTTCCCCCGTCCGCTGCGAAAGATTGGCCCACCTCCGTGCGGAGCACGGGGGTTCACGCTTGCCCGCGCCACCGCCATGCCGTTGTTCCACGGTGGCCGCGGCCCACCTTCGCCTCGCGGACCGCGGCCGTACGTCGGCGCGGCCTCCGGCCAGTTGGCAGGCACGCCGCTGACGAGCCCCGCCCAGGCAGGTGATTTCGGGATTCCACCCCGCGACGCTGCCCTCGGCCGCCGGCCCGACCCTGCCCGGCAGACGGTTCCGGGCCTGGCGGCCCGGGCCGACCGAGGTTCGGTGGGCGGAGGTCGGCGTCGGGCTGCTCGCGGCCAGCGGCCAGCGGTCGGCGCTCAGCGGCCGCGGTCGAAGTCGATCGCGCTGTAGGCGCGGAGCTTGGACAGGCGGTGCGTGGAGTCGATCTGACGGATCGTGCCGGAGCGTGAACGGACCACCAGCGACTGGGTGGTGGCCGTCTCGCCGTGGTAGCGGACGCCCCGGAGCAGGTCGCCGTCCGTGATGCCGGTGGCGACGAAGAAGACGTTCTCGCCGCGCACCAGGTCGTCGGTGTGCAGTACCCGCTCCAGGTCGTGGCCGGCGTCCAACGCGGCGCGGCGCTCGGTCTCGTCCTTGGGCCAGAGCTTGCCCTGGATGGTGCCGCCCAGGCACTTGATGGCGCAGGCGGCGATGATGCCCTCGGGGGTGCCGCCGACGCCGAGCAGCAGGTCGGCGCCGGTGCCCTCGCGGACGGTCATGATCGCGCCTGCGACGTCCCCGTCCTGGATGAACTTGATCCGGGCGCCGCTCTCCCGCACCTCGCGCACCAGGTCCGCGTGGCGCGGCCGGTCCAGGATGACCACCGTGACGTCCTCGGGGGCGCCGCCCTTGGCCTTGGCGACCCGGCGGATGTTGACGGCCGGCGGCGCGTCGATGTCGACGAACTCGGCGGCCACCGGGCCCGTCGCCAGCTTGTCCATGTAGAAGACGGCGCTGGGGTCGAACATCGCGCCGCGCTCGGCCACCGCGAGCACGGACACCGCGTTCGCCATGCCCTTGGCGGTGAGGGTGGTGCCGTCCACCGGGTCGACGGCGACGTCGCACTCGGGCCCGGTGCCGTCGCCCACCCGCTCGCCGTTGAACAGCATGGGCGCCTCGTCCTTCTCGCCCTCGCCGATCACGACCACGCCGTTCATCGAGACCGTGGAGACCAGCGTGCGCATGGCCCGGACGGCCGCGCCGTCCGCGCCGTTCTTGTCGCCGCGCCCGACCCAGCGTCCCGAGGCCATGGCGCCGGCCTCGGTGACGCGGACGAGTTCGAGCGCCAGGTTGCGGTCCGGGGCGTGGGGATCGACGTCGAGCAGCGGCGGAAGGTGTTCGGGCATCGGGGGTGCCTTTCTGGGCAGAGGGTACTTTCGACTCTAGCCCGCTTCCGTACACATGAGCAGAGGGCCCTTCGGATGAGCGATGCCGGGGGCGGTGGTGGGGCGTCGGGCGCCGTGCGCGACCATGGCGGGGTGGCGAGCGAGACGGTGCACCAGGCGGAGACGGTGAACGAGGCGGAGACGGGAACGGAGCCGGAAGCGGCCGAGGACCGGCCGGCGGCCGGCGGCCGACCGGCCGCCAGGTCGCGCCAACGCTTCCAGACCGTCCGGAACATGGTGCTCTCGCTGGCGATCATCTGTGTCGGCGCCTTCGCCATGTACTTCTTCATCCCGCACGACGAGTCCATCGACCCGGTGCGCGAGGTCGAGTACGAGGTCGCGGCCAGCACCGCGGCCCGCGCCGCCCCGTACGAACTGCTCGCCCCCGAGGGGCTTCCGGAGGACTGGCGCGCCACCTCCGTGCGGTACGAGCCGATGGGCGAGTTCGGCGCCACCTGGCGACTCGGGCTCATCGGGCCGAACGACGACTACGTGGCGCTCGCGCAGTCCGACGCCGTCGTCGCCGGCTCCGACCCCTTCGTGGCCTCGGTGACCAGGGACGCGGAGGACACCGGCGAGACCGTGTCGGTGGCCGGCCGGGACTGGGCCAGGTACGAGGGCGAGCGCTACGACGCCCTGGTGCTGGCGGAGCCGGGCGTGACCACCGTGGTGTTCGGCTCGGCGGCCACCGACCGGCTCGTGTACTTCGCCGAGACCCTGGAGGTCAGGGCCGGCTGACGGGGCGCCCCGCTCGGAGCCCCGGAGCCTCAGAGCGAGGTGACGGCCTCGTCGGCGCTCAGCCGCGGCTGCCGGGGCGCGAACGCCGAGTCGGCCGGCCGGCCGATGTTCACCAGCACCAGCGAGCGCTGCCGACCGTCCCCGAAGAACTCCTTGTCGAGGCCGGCGGCGTCGAAGCCGGACATCGGGCCGGCCGCGAACCCGGCCGCCCGCACGCCGAGCAGGAAGTAGCCGATCTGCAGCGTGGCGTTCAGCTTCGCCGACGCGGCGCGCCCCTCCACGTCCCCCTCGAAGCTGTCCCTGAGCGCGGGCTTCGCCGGGACCAGCGTCGGCAGCTTCTCGTGGAAGTACAGGTCGGCGGCCAGGATGGCGGTGACCGGCGCCTCGGCCGTCTGCCGCTGGTTGCCGGAGGCGACGTGCCGCAGCAGCCGCTGCTTGGCCTCCGGGCTGCGGACCAGCGTGATCCGCAGCGGCGAGGAGTTGAACGCGGTCGGCGCCAGCTTGATCAGGTCGTAGACCGCCGCGACCTGCTCGTCGGTCACCGGCTCGTCGGTGAAGGCGCGGGCCGTGTGCGCCTCGTGGAAGAGCAGGTCCTGGGCGGTGGGGTCGAGCGCGTTCCAGCTGGTCCACCAGGTCCTTGGTCGGGGCGACGACCAGGACCTTGTCGCTGGGATTCCGACTGAGATGGCGAGCGATCACTTCGCCGCCGACCACCGTCTTTCCCAGTCCGGTGGCCA
>NZ_SMKI01000017.1 GCF_004348415.1 Streptomyces hainanensis
CTGCGGGGCGGTGCGCCGGCGGCTGGGGGAGCTGCACCGTCTCGGCGTTGTCCGCCGCGGCGCGCCTGGCCTCCTCCTCGGCCCGCAGCAGGGCCTCCTCGGCCTTCCGCTGCTTCTCGAGCCGCCGGGCCTCGGCCTCGGCGCGCAGCCTGGCCTCCTCCTCGGCCGCCCGGCGGCGGCGCTCCTCCTCCTCGCGGAGCCGGCGCTCCTCCTCGGCACGCCGCCTGGCCTCCTCCTCGGCGCGGCGGCGCTCCTCCTCGGCACGACGACGGGCGTCCTCCTCGCGGAGCCTGACCTCCTCGGCGCGCCGGGCCTCCTCGACCCGCCGGCGCTCCTCGTCCTCGCGGCGCTTGCGCTCCTCCTCCTCGGCGCGCAGCCGGGCGAGCTCCTCCTGACGCTCGCGCTCCCGGCGCTCTTCCTCCTCCTTGCGCTGCCGCTCCTCCTCGGCGCGGCGGCGGGCCTCCTCCTCGGCCTTGCGCCGCGCCTCCTCGCGGGCGCGCAGCTCGGCCTCGGAGAGCGGGAGCATCTGGTCGAGGCGGTGGCGGGCCGCGGTGGTGACGGACTCCGGGTCCTGGCCGGCGTCGACCACCAGGTAGCGGGCCGGGTCGGCGGCGGCGAGCGCCAGGAAGCCGGCGCGCACCCGCTGGTGGAATTCGCTGGACTCGGACTCCAGGCGGTCGGGCGCTTCGGTGAAGCGCTCCCGCGCGGTCTCCGGGGAGACGTCGAGCAGGACCGTGAGGTGCGGCACGAGGCCGCCGGTGGCCCAGCGCGAGATGCGGGCGACCTCGGTGGGCGACAGGTCGCGGCCGGCGCCCTGGTAGGAGACGGACGAGTCGACGTAGCGGTCGGTGATGACCACCGCGCCGCGCTCCAGCGCGGGGCGGATGACGGTCTCCACGTGCTCGGCGCGGTCGGCCGCGTAGAGCAGGGCCTCGGCCTGGTGCGAGAGACCGCCGGACGAGACGTCGAGCAGGATGGAGCGGAGCCGCTGCCCGATCGGGGTCGCGCCGGGCTCCCGGGTGACCACGACCTCGTGGCCCTTGGCCCTGATCCACTCGGCCAGCTTGTCGACCTGGGTGGACTTGCCCGCGCCGTCGCCGCCCTCGACGGCGATGAAGAAGCCGGACTCGGCCTGGCCGGAGGGCGGTTCGACGTTGCGCCGGACCGCGTCGGCCAGGTCGCGGCGGAACGGGACGCCGCGCCGGTCGTCGGTGCGGCCGAGCACGACGGCGGCCACCGGCAGCAGCAGGGCGCCGACGATCATCAGGGTGAAGGCGGCGCCGCCGTGCTGGATGACGAAGTCGCCGCGCTCGACGCGGTGCGGGCCGATCAGCCCGGCGGCCAGCGGCGCGGCGACGGCGGCCAGCGCGATCGCGACCCGGACCACCGCGTTCAGGTGGCGGGTGAGCTCGGGCCGGCGGAACTCCTCGGTCTCCTGGTCGAGCAGCACATGACCGGTGTTGGCGGCGATGCCGGCGACCACGCCGGTGGCGAGCGCCGTGAACAGCACCGTGGCCGGGTCGGCGATCATGCCCACGCCGAACAGGCCGAGCCCGGTCAGCGCCAGGGTCAGCGCGAAGAGACGCCGGCGGGAGAGCGCCGGCACGGTGAGGGGCGCCAGCCGCACGCCGGCGGCCACGCCCCCGGTGAGGCCGAGCACCAGCAGCCCGAAGGAGACCGGGCCGCCGCCGAACTCCAGGGCGCGCAGCGCGCCGAGCGCCACCGCGGCCGCCACGGCCGCCGCGACCGAGGCGCAGCCGAGCACCAGCACCGGGATGGCGCCGGTGCGGCCCTTGTCGGGGGCGGTGCCGGCGGCCGGCCGGCGCAGGCCCTCGAGCGGGGAGAGCGGCCGGCGCGGGTCGGCCGCCGGCAGCTCCATCGTGATGAGGACGGAGATGGCGGCGGCGAAGAAGCCGGCGGCGACGTAGGAGGCGAGCGCCGCCTGGTGGGTGCCGAACCAGTCGAGCGCGGTGGCCAGCAGGTTGCTCACCAGCGAGGCGGCGACCAGCGCGACGGCCGCCGTCGGCAGCGCCAGGTAGCCGCCGCGCAGCCAGAGGCGGCGCAGCGCCTCGCGGTGGTCGGGCAGCGGGCGGACGGCCGCGCCCTCGGGCGGCGGCGGGGGCAGCAGCGCGGGAGCGACGCCGTCCCGCGCGGTGGTCCAGGCGCTCTCGGCGACGCCGAGCAGGAAGACGGTGGCCAGCAGGTAGGCGTAGGCGCTGTCCGGCGTCCAGTCGATCCAGAGCGGCGCGACGATCAGCAGGACGGCGCGGACGCCGTCGAGGGCGACCATCGTCCAGCGCCGGTCGAGTGGCCCGGCCGGCGACAGCAGGCCGGCGACGGGGCCGAGGAGCAGGACGCCGGCCAGCGCGGTGGCGACCAGCCGGACGGCGAACACGACGGTGACGGCGAGCGCGACCCCCCGGTACTCGCCGCCGAACAGCGGCTCACCGCCGCCCTCCGGCACGTGCAGGGCGGCCTGCACGCTGAGCAGGACGAGGGCGAGCAGCGCCAGCGCGTCGCCCGCGGCGCCGCTCAGCTGGGCCTCCCAGAGCCGGCGCAGCGCGGGGACCTGGAGCAGCGCCCGCCTGGCGCGCTCGCGCGAGTCGGCGGCGAGCGCCTCGTCGGCGGCGCCGTCGGCCGGGTCGACGACCTGTGGTTGCTCTGCTCGCGTCATTCGGCCAGCGTAACGTTCGCCACCGACAGCCAGCGCACCCACCCGAACATTTGCCAGGGCAACGAGGGCGCGGCCGGACGTCGTTGCGCCCCGCGGGACCCGGCCGCTACGCGCCCGGGTCCGTGGCCGTGGAGTTCTCCGCCGCGCCGCCGGAACCGGTGGTCTTCCTCGCCGCCGAGGTCTTTGCGGTCGCCGCCTTCTTGGTGGCCGCCTTCTTCGTGGTCGTCTTGGCGGTGGTCTTCTTGGTCGCGGTCTTGGCGGCGGCCGTCTTGGCGGCGGCGGTCTTGGCGGCCGTCTTCTTCGCCGGCGCCTTCTTGGCCGGCGCCTTCTTGGCCGCCTTCTTGGCGGTCTTCTTCGCCGGCGCCTTGGCCCGCTTCTCCGCCAGCAGCTCGTAGCCGCGCTCGGCCGTGATCGTCTCGGGGTCGTCGTCCCGCCGGAGCGTCGCGTTGGTCTCGCCGTCGGTGACGTACGGGCCGAACCTGCCGTCCTTGACGACCACCGGACGCCCCGTCACCGGGTCCTCGCCCAGCTCCTTGAGCGGCGGCTTGGCCGCCGCCCGGCCGCGCTGCTTGGGCTGGGCGTAGAGCGCCAGCGCCTCCTCGAGCGTGACCGTGAAGAGCTGCTCCTCGGTCGCCAGCGACCGGGAGTCCGTCCCCTTCTTGAGGTAGGGGCCGTAGCGCCCGTTCTGCGCGGTGATCTCGGCGCCCGACTCGGGATCGACGCCGACCACCCGCGGCAGCGAGAGCAGCCGCAGCGCGTCCTCCAGCGTGACGGTGTCGAGCGCCATGGACTTCAGCAGCGAGGCGGTGCGCGGCTTCACCGCGTTCTTGCCGGTCTTCGGCGTGTCCTCGGGCAGCACCTCGGTGACGTAGGGGCCGTAGCGCCCGTCCCTGGCGACGATCGGGCGACCGGAGGCGGGGTCGGTGCCCAACTCGAAGTCGCCGCTCGGCCGGGCGAGCAGCTCCTTGGCCAGGTCCACGGTCAGCTCGTCCGGCGGCAGGTCCTCGGGGACGTCGGACCGCTTGCCCGGCTCGCCGGGCTCGGCGCCCGGCTCCGGCGGCGCCTCGACGTAGGGGCCGTAGCGGCCGACCCGCAGCACGATGCCGTCGCCCACCGGGAAGGACGAGATCTCCCGGGCGTCGATCGCGCCCAGGTCGGTGACCAGCTCCTTGAGGCCGCCGAGGTGGTCGCCGTCCCCGTTGCCCGCGTCGGCGGCGAGCCCGGCGGCGCCGGCCTGGCCGTTCTCGCCGAAGTAGAAGCGGCGCAGCCACGGCACGGCCTCGGCGTCGCCGGTGGCGATGCGGTCGAGGTCGTCCTCCATCTTGGCCGTGAAGTCGTAGTCGACCAGGCGACCGAAGTGTCGTTCCAGCAGGTTGACGACGGCGAAGGAGAGGAAGGAGGGGACCAGCGCGGTGCCCTTCTTGAACACGTAGTGCCGGTCGAGGATGGTGCCGATGATCGAGGCGTAGGTGGAGGGACGGCCGATCTCGCGGTCCTCCAGCTCCTTGACGAGCGTGGCCTCGGTGTAGCGGGCCGGCGGCTTGGTGGCGTGGCCGTCCGGCGTGATGGCGCGGGCGGTGAGCGGGTCGCCCTCGGCGACCTGCGGCAGCCGGCGCTCGCGGTCGTCGACGTCGGCGCCCGGGTCGTCCACGCTCTCCACGTACGCCTTGAGGAAGCCGTGGAAGGTGATCACCTTGCCGGTCGCGCTGAACTCGCAGTCCCGCCCGTCGGCGCTGGTGCCGCCGACGCGCACGACGACCGAGTGGCCGACGGCGTCCTTCATCTGCGAGGCGACGGTGCGCTTCCAGATCAGCTCGTAGAGCCGGTACTGCTCGCCCCTGAGGCCCGTCTCGGCCGGGGTGCGGAACCGGTCGCCCGAGGGGCGGATCGCCTCGTGCGCCTCCTGGGCGTTCTTGACCTTGCTGGAGTAGACGCGCGGCCGGTCCGGCAGGTAGTCCGCGCCGTAGAGCTGGGCGACCTGGGCGCGGGCGGCGCTGACGGCGGTGTCGGACAGCGTGGTGGAGTCCGTCCGCATGTAGGTGATGAAGCCGTTCTCGTAGAGGCGCTGGGCGACCTGCATGGTCGCCTTGGCGCCCATGCCGAGCTTGCGCGACGCCTCCTGCTGGAGCGTGGTGGTGCGGAACGGCGCGTAGGGCGAGCGGCGGTAGGGCTTGGACTCGACGGAGCGCACGGCGAACGTGGTGTCCGCCAGCGCGCGCGCCAGGGCGCGCGCGGTCTCCTCGCTCAACGCCTCGACCTGCCCGGGGTGCCGCAGCTGGCCGTCCGGTCCGAAGTCGCGGCCCTGGGCCACCCGGCGGCCGTCGACGGCGGCGAGCCGCGCGTCGAACGCGTCGCCGCCCGGCACGGTGGCGAAGGTGCCGGTCAGGTCCCAGTACTCGGCGGAGCGGAACGCGATCCGCTCGCGCTCCCGCTCGACCACGAGGCGGGTGGCGACGGACTGCACGCGGCCGGCGGAGAGCCGCGGCATGACCTTCTTCCACAGCACCGGCGAGACCTCGTAGCCGTAGAGGCGGTCGAGGATGCGGCGGGTCTCCTGGGCCTCGACGAGCAGCTGGTTGAGCTCGCGCGGGTTGTTCACGGCCTGCCGGATGGCGTCCCTGGTGATCTCGTGGAAGACCATGCGGCGCACCGGCACCTTGGGCTTGAGCACCTCCTTGAGGTGCCAGGCGATGGCCTCGCCCTCGCGGTCCTCGTCCGTGGCGAGGTAGAGCTCGTCGGAGTCGGCCAGCAGCTCCTTGAGCTTCCTGACCTGGTCGCGCTTGTCGCTGTTGACGACGTACAGCGGCTCGAAGTCCTCGTCGACGTTCACCCCGAGGCGGGCCCAGGGCTCGCTCTTGTACTTGGCGGGCACCTCCGCGGCGCCGCTCGGCAGGTCGCGGATGTGCCCGACGCTCGCCTCGACCACATAGCCGGGGCCGAGGTAACCCTTGATCGTCTTCGCCTTCGCGGGCGACTCGACGATCACAAGTCGGCGTCCGCCGTTCGCGGTCTCGCTGGTCGGGGACAACTCTCGCTCTTCTCTCCTGCCCGGGGAACGTACTGACGGTGCGGAGTGTGACGGTACATCCCCGCTTCGTGTCAAACGGGAAAACCCCGCAACGCATCTCGAACGGTAACCCGAGATCAGCCATTCCCGCCGCCCGGAGGCACCCACCGGGTCGTCAGCGAACGGTCACGAGGGCCGCGATCCGTCACTGATCGTGGCCTTCGACGGCCGTTCCACCGTCTCGCTACGGCCGCTCGGGGACGAGAAATCCCTGTTCAACGAGGGGACGCAGCCAGTCGGCCGCCCCGGCACGGAGCGTGATCGGGTCTTCGCCGAGCAGATGGGCGATGGCATCCACGATCGCGCCCGCGACGAGTGTTCCGTCACAGCCGCCGGCGAATCCCGCGCCGACGGTGTCCATGGCGCGGGCGCGGAGCATGCCGTGCCGCTGCCGCAGCACCACGTGCTCCGGATCCTCGGCGCCGGGGCTGCCGAGCTGTTCCTGGACGATGCCGTCGGCGAGCAGGTAGCGGTGCCGGAGCAGGGCGGCGTCGTCATTGGCGCGAAGGAACTCCTGCCGTTCGAAGTGCGCTCGCACGCCCCCGCCCAGCGGCTGTTCGACGCTGTGCGGCCAGTCCTCGACGGTGATGGTGGGGTCGGTGGTGCCGGTGTGCCGCAGGGTGATCCAGCCGAAGCCGACGGCCTCGGTGCGGCGGGCGGCGAACTCGTCGAGCCAGGCGTCGTAGGCCGCGGCGTAGGCGGCCGGGTCGCCGCGGTGCGCGCCGGCGTCGCGCAGCCACAGCTCGGCGTACTCGGTGACGTCCTGCCGCTCGCGCTGCACGATCCAGGCGTCGCAGCCGGGCGGCACCCAGGCGGCGACGCGTTCCCGCCAGTCCTCGCCCGAGACGTGCTGCCAGTTGGCGAGGAGTTGGCACCAGCCGCCGTCGGTGAGGTGGGCGGCGGACTGCTTGACGAGGCGTCGGCAGAGCTCGTCCCCGCCGAGCCCGCCCTCGCGGTAGGTGAGCGCCGTGCCGTCGTCGCCGGTGGGCGGGGCGATGACGAAGGGCGGGTTGGAGACGATCAGGTCGAACCCCGGCTCGTCGTCCACGGGTTCGAAGAGCGAGCCCTGGCGGAACGAGGCGGCCGGCGCGCCGGAGAGCGCGAGGGTCGCGGCGGCCGTCCGCAGCGCGCGCGGGTTGACGTCGGTGGCGGTGACATGGCCGGCGTGCTGGGCGGCGTGCAGGGCCTGGACGCCGCTGCCGGTGCCGAGGTCGAGGGCGCGGCCGACGGGCTCGCGGACGGTCAACTGGGCGAGGGTGGCGGAGGCGCCGCCGACGCCGAGGACGACGTCGGGGCGGCGACCGGCCGCCCCGGCGGCGCCGCCCACGGCGCAGCCGAGGTCGGAGACGATCCACCAGTGCCGGCCCTCGGGCCCGGCGTAGGGGCGCGCGTCGACGGTCGCGCGCAGCTCGTCGCCGTCGGGCGCCAGCCAGCCGTCACCGAGCGCCGTGTCGAGGGCCGTCGCCGGGAGCGCGGCGGCGGCGCGGGCGCGCGGGACGGCGTCCTGGAGCAGGAAGAGCCGGACGAGGGTGGCCAGCGGTCCTTCGTCCCCGCGGAGGGCGCGCCGCGCGGGGACGGTCTCGCCGCGGGCGAGGGCGGCGTGGGCGGGCGTGCCGAGGAGTTCGGCGAGGCCGTCGGCGGTGAAGGAGGCCGCGAGCAGCGCCTCCCGCAGGCGGGCGGTGCCCGGTCCTGGGGTGGGGAGTCCGGTGTTGGTCACGGGACCCATTGTGCGGACACGGCGCGGACCGGCCGCCGGGGGCCGGTCCGCGCGAGGGTTCGGTGGTCGGGCCGCGCCTCAGCCGTCGGCGCCGTCGAGTTCGGTGCCCGGCTGGTCGCCGCTCCCGTCCTCCGTGTTCTGGTTCTCGGCGTCCTCGGCCGAGTCCGCGTTCTCGTCCTGTGCCTCGCCGCCGTCGCCGTCCTCGCCGCCCTCGCCGCCCTCCGCGTCGGTGGACTCGTCCGAGCCGCCGCTCGGGACCTCGGCGGGGCGCTGGCAGCCCTCCTGGCGGGCCATGGCCTGCCCGAGTTCGCCGGACTGGAGTTCGTTGAGCGCCTCGTCGCCGCTCTGGCCCAGCTCCTGGAGCTGGCCGGCGACGCCCTGCAGGCCATCGGCGAACGCGGCCTGGTCGGAGGTGTCGAGGCCGTCGACGGTCTCCTGGAGGGCGGCGTACGACTCGGAGATGGCGCGGAGTTCGGACACCGCGTCCTGGCGCAGCTGGGCGCCCTCGTCCACCGGCGGGTCGCCGGCGGCGTCGACCGCGTCGGCGAGCGAGGCGTAGGCCGCGGAGATGTCCTGGAACGCCGCGGAGTCCGCCGCCTGTACGTCGGCCGGGGCGCGGTCGCCGGCGCTGGCGTCCGTGATGGCCGCGTTGGCCGCCTGGATCTGGGACACCTGGGGCTGGACCTCGTCGCAGACGTTCTTGGCCCACTCGTCGGTCTGCGCACCGCTGTCGTCACCGCAGGCGGACAGCGTGACCATGAGGGCCGCACTGCTCGTCAGTACCAGCGCGAGCTTCTTCATCACCGTTTCTCGTCCCTTCGTGCCACGGGGGCGCTGGGCGCGAACTTACACGCAGGGCTTCCCTCGTCCGAGTGACGGCCGGTGCGGTTTTCCGGGATTGTAGCCATTTGCACTACCGGCCGGGGCGGCCGGCGAGCGTCGGGCCGCCCTTGAACACCTGTGTGTCATGCCACTCCACGAACCGCTCCGCCGGGGCCTCGTCGGCCCGCCGCGGCACGGTGAGCGGCTCGCCGTCCAGGTCGACCACCGCCAACCCGGCCGGTCCGCGTGCCACATGGAGCGCGGAGACCCGGATCCGCCGCTCCGCCGTGAGGCCGAGCACCCCGAGGTCGAAAAGCGTGTGATGAAGCGAACAACAGAGCGCGAGCGCGTTCGACAGCTCGTCGGGCCCGTCCCGGCTGTGCCAGCGGACGTGGGCCGCCTCGACCCCGACCGGGTCGCGGCCGAGCGCCCCGTCGAAGCCGCGACACCGCGCAGGCGTACGCGTAGGCGCGCAGCACCGACTCGGCGAAGTCGGGCTGCCGTTGCCGGCCGGGGCGGCCGCGCCGCGACCGGTCGGGGTCCGCGACCAGGCGCAGCGTCGCCTCCTCCAGGGTGGTCGGGTCGAGGCCGGCGGCGGCGAGGATCGCGGGTTCCAGGGCCGGGATGACGTGCTGGTCGAGGAGCAGCCGGACGGCCGTCACGGGCATGCCGGGCTCCGGGACGTCGGTGGCGAGCGGCGAAGCGCCCCACCGGCCACAGCGGGAACAGTGGCTGGTGGGGCGCTCGGCCAGCCTGGCACAGCCGGCCAAGAGGCCGGCCGCGCAGGCGACTTCGGGGTTCGGTCGGGGGTGGATGGGGTCGGGTCAGGTGGTGCGCTCGGCGGTGCGGCCGGACGCCGGGGTGGCGGGCGTGCCCTCACCGGCCCCGCCGCCCTCGCCGCCCTCGCCGTCCTCGCTGTCGTCGACGGCGATGCCGCGGCGGCGCGAGATGTGCACGGCGACGACGATGACGAGCAGCGCCGCCAGGGCCAGCACCGCGCGGACCGGCGCGTTGGCGTCCTCGCCGTAGGAGAGCGTGATCACCGCGGGAGCGATCAGCAGCGCCACCAGGTTCATCACCTTGAGCAGCGGGTTGATGGCCGGGCCCGCGGTGTCCTTGAACGGGTCGCCGACCGTGTCGCCGATGACGGTGGCCGCGTGGGCCTCGCTGCCCTTGCCGCCGTGGTGACCGTCCTCGACCAGCTTCTTGGCGTTGTCCCAGGCCCCTCCCGAGTTGGCGAGCAGCACGGCCATCAGGATGCCGGCGCCGATGGCCCCGGCCAGGAACGAGCCGAGCGCGCCGACGCCGAGCCCGAAGCCGACCGCGATCGGGGCCATCACGGCGAGCAGCCCCGGGGTGGTCAGCTCGCGCAGCGAGTCGCGGGTGCAGATGTCGACGACCTTGCCGTACTCCGGCTTCTCCGAGAAGTCCATGATCCCCGGGTGGTCGCGGAACTGGCGGCGCACCTCGTAGACGACGGAGCCGGCGGAGCGGGAGACCGCGTTGACCGCCAGGCCGGCGAAGAGGAAGACCACGGCGGCGCCGATGATCAGCCCGACCAGGTTGTTCGGTTGCGATATGTCGAGGCTGAGGCCGGTCTCGCCCAGCAGCTCGCCGGCGGGTACGTCGATGTCGGCGATGGCCTCGGCGATCGCGTCCCGGTAGGAGCCGAAGAGCGCGGCCGCCGCGAGGACGGCGGTGGCGATGGCGATGCCCTTGGTGACGGCCTTGGTGGTGTTGCCGACCGCGTCGAGCTCGGTGAGCACCCGGGCGCCGTCGCCGGAGACGTCGCCCGACATCTCGGCGATGCCCTGCGCGTTGTCGGCGACCGGGCCGAAGGTGTCCATGGCGACGATGACGCCCACGGTGGTCAGCAGGCCGGTGCCGGCGAGGGCGACCGCGAAGAGCGCGAGCATGATGGTGCTGCCGGCCAGCACGAACGCGGCGTAGACGCTGAGCGCGACCAGCAGCGCGGTGTAGACGGCGGACTCGAGGCCGAGGGAGAAGCCGGAGAGCACGACGGTCGCCGGGCCGGTGCGCGAGGTCTTGCCGATGTCCCGCACGGGGCGGCGGCTCGGCTCGGTGAAGTAGCCGGTGAGCTGCTGGATCAGCACGGCCAGCACGATGCCGATGGCGACCGCGGCGAGCGCGAAGAGCCGGGGGTCGGCGTCGTGCGCGAGGATGGTGGCGTCGTTGACGCCGTCGAGGTCGGCGAAGCTGTCGGGAAGGTACGCGAAGGCGGCGACGGCCACCAGCACGAGGGAGATGCCGGCGGAGGCGAAGAAGCCGCGGTTGATGGCCGTCATGCCGGTGCGGTCGCCGCTCCGGGGGGCGACCAGGAAGATGCCGGCCATGGCCGTCAGCACGCCGATGCCGGGCACCAGCAGCGGGAAGGCGAGGCCGGCGTCGCCGAAGGCGACGGTGCCGAGGATCAGCGCGGCGACGAGGGTGACGGCGTAGGACTCGAAGAGGTCGGCGGCCATCCCGGCGCAGTCGCCCACGTTGTCGCCGACGTTGTCCGCGATGGTCGCGGCGTTGCGCGGGTCGTCCTCCGGGATGCCCTGCTCCACCTTGCCCACCAGGTCGGCGCCCACGTCGGCGGCCTTGGTGAAGATGCCGCCGCCGACCCGCATGAACATCGCGATCAGCGCCGCGCCGAGCCCGAAGCCCTCCAGAACCCGGGGCGCGTCGGCCGCGTAGACCAGGACCACGCAGGAGGCGCCGAGCAGGCCGAGGCCGACGGTGCACATGCCGACGACGCCGCCGGTGCGGAAGGCGATGCGCATCGCCGTCTCCCGGCCCGACTCCCGCGCCGCCGCGGCCACCCTGACATTGCTCCGCACCGCCAGCCACATTCCGAGATATCCGGTGGCCGCCGAGAATGCCGCGCCGACCACGAAGAACACGGAACGGCCGAGTCGCTGCCCCAGGTCGTCGGCCGGCAACGCGAGCAGCAGAAGGACCACGGCGACGGCGAAGAACGCGAGGGTCCTTAACTGGCGCGCGAGATAGGCGTTGGCACCCTCCTGGACTGCGGCGGCGATGCGCCGCATGTTCTCGGTGCCTTCGCCGGCGGCGAGCACCTGTCTCACCAGTACGAACGCGACGCCCAGGGCCGCAAGCGCGACCACCGCGACCACCACGACGAGGCCCCGGTTGCCGCCCGTGAGCTCGGCGGCCTCGGCTGCCTGCGTGAGATATGGATGTGCCATTCGTCCTCCTTGACGCTCAGGCGCTGATCCGAAAACAGACAGACGAGGCCGGAGTGTAGAGAGGCGTTCGACATCAAGACAGGGGCCGGGAAGGGGAATTCCCGTGAATGCGCGAGCCCGGCGGCGAAATGATCACCACCGGGCCACGGGAATCGAAGATCGATATCGAAGATCACATAGCGGGTCGACCGGAAGATCAACCGAAAGATCGAATTCGCGAATTCCCTGCTCAGCCGGGGACCGGGAGCGGAACCGGGGCGGGAACCCGGGGTCGATCAGGGAACGACGGCGGTGGCGGTGGGCCAGCTCATCCGGATCTTGCCGCCGTGCGCGTCGGCGATGACCTCGACGTCGTCGACCAGACCACTGATCACGGCGAGACCGAGTTCGTCCGTGCCCTCGGCCGCCTCAGAGGCCGACTGGTCCCGTGCGGTGGGGACCGTGCTCGGGGCGTCGTCGCCGACCTCGATGGAGAACGACTTCTCCCCCTCGGTCAGCGCCACCCGCACGGGGCTGGTCAGCCCGTGCAGGGCGTGCAGGCCCACGGCGCGGCTGCACGCCTCGCCGACGGCGAGCCGCAGCTCGTCGAGCACCGACTCGTCCACCCCGGCGCGACGGGCGACCGCCGCGGCCACCAGCCGGGCGGTGCGCACATGCTCCGGCGACGCGCTGAAGCGAAGTTCCACGGTGGCCATGGCATCCCCCTCGATCGTGCGGGCACACGCCGCCCCGGCGGCGACACGGAGGATGCCGAACGCGTCGGCACCACCGAGGCCGGGGCGGTCACCTGATCATTCTTACGCGGTCAGCGGCGCGGCCCCGCGGGGGGGCCGGCGCGCTGACGGCGCCTCAGTCGGTGGCCGCGATGGCCTCGTCCACGGACTCGTGGATGGGAAACACCTTGGTCAGGCCGGTGATCCGGAAGATCTTGAGAATGCGCTCCTGGTTGCACACCAGCCGCAGCGAACCCTCCTGGGCCCGAACCCGCTTCAGGCCACCGACCAGCACGCCGAGACCGGTCGAGTCGAGGAAGTCGACGCGCTCCATGTCCACCACCAGATGGTGGTTGCCATCGTTGACGAGCTCAACCAGTTGTTCGCGCAACTTGGGCGCGGTGTATACGTCAATCTCGCCGCCTACCTCAACGACCGTACGGTCGCCAACGGTCCGGGTCGACAGGGACAGGTCCACGGACTCCTCCAGCACCTTGCTAATGAGCGGCGCCCCCCATGGATCGGCAGCCGCCAGGGCATTCAACCACTTACCGCCTGCCCAGCACGACGTCTTACAGCCATTGTCCGTCAGACCAGTGACAGACTCGGGGGCGATGTCCCCGATGCACCGACCGCCAGACGAGGGCGAGAACGACGGCCGACGGCCGTCGCCGCGGGCTGTCCTCGACCGCCTGGGCGGCCACCGCGACCGGGCCGAGCGGATCACCCACACGGAGCACGTGCCCGCCAGGTCGGGAAGCCATGCCGACTGGCCGGACGAGATACGACCCGAGGTCGTCGCGGCCGTGGCGGCGGCCGGCATCGAGCGGCCCTGGGCGCACCAGGCCCGCACCGCCCGGCACGCGCTGGGCGGCGAGTCGGTGGTGGTCGCGACCGGCACCGCGTCCGGCAAGTCGCTCTCCTACCAGGTGCCGGTGCTCGACGCGCTGCTCGACGCGGCCGCCGGCCCCGGACCCGGGCGCCGGGAGGCGACGGCCCTGTATCTCGCGCCGACCAAGGCCCTGGCCGCCGACCAGCTGCGGGCGATACGCCGGCTGGCCGCACCGCTCGGCACCGCCGTGCGGCCCGCCGTCTACGACGGGGACACCCCGCACGAGGAACGCGCCTGGGCCAGGGAGCACGCCAACGTGCTGCTGACCAATCCGGACATGCTGCACCGCGGGCTGCTGCCCGGGCACCGCCGCTGGTCCTCCTTCCTGCGTGCCCTGCGCTATGTGGTGATCGACGAGTGCCACGTCTACCGGGGGGTGTTCGGCTCGCACGTGGCCCAGGTGTTGCGCCGGCTACGGCGGGTGTGCGCGCACTACGGCGCCGAGCCGGTGTTCCTGCTGGCCTCGGCCACGACCGCCGAGCCGGCCGTGGCCGCCGGCCGGCTGACCGGGCTCCCGGTGGTCGAGGTGACCGAGGACGCCTCGCCGCGCGGCGAGCTGGTGTTCGCCCTCTGGGAGCCGCCGCTGACCGAGGCGCGCGGGGAGCGCGGCGCGCCGGTGCGCCGCACGGCCACCGCCGAGACCGCCGAACTGCTGACCGACCTGGCGCTCCAGGAGGTCCGCACCGTCGCCTTCGTGCGCTCCCGGCGCGGCGCCGAGCTGATCGCGCTGATCGCCCAGGAGCGGCTCGCCGAGGTGGACCGGGCGCTGGCCGGGCGGGTGGCGGCCTATCGCGGCGGCTATCTCCCGGAGGAGCGCCGGGACCTGGAGCGGGCCCTGCACGGCGGCGAGCTGCTCGGCCTGGCGGCCACCACCGCGCTGGAGCTCGGCGTCGACGTGGCCGGCCTGGACGCGGTGCTGCTGGCCGGCTATCCGGGGACCAGGGCGTCGCTGTGGCAGCAGGCGGGCCGGGCCGGCCGGCAGCGGCAGGGCGCGCTGGCCGTGCTGGTGGCCCGTGACGACCCGCTGGACACCTATCTGGTGCACCATCCGGACGCGCTGTTCCGGCAGCCGGTGGAGAGCACCGTGCTCGACCCGGGCAACCCGTACGTGCTGGCCCCGCACCTGTGCGCGGCCGCTGCCGAACTCCCGCTGACCGAGCCGGACTTCGCCGGCGACTCGGCGCTGTTCGGCGCGGCGGCCGGCGAGCTGCTGCCCAAGCTCGCCGCCCGCTCGCTGCTGCGCCGGCGCGGTTCGTCCTGGTACTGGACCCGACGGGAGCGGCCGGCCGACCTGGTGGACATCCGCGGCTCGGGCGGCGACCCGGTGCGGGTGGTGGAGGCGGAGACCGGCCGGCTGCTCGGCACCGTGGACGCGGCGGCCGCGCACGGCACCGTGCACGACGGGGCCGTCCACCTGCACCAGGGGCGCAGCTATGTGGTCAGGGAGCTGAACCTGACCGACTCGGTGGCGCTGGTGGAGGCGGCCGACCCGCCCTGGAGCACCTCGGCCCGGGAGGTGACCGAACTCACGGTGCTGGAGACCGACACCGAGACGCCCTGGGGGGACGCGCGGCTGTGCTTCGGCTCCGTCGAGGTCACCCACCAGGTGGTCTCCTATCTGCGGCGCCGGCTGATCAGCGGCGAGGTGCTCGGCGAGACCCGGCTCGACCTGCCGCCCAGGACGCTGCGGACCCGCGCGGTGTGGTGGACCATGACCGAGGACCAGCTGGACGCGGCCAGGATCACCCCGGAGATCCTGGCCGGCTCGCTGCACGCGGCCGAGCACGCGGCGATCGGGATGCTGCCGCTGTTCGCCACCTGTGACCGCTGGGACATCGGCGGCGTCTCCACCGCGCTGCACCCGGACACCCTGCTGCCCACGGTCTTCGTGCACGACGGCCACCCGGGCGGCGCCGGCTTCGCCGAGCGCGCCTTCCACACCGCCCGGCGGTGGCTGGCCGCGACCCGGGACGCGATCGCCGCCTGCGAGTGCCGGAGCGGCTGCCCGTCCTGCATCCAGTCGCCCAAGTGCGGCAACGGCAACGAGCCGCTGCACAAGAGGGGCGCCATCCGGGTGTTGACCGAACTGCTGCGCGGAGCCGAGGCGGCGGCCGAGGCCCGTTAGCCGGCCGAGGACGGTGGGCCGGTCGAGGACGGCGGGCCCGGCGGCGTCGGCCCGGCTGGTGGCCGGCGCCGCCCCGACGGCCTCGGAGCCCGGCGGCCCGGCCCGGGCGCGGGCCCGCACCGTGTACGGGCCCGCGGCGGCGCGACCTCGCCGGTGAGCTGGCAGCGGGTCAGCCGCGCTCCCTGCCGGCCGGCCACCCGATCGGCCAGCGCGCAGGCGGCCTCGGCACCGGACAGCGCCCGCTCCGCGGCGGCCAGGGCCGCGAGGTCGGCGGCGGTCGCCGCCCGCTGCCGCGCCGCCATCACCTGCCCGAGGGCCAGCACCACGCCGAACACCAGGCACAGCACCGCCACCGAGCACGCCGCGAAAACGGTGCCCGAGCCCCGGTCGCCCGCCCGGGGCCGGCGGCGGTCAGCCGGGCTCGGCATGGGCCACCGCCTCCCCCGTCACCGGCAGCGCCAACGGCCCGGGGCCCAGGGCCCTGGCCGTCACCACGACCCGGTGCAACTCGCCGTCGCGCTCGATCCGCACCTCAGCGCCGTCGGGAGCCGCGGCCCTGGCCACGTCGTCGGCGACGGCCGCCGGCTCCCCGCGGGCCACGGCACGCGCCCCGGCCCTGGCCGCGTCACCGCACCGCAGCTGGACCGTGACCGCCCCCAGGCCCCACAACAGCATGCCCAGGAGCAGAACCAGCGCGGGCACCGCCACGGCACTCTCCGTCGTGACGTAGCCCCGGTCACGCCACTCGTCACACCGGCGCGCTGAGCGCACGCTCCACCAGCCCTTCGAGCGCGCCCCGCACCGTGTCCGAGGTGACGACCTTCATCAGCAGCGCCGCGAGCCCCGCCGCGGCGAGCGTGCCGATCGCGTACTCGGCGGTGCTCATCCCGGTGTCCCGCCGCGCGGCGTCGAACCGCCCGGCCCACCAACGGGCCACCGCCCGGGGAAGCCCACGCGTCGTCCCGTTCCCTCGCATGCTCGTGTCGCCGCCTCTCATGTCGCTGGCCTTCATGTCGCTGCCCTTCTCGTGGTTCTGATGGTTCTGATGGCTCCGGTGCGGTTCCGGCGGCTTCGCGCGGCCCTGCCCGCGGCCCGGCGTCACAGCAGCCGCCCGGCCAGGCCGAGCACCACCGGCGCGACGCCGATCAGCAGGAAGGCCGGCAGGAAGCAGAGGCCGAGCGGGCCGGTGGCCCAGACGGCCGCCCGGCGGGCCCCTGCCTGGGCCGAGCGCCGACGGCGGGCCCGGCTCTCGGCCGCCTCGGCGGTGACCGCCGCGACCACCGGGGCGCC
Organism: Streptomyces hainanensis; assembly: GCF_004348415.1. GTDB lineage: Bacteria > Actinomycetota > Actinomycetes > Streptomycetales > Streptomycetaceae > Streptomyces > Streptomyces hainanensis. Next base: position 16,513 of record NZ_SMKI01000017.1, read on the forward strand.
GCTGGTGCCGGCCAACTCCAGGCGCCTGGCCAGCCCCGCGGCCCCCGGCAGCCGCCCGAACCTGCCCCAGACGGCGGCCGGGTCGCCGCCGAGCCGGAGCTCGGCCGCCGCCCGCACCAGGCCACGGCCGAGCGGACCGTCCAACGCGGCCCCCACCGCCCCGGCCGCCGCGCCCGGGGCCGCGCCGGCCGCCAGGCAGGCGGCCAGCAACTCGGTGGCCAGCGGTAGTTGCCGGTCCTCGACGGGCCGCCGCCCGGGGCGCCGCCAGAGCGGCCGGAATCCGCCCCTGACGGGCCGGGGATGAGCGCCGGTGGGTCCGGTGGGTCCGGTGAGGCCGGTGAGGCCGGCGAGGCCGGCGAGGCCGGTGAGGCCGGCGAGGCCGCTCCGCTCGGGCCGGAGGGCCAGGGCGAACGCGACCGCGGAGACCGCGAACAGCACGGGCGGGACCATCGCCGCCAGGGCGCTCACGCCCCGCCCCGTTCCGCCGCGCGGACCAGCGCCCGGCACCAGGCGACACCGGCCCACTCGCAGACGACGCCGGCCAGCAGCAGCCCGTGGCCGAGCGGCGAGCCGAGCAGGATCTCCAACGGTTCGACCCCCATCGCCGAGCCGAGCAGCAGCCCGAGCAGGGGCAGCACCGCGAGCGCCAGGGCGCTGGTGCGCGGCCCGGCCAGCTGGGCGCGCAGGTCGTCCTCCTGGTCGCCCTCGGCCCGCAGCGCCTCGGCGACCCGCTCGAGGCCGGTGGCGAGCGAGGCGCCGCCGGCCACCGCCACCTCCCAGCAGGCGGCCACCCCGCGCAGCCCGGCGGCACCCGGCTGGGCAGCCGCGGCACAGAGCGCCGCCGACACGTCACCCCCGTACCGGGCGGCGGCGAGCACCCTGGCGCCCGGCTCACCGAGCCCGGCCACGCCGGCCGCGAGCACGGCGCCGCCCGGCTGCCGGCCGGCCCTGAGCTCGCCGGCGAGCGAGGCGCAGAAGGCGATGACGGCGGCCCGCCGCAGGTCGGCCTCGCGGCGCTCCACCACCCCGCGCCACCAGCGGACGGCCAGCGGCGCCAGCAACAGGGACGCCACCGGCGGCAACCAGGAACTCCCCCACACCCCGAGCAGCAGCCCGCCCGCCAGGCACCAGAGCACCACCCGCCGCTCGCCAGGACCCACCGGCCGGGGCACCGAGAGGCGCGCCGGCCACGGCACCCGCCGCGGCTCGGGCGGGCCGGCGCCGCCGACCGCCACCAGGCGGGCGCGGCACCGCCGGCCAGGCCCGTCGACCAGCAGCCACGCCCCGGCGCCCGCGCACAGCGCGGCCGCGAACCCCACCAGCTGCGCGCTCACGAGCCGGCACCCCCGCCCCTGGCGCAGAGCTCGGCGAGCCGACCCCAACCGGGGCCGTGCCGGAAGCCCTCCGGGCTCCAGCCGGCGGCCTGGACCGTGCGCACCAGGCCGCCGCCGTCCCGCTCCAGGACGTGGATCTCGGCGATCCTGCGCCGGCCGGTGGCCCGGTCCCTGCTGAGGTGGACGACGGCGCAGAGCGCGGCGGCGAGCTGGCTGTGCAGCGCGGACCTGGAAAGACCGGCCGTGCTGCCGAGCGCCTCCAGCCGCGCCGGCACGTCCGCCGCGGCGTTGGCGTGGAGCGTGCCGCAGCCGCCCTCGTGGCCTGTGTTGAGGGCGGCGAGCAGGTCGGTGACCTCGGGCCCCCGGCATTCGCCGACCACCAGCCGGTCGGGGCGCATCCGCAGGGCCTGGCGGACCAGGTCCCGGAGCGTGACGCGGCCGGCGCCCTCCTGGTTGGCCGGCCGGGTCTCGAGCCTGACCACGTGCGGATGGCTGGGGCGCAGCTCGGCCGAGTCCTCCACGAGGACGATCCGCTCCGCCGGGTCGGTGAGGCCGAGCAGCGTCGACAGCAGGGTGCTCTTGCCCGACCCGGTGCCGCCGCTGATCAGGAAGGAGAGCCGGCCGGCGAGGATGGCCCGCAGCAGCCGCTCACCGCCCGGCGGCACGGTGCCGGCGGCGGTGAGCTCGGCGAGCGAGAAGGCGCGTGGCCTGACCACCCGGAGCGAGAGGCAGGGCGAGCCGACGACCACCGGGGGCAGCACGGCGTGCATCCGGGTGCCGTCCGGCAGCCGGACGTCGGCCCACGGCCTGGCGTCGTCGAGGCGGCGCCCGGCCGCGCCGGCGAGGCGCTGGGCGAGGCGGCGGATGGCGACCGCGTCCGGGAACCGCACGGGGGCGCGTTCCAGGCCGTGGCCTCGGTCGATCCAGACCTCGTCGGGGCCGTTGACCAGGACGTCGGTGATGCCCGGCTCGGCGAGCAGCGACTGCAGCGGACCGGCGCCCACCAGCTCGGAGCGGAGCGCGCGGACGATGGAGAGCACCGCGGAGTCGCCCAGCAGCCGGCCCTGGGCGCGGAGCGCGGCGGCCACCCGGCCCGGCGTGGGCTCGGCGCCCTCGGCGGCGAGCCGCAGCCGCACCTCCTCCAACAGCGCGGGCAGCTCCGGCAGTTCGGCGCCGGCGTCGCGGTCGCCCGGGGCGGTGCGCGGGCCCACCGGGCCCGGCAGGGTCGGGGCGCTCACGAGGCGGCCTCCGTGGCGGGCAGGGCGCGCTCGAGCAGCGCGGCCGAGAACCTGGCCAGCACCCCCCGGGAGTCGGCGCCGGGTGGCTCCCCGGCCTCGGCGGCCGTGCGGAGGCCCGGTTCGTCCGGGAGCTCGCCGGCCAGCGGCAGCCCGAGCACCCTGGCCAGCTCGGCGCCCGGCAGCCCGGCGCCCGAGGCGCGCGCCACCACCCGCAGATCCCGCACCAGCGCCCCGGCGGTGGCCACCACGCGCCGGGCGGCGGCGGCCGCCCGCAGCTCGCCGGGCACCACGATCAGCCCGAGGTCGAGGCTCGTGAGCGCCGCGGCCACCGACTCGTCCACCGTGCGCGGCAGGTCGATGACGACCACGCCGCCCCCGCGCCTGGCGGCGGCGAGCACCGAGCGCATCGCCTCGACCGGCAGCCGGGCGACGTCCGAGCGGTCCCAGCTGAGCAGGCTGAGACCGTGTGGCCTGGGCAGCGACTCGTCGAGCGCCGTGCCGGAGAGCCGCCCGCGCGCCGAGACGAACGCCGGCCAGCGCGGCCCCGCCGCGCCCTCGCCGCCGAACAGCAGGTCGAGGCCGCCGCCCAGCGGATCGCCGTCGACCAGTGTGGTGCGCCGGCCCTGCCGGGCCGCGGTCAGCGCCAGGGCGCAGGCCAGCGACGAGGCCCCGGCGCCGCCGCGCCCGCCGAGCACGCCCACGGTGAGCGCGGGTGGCCCGGCGGGCTCGACCGCGTCCGCGATGCGGTCGGCGAGCCAGCTCTCGTCGGACGGCAGGTGCAGCACCTGTTCCGCGCCCAGCGCCACGCCGCGGGCCCAGATGGTGTGGTCGTCCAGATCGCGCCCCACCAGCAGCACGCCGGGGCGCCGGCCGGGCCAGTGGGTGGCCCCGGGCCGGGCGGCGGCCCGGTCGTCGCCGACCAGCACCAGCGGCGCCCGCTCCCAGCGGCCCGCCCGCGGCGGTTCGCCCGGCACCACCTCGGCCTCCGCCCCGGCCGCGGCGCACAGGCGCAGCAGGTCGTCGAGGAGTTCCTCGTCCTCGGTGAGAATCAGAATGGATTCGGCCATGTCCCGTCCCCGTTCGCGGTGAGCTCCGTGTCGCCTCCGCGGCCGCGCCGACCGCGGAGGTGACGCCTCGCGCCCGGCCGATCACCGTGCGCTTCGACGCCACGGCCCACGGTGCCGCCGATCACCGGCCCGTGGGGATCCGGGCCGAAATCTGTGGACGACCCCCGGACTGTGGATAACTCACTCACCCGATCTAGCTACTCAGGGTGATCTTCAGCAGAGCCCACCGGCCGCCGCGGCCCATCGATCCGGCCGCCGCGCGCAGCGCGGCCCGCGGCCGATCAGGGCATGAAAAAGCCCCCCGGACATGCGACGACCCCCGCCGGGGGGGAGAGCGGGGGTCGTCTTCCACGGCCGACTCGGGGGGGAGGAGTCGGACCGGGTTAGCACGGTCGCGAACGATCCGTGACTTCCATGGTGTACCCGAGAGGCCTCTCAGGCAAACCCACGCGCCCCAGCGTACGCCGAATGGCGGGCCGTATGCTCGGGGCGTGGAAACCCTGCCGCAGCCACGCACCGCCGCCTTCTTCGACCTCGACAAGACGGTCATCGCCAAGTCGAGCACGTTCACGTTCAGCCGGCACTTCTACCAGGGCGGCCTGATCAACCGCCGGGCCGTGCTGCGCACCGCCTACACCCAGTTCGTCTATCTGCTCGGCGGCGCCGACCACGACCAGATGGAGCGGATGCGGGAGTACATGTCGGCACTCTGCCGTGGGTGGAACGTGCGGCAGGTGCGGGAGATCGTCGCGGAGACGCTGCACCAGGTGATCGACCCGATCATCTACGACGAGGCCGCCTCGCTGATCGAGCGGCACCACGCGGCCGGCCGGGACGTGGTGATCGTCAGCTCGTCGGCCGCCGACCTGGTCGAGCCGATCGGCGAACTGCTGGGCGCCGACCGGGTGGTGGCCACCCGGATGGCGGTGGCGGACGGCCGGTACACCGGCGAGATCGACTACTACGCCTACGGCCCCACCAAGGCCGAGGCGATCACCGAGCTCGCCGCCTCCGAGGGCTACGACCTGGACCGGTGCTACGCCTACAGCGACTCGGCGACCGACATCCCGATGCTGGAGACGGTCGGCCACCCGCACGCCGTCAACCCGGACCGGGCGCTGCGCCGCGAGGCCGCCGCCCGCGAGTGGCCGGTCCTCGCCTTCGAGCGCCGGGTGCGGCTGAAGCAGCGGCTGCCCACGCTGCCGCCGAGGCCGGCGCTCGCGGCGGGCGCCGCGGTGGCCGCCGCGGCCTGCGCCGCCGGCATCGTCTGGTACGCGAGCCGCCGCAGGACGGCCGCCCGCCGGGCCTGACACCTTTTTCCCGCCGGGCCGGGCCGGGCCGGCGCGGCGCCGCTCAGGCGGCCCCGCGCTGCAGCGCCTCGCACACCGCGACCGACTCGCGGGCGCCCAGTTCGACGGCCCGGCCGCAGTGCGCGATCCAGCCCGCCACCCCGTCCCGCGTGCCCGAGGTGTAGCCGGCGAGCGCGGCCCGGTACCCGGCGCGCCCCGCCTCCGCGTGCCCGACCTCGGCGGGTGTCACGGACTTGGGGTCGAGCCCGCCGCCGACCAGCACGATCCGTTCCGCCGCGCGCGCCACCAGGCCGTTGTGGCTGACGAACGGGCGCAGCGCGGCCAGTTCGCCGTGCACCACCGCGGCCGTCACCAGCGCGGGGGCGGCGGAGCCGCCGAGCACGAGTCGGCCGAGCGCGTCGAGCCGGGCGGCGACCTCGGCGGCGTCCGGCGCCGGGCGTCCCGCGCCGTCGAGTTCGTCGTCCACCACGGGCTCGCCGGGCAGCCGGGGCCGGCCCACCGCGTCGTCGCGGACGGCGCCGCCGGCCGCCACCAGGTGCAGCCGCGCCAGCACCCGCAGCGGCGAGGCCGGCCACACGGCGAGCGACTGCCCGGCCTCCGCGGTCAGCCGCAGCGCGGCGCCCACCGTGCGTGCCTCCGGGTCCGCGCCGAAGTCACCGCGCCGCCGCACCTCTTCGAGCGCCCAGTCGGCGCCGGCCAGCGCCGCCGAGCCGCGGGCCCCGCGCAGCGCGGCCTCGGCGGCGATCTCCGGGCTGCGGCGGCGCATCACCCGGTGGCCGTAGAGGCCGTCGACCGCGGTCCGCACGGCGTCGACGGCCTCGGCCACCCCGGGGAGCGCGGCGAGCGTCACCAGCGGATCCGCCTCGCGGTCGGCGCGGTCGGCACGCTCGGCGCGCTCCGCGCCGGAGACGTTGGGGGCGTCGGGGTTCGGGGCGTCGGCGTTCATGGCACCGAAGCCTAGGCGGGGGCGGAGCACGGTGAACCATCAGGCACAAACCACACGTTCGGGTGGTCCCATCCCCCGGATGGTCCTGTCGCGGCGGCCCGCCGGGCTACGCTAATGAACATGAAGATCGCTTTCGTAGGCAAGGGAGGCAGCGGGAAGACGACGCTGTCCTCGCTGTTCATCCGGCGGCTGGCGGCGCGGCGGGTCCCGGTCACCGCGGTGGACGCCGACATCAACCAGCACCTCGGGGTGGCGCTCGGGCTGACGGAGGAGCAGGCGGCCGCGATGCCCCCGATGGGGGAGCGGCTCCCGCTGATCAAGGAGCACCTGCGCGGCGACAACCCGCGGATCCTCTCGGCCGAGACCATGATCAAGACCACGCCGCCGGGCGAGGGTTCGCGGCTGCTGCGGCTCGCCGAGGACAACCCGGTCTTCGACGCCTGCGCCCGCACCGTCCCGTTGGACGACGGCGCCGCCCGGCTGTTGGTCACCGGCCCGTTCACGGAGGACGACCTCGGCGTCGCCTGCTACCACTCCAAGACGGGCGCCGTCGAGCTGGTGCTCAACCACCTGGTGGACGGGCGCGGCGAGTTCCTGGTGGTCGACATGACGGCCGGCAGCGACTCGTTCGCGTCCGGGATGTTCACCCGTTTCGACACGACCTTCCTGGTGGCCGAGCCCACCCGCAAGGGCGTCTCGGTCTACCGCCAGTACCGGGACTACGCACGGGACTTCGGCGTCGCGCTGCGCGTCGTCGGCAACAAGGTGCAGGGGCAGGACGACCTCGACTTCCTGCGCGCCGAGGTGGGCGACGACCTGGTGGTCGCCTTCGGCCAGTCCGACTGGGTGCGGGCCCTGGAGCGCGGCGTCCAGCGGCCGTTCGCCGAGCTGGAGCCGGAGAACGCCCGCGCCCTCGACGCGCTGTACGAGGCGGCCGACGCCTCCTACGCCGCCCGCGACTGGGAGCGGTACACGCAGCAGATGGTGCACTTCCACCTGAAGAACGCGGCGAGTTGGGGCAACGAGCGGACCGGGGCCGACCTGGCGGCCCAGGTCGACCCCGGTTTCACGCTCGCCGAGGAGCCGCGTCCCAGCCCTCAGCCGGCCTGAACCGCGGTGGCCGGTCGGCCGGGCACGGCGGGGGCGGCCAGCACACCCGGCATGCCCCGCACGCCGTGCACGCCCTGTCCGGCCGGCGCGGCGGCCGGCTTCGCCGCGCCGAGGAACCCGGCCCAGCCGTCGGGCGGGGCGACTCCGACGTCCAGGGTCCGCAGCCGGTCGAGCACCTCGGGATCCTGGGCGTCGAGCCAGTCGACGAGCTGCCGGAAGGAGACGCAGCGCACCCCCTCCCGCGGGCACACGTCCCTGATGACGTCCTCGACGGCCCGCATGTAGATGCCGTCGTTCCAGTCCTCGAAGTGGTTGCCGATGATCAGCGGCGCGCGGTTGCCGTGGTAGGCGCGGTCGAACGCCTGGAGTAGCCCGCCGCGCATCTGTTCCTCCCAGACGGGGTGCATCGCGGGCTCGCCGCTGCTCGGTCCCGACTGGTTGTACATGTAGTTGTAGTCCATCGAGAGGGTCTCGAAATCGCGCCCGGGAACCGGGACTTCCTGCAGCGGGATGTCCCAGATACCCTCGGGGGTCTGCTTCGGCCAGACCTGACGGCTGCTGCCGCTCGAGTCGTAACGGAAGCCCATTTCGGGGGCCGCCGCCAGGAGGTTCTGCTGGCCTTCCAGACAGGGCGTCCGACCGCCGACCAATTCCTTGTCGTAATCGAAGGGAAGTGGTTCCAGATCCTCGAATCCGGTCGTCGTGCGCCAGTTCTTGACCATCCACTTCGCCTGCTCGGTCTCGCTCACCCAGTCCGAGGGCGACCAGTCGCCGACCCCGCCGGAGCCGCAGAAGTGGCCGTTGAAGTGGGTGCCGATCTCGCTGCCGTCCAGCCACGCGCCGCGCAGTTGCTCGATGGTGGCGTGGATGCTCTCGTCGCGGAGGTACCCGATGTCGGAGGCGCCGGTCGAGTGACCCGGCGGCAGGTAGCTGGCCCGCTCGGCCTCGGGAAGCAGGTAGAGGCCGGAGAGGAAGTACGTCATGTGCGCGTCGCTCTCCTTCGCCACCTGGCGGAAGTGTGAGAACAGCCGGTTGCCGTCCTCGCCCGCGCCGTCCCAGGAGAAGACGACGAACTGGGGTGGCTCCTCGCCGGGTTCGAGCCGTTCCGGCTCGGGTTGGTTGGGCTGGGCCCCGGCGTCGGCGGTCGAGCCGTCGCCGATCAGTCGCCCGGCACGCTCCAGCGCCTCCCGCGACGGGGGCCCCGGGTGGTCGGGGGACGCCTCGTTCCGTTTCTCCCGCTTCTTCTCCTCGCCGTCCGGTTCGTCGCCGGAGAGGCCGCAGCCGGCCACTCCCAGCATCAGGACGGCGACCGCCGACCATCGAGCCGCACGTTGTCCGCCCAAGACCGCCATGGGTCCTCCCACACCTCTTCGGAACACCTGTCCCAACTTCATAAGAGATGAAGAAGTGAGATGGTTATACGACAAGCGGATTGAATGATTAATTAACTCGATAGGAGTAAATCCAGGGCGGAACCTTTCCTCGAGTAGTCGCCGCCTTTACGCGCCATTACCCTTCATTTACTGACGCTTGAAACTGGCCATACCTTCACGGTCAGTCCTCTCCCGTCAGCCCCCAAGCAAGTCCCTCACGGACGGAGACGGAACATGTCCGCCTGCGCCCCCCACCGACCCGACGTATCCGCGTCGATCTCCGTGTTCCTGATCGCGCTGCCGCTCTCCCTCGGCATCGCGCTCGCCACGGGTGCCCCGCTCCAGGCCGGCCTCGTCGCCGCGGCCGTCGGCGGGATCCTCGCGGGAGCACTCGGCGGCGCGCCGCTCCAGGTCAGCGGCCCCGCCGCCGGGCTCACGGTGATCACGGCCGAGCTCATCCAGGAGTACGGCTGGCGCACCACCTGTGCGATCACCGTGCTCGCCGGCCTGACCCAACTGCTGCTCTCCGCGGTGCGGGTGGCCCGCTCCGCGCTGATGGTCAGTCCCGCGATCGTGCACGGCATGCTCGCCGGCATCGGCCTCACCATCGCCCTCTCCCAGCTCCATGTCGTCCTCGGCGGCAACCCGGAGAGCTCGGCGCTCGACAACCTGAGAGCCCTGCCCGGGCAGTTGGCGGATCCACATCTCACGGCACTCGCGATCAGCGGCCTCACGGTGGCGGTGCTCCTCGCCTGGCCCCGGCTGCCGGGCCGGGCCGGCGCGGCGCTGCGCCGGGCGGCGCCCGCCGCGCTCGTCGCGGTGGCCCTGGCCACCCTGCTCGCCTGGTCCCTGTCGCTCAGCGCGCCCCGGGTCGACCTGCCGTCCTGGAGCAGCCACGCGCTGCCCAGGCTGCCCGAGGGGCCGGTGCTCGGGCTGCTGGCCGCCGTGGTCACCATCACGCTGGTGGCCAGCGTCGAGTCCCTGCTGTCCGCCGTCGCGGTGGACAAGCTGGCGGCGGCCAGGCGGCGGGCCGGCGGGCCCGCGGTGCCGCGGGCCGACCTGGACCGCGAGCTGCGCGGGCAGGGCGCGGCCAACGTGGTGTCCGGCCTGCTCGGCGGGCTGCCGATCACCGGCGTCGCGGTGCGCAGCGCGGCCAACGTGGCGGCCGGCGCGGTCAGCCGCTGGTCCAGCATCCTGCACGGCTGCTGGGTGCTGCTCGCCACGGGGCTGCTGGTGGGGCTGCTCGAGCGGATCCCGCTGGCGGCACTGGCCGCGCTGGTGGCCGTGATCGGCGTGCAGATGGTCAGCATCACGCACATCCGCACCGTCACCCGCCATCGCGAGGTGCTGGTCTACGGGGTGACGGCGGCCGCGGTCACCTTCCTCGGCGTGCTGGAGGGCGTGGGCATCGGGATCGCGGTGGCGGTCGTGGTCGCGCTGCACCGGCTCACCCACACCCGGATCACGCACGAGCGGCTTGCCGACGGCACCCATCGCCTCCGGGTCCGCGGCCAGTTGACGTTCCTCGCGGTGCCCCGGCTCACCAGGGCACTCGCCCTGGTGCCCGAACGCGAGCCGGCCGCCGTCGAGTTGGACGGCACCTTCCTGGACCACGCGGCCTACGAGGCACTGCACGACTGGCGGCTGGCGCACGCCGCGCACGGCAGCGTCGCGGAGGTCACCGGCCGGACCGGGCAGCAACTGCTCGGCGAGGAGGCTCCCGCGCACCACTGCCGGCCCTGGCTCCCCTGGCGCAACCACCAGTGCACGGCCGCGCCGCCGCCGGTCGCCGGCAGCCCGGGTCCGCTCCGGGCCGGCGGCCACCATCCGGACCAACTGCTGGTCGGGGTGCGGAACTTCCAGCGCACCACGGCGGCGCTCGTGCGGCCGGAGCTGGCCCGGCTGGCGGACGAGGGGCAGCGGCCCGGTGAGCTGTTCATCACCTGTGCCGACTCCCGCCTGGTCACCAGCATGATCACGTCGAGCGGTCCCGGCGACCTGTTCACCGTGCGCAACGTGGGGAACCTGGTGCCGCCGCCCGGCACCGAGTCCGCCGACCACTCGGTGGGCGCCGCCATCGAGTACGCGGTCAACGTGCTGCGGGTGCGCTCCATCACGGTCTGCGGCCACTCGGGCTGCGGCGCGATGCACGCCCTCGAGTCGCTCGGCGCGCCGGGCCCGGCCGAGCCGGCGTCGGTCGACGAGGCGGAGGCGGCCGCGAGTTCGCTCGACCGCTGGCTGCGGCACGGCCGGCCGAGCCTGGTCCGGCTCGGCGGGGCCGACGGCGCGGCGCCCCGGCTCGACGGCCGGCCGGCGGCCGACACACTGGAGTCCCTCTGCCTGTCCAACGTGCTCCAGCAGCTCGACCACCTCGCGCTGCACGCGTGCGTGGCCCGGCGGATGGCGGAGGGCGAGCTCGACCTGCGCGGCATGTACTTCCACGTCGGCGAGGCGCAGGCGTACGTGCTGAACCGGGAGGGCCCGGCCGGCGGGGCGCCGGTGTTCACGGCGGTGCGCCCGGACGACGAGCGCCAGCCCGAGCCGTGCCCGGAGCCACTGCCCGGCTGACTGCCCGGCTGACCGCCCGTCACACCCCGGTCACGACCCCGCGAGATGCCCGTGGGCGCCGCTCGGCGCGCGCCCACGGGCCGCTCACCGCACCTCGGCGCCGTTCACCGCAATCCGCCGTGACAGGTCTACACCACTCGCCCGGTTGCCCTTGTCAAAGCCCAATCGGACTGATGAGGTGTGCCCTGGGACACAGCGGTACGCCGAGGTACGCCAGAGGGAGATGTCGTGAGCAAAGAGAGCCTGGCCAATCTCATGACGGAGGAGCGGCGGTTCGCGCCCCCCACCGAGCTGGCCGCCCACGCCAACATCACCGCCGCCGCCTACGAGGCGGCCGACGCCGACCGGCTGGCGTTCTGGGCCGAGCAGGCCCGCCGGCTCAGCTGGGAGCAGGAGCCGACCCAGACCCTCGACTGGTCCAACCCGCCGTTCGCCACGTGGTTCGCCGACGGCCGGCTGAACGTGGCGTACAACTGCGTGGACCGGCACGTCGAGGCCGGCCACGGCGACCGGGTGGCGATCCACTTCGAGGGCGAGCCCGGCGACTCACGCGCCATCACCTACGCCGAGCTCCAGCGCGAGGTGTCCCGGGCCGCGCACGCCCTCACCGAGCTGGGCGTCGAGGCCGGCGACCGGGTCGCCATCTACCTGCCGATGATCCCCGAGGCCGTGTTCGCGATGCTGGCCTGCGCCCGGATCGGCGCCCCGCACTCGGTGGTGTTCGGCGGGTTCTCCGCCGAGGCGCTGGCCACCCGGATCGTGGACGCCGACGCCCGGGTCGTCATCACCTCCGACGGCGGCTGGCGGCGCGGCGCGCCCGCGGCGCTGAAGCCCGCGGTGGACGAGGCGCTGACCCGCCCCGGCACCGAGGCCGTGCGCAGCGTGCTGGTGGTCCGCCGCACCGGCCAGGAGGTGCCGTGGCACGAGGGCCGCGACGTGTGGTGGCACGAGCTGGTGGACCGCCAGCCCGAGCAGCACACCCCGCAGGCGTTCGACGCCGAGCACCCGCTGTTCATCCTCTACACCTCGGGCACCACGGGTAAGCCGAAGGGCATCCTGCACACCACCGGCGGCTACCTGACCCAGGTGGCGTACACGCACCACGCCGTCTTCGACCTCAAGCCCGAGTCCGACGTCTACTGGTGCACCGCCGACGTCGGCTGGGTCACGGGGCACTCCTACATCGTCTACGGCCCGCTGGCCAACGGCGCCACCGAGGTGCTCTACGAGGGCACCCCCAACACCCCGCACAACGGCCGCTGGTGGGAGATCGTCCAGAAGTACGGCGTCACCCTCCTCTACACCGCGCCGACCGCCATCCGCACCTGCATGAAGTGGGGCGACGACGTCCCGGCCGGCTTCGACCTCGGCAGTCTTCGGTTGCTCGGCTCGGTCGGCGAGCCCATCAACCCCGAGGCCTGGATCTGGTACCGCAAGCACATCGGCGGCGACCGCGTCCCGGTCGTCGACACCTGGTGGCAGACGGAGACCGGCGGCATCATGATCAGCCCGCTGCCCGGCGTCACCCACGCCAAGCCGGGATCGGCCCAGGTGCCGCTGCCCGGCATCAGCGCCACCGTGGTCGACGACGACGGCAACGAGGTGGCGAACGGCTCGGGCGGCTATCTGGCGCTCACCGAGCCCTGGCCGTCCATGCTCCGCACCATCTGGGGCGACGACCAGCGCTACCTCGACACCTACTGGTCCCGGTTCCCCGGCCGCTACTTCGCGGGCGACGGCGCCAAGAAGGACGCGGACGGCGACATCTGGCTGCTCGGCCGGGTGGACGACGTGATGCTGGTGTCCGGGCACAACATCTCCACCACCGAGGTGGAATCGGCGCTGGTCTCCCACCCGGCGATCGCGGAGGCCGCCGTCGTCGGCGCCACCGACCCGCAGACCACCCAGGCCATCGTGGCGTTCGTGATCCTGCGCGGCGGCGCCGCCGAGAACCCGGGCCTGGTGGACGCGTTGCGGGCGCACGTCGCCAAGGAGCTGGGGCCGATCGCCAAGCCCAAGCGGATCCTGCCGGTCGACGAGCTGCCGAAGACCAGGTCGGGCAAGATCATGCGCCGGCTGCTGCGCGACGTGGCGGAGAACCGGGAGCTGGGCGACGTGACGACGCTGACCGACTCCACGGTCATGGATCTCATCCAGGCCAAGCTGCCGACGGCGGCCAGCGAGGACTGACCCGCCGCCGGGTACCAGGGGCGTCCGGTGTGGACCGGGCGCCCCTATACCATTTGTGGCATCGCTCCCCGAGGCCGGCAGCGGGGGCACTCCCCCGAGCACTCCGTGCACGGGGCACCCCCACCCGGCCGTGGCTGGGGCGGGTCAGGGGTCCGGTCTCCACCAGGCCGCCGCCACTGTCTCGTGGACCAGAGGCAACCGCCTCCGGGGGAGACGCGTCCTGGAGAGAAGAAGAGGGAGAACGCGATGACCGCTGCCGACGAGGGCCGGAGCCTGGGAGAGCTGGTCGCCTCGGCCACCGCCGAGCTGTCGGGCCTGGTGCACGACGAGATCGCGCTGGCCAAGGCCGAGGTGCGGCAGGACGTCAGGCGGGCACTGCTCGGCAGCGTGGCGGGCATGGTGGGCGCGGTGCTCACGATCTTCGCGGTGCCGTTGTTCAGCTTCGCGCTGGCCTTCTGGATCCACAACTGGTGGGGGATCTCGCTGGCCCTCTCCTGCACCATCGTCGGCGGTCTCTACGTGCTGCTCGCGCTGGTGCTGTTCCTGCTGGCCAAGGCGAAGTTCGGGCGGATCGCGCCGCCCGAGCGCTCGATCCGCTCCGCCAAGGAGTCGGCCGCCGTACTGTCGGGTGTCAGGTCGCGTCCGCGCGGCGTCCCCGCCGACGAGGCAGGGTCCTCCGTATGACCACGGCCGACCAGTCAGGAATGGGTTCCTCGGCCGTCCTGCGGGACGGACCCTGGACGCACCGTCATGTCGCCGCCAACGGAGCGCGCTTCCACATCGCCGAGCTCGGTGAGGGCCCGCTGGTACTGCTGGTGCACGGCTTCCCGCAGTTCTGGTGGACGTGGCGGCACCAGCTCACCGCGCTGGCCGACGCCGGCTACCGGGCGGTCGCGATGGACCTGCGCGGAGTGGGCGGCAGCGACCGGACGCCCCGCGGCTACGACCCGGCCAACCTGGCGCTCGACATCACCGGGGTGATCCGTTCGCTCGGCGAGCCCGACGCGGCGCTCGTCGGCCACGACCTCGGCGGCTACCTCGCGTGGACGGCGGCCGTGATGCGCCCCAAGCTGGTGCGCCGGCTGGCCGTCGCGTCGATGCCGCACCCGCGCAGTTGGCGTTCGGCGCTGCTGAGGGACCCGCGGCAGACGGCGGCCAGCTCCTACATCTGGGGCTTCCAGCGGCCCTGGCTGCCGGAGCGGCAGCTGGTCGCGGACGACGCCGAGGCGGTGGGCCGGCTGCTGCGGGACTGGTCGGGGCCGCGTCAGCCGGAGCCGGAGAGTATCGAGGTCTACCGGCGGGCGATGACGATCCCGTCGACGGCGCACTGCGCGATAGAGCCCTACCGCTGGCTGGTGCGGTCGATCGCCCGTCCCGACGGCGTCCAGTTCAACCGGCGGATGAAGCGGCCGGTGCTGGTGCCGACACTCCATCTGCACGGCTCGCTCGATCCGGTGATGCGCACCAGGAGCGCGGCGGGCTCGGGCGAGTACGTGGAGGCGCCCTACCGCTGGCGCCTGTTCGACGGCCTCGGGCACTTCCCGCACGAGGAGGACGCGGTGGCGTTCAGCACGGAGCTGGTCGACTGGCTGCGGGACCCGGAGCCGGACCGCCGGTAGGCCCGGTCCGGGCGCTTCGCCCGGGGAGGAGGGGCGCCCCCCTTCGGCTCGGCCGCATATGCCGTGCGCACAGGCCACGCGCATAGGCCGGCCGACTTCGCTTCCGGGAGGTTACTGACCTTGGAAGCGGGCAGGGACGAGGGTATGGGCTGGCACGACTACCGTGACGTGGCACGTGATCGACGCGGCGCTGGCGCCGCAACGCGGGCGCGGCTCAGCGCCGTACGGCGGGCGCAGGGCGGGCCCCTGCCGGATCCGCGGATCGGGTTTCCCGACATCCTTCGCCGGCGCGCCCGTTGGGTGGGCGTGCGGTTGCGGCACCCGCGCGGCTGACCCCGCGGCCGCTCCCCCTCGGGGGACCACACCACCCTCGACCGGGCTCCTATATCGCGCAGCCCTGGGTGTCGACCCGCCCCTCGGTGGCGCGCCCCAGGGCGATCAGGTCCGCCACCTCGTCGTTGGTCAGCGCGTATCCGGTCTCGGCGTCGTCGAGCGACTTGGCGAAGATCACGCCGAAGACCCGGCCGTCCGGAGTGAGCAGCGGGCCGCCCGAGTTGCCCGGGCGCACGGTGCTGAAGAGGGAGTAGATGTCGCGGCGGATCGTCGACGTGCGGTAGATGTCGGGGCCGTTCGCCTCGAAGCGCTCCCGGACGCGCGCGGCGCGCACGTCGAAGGGGCCGCTCTCGGGGAAGCCCGCGATGATGGCGTCGTCGCCGGTGACGGCGTCGTCCGGCGCGAACTGGAGCGGCGGCGCGTCGAGACCCGGCACGTCGAGCACGGCGATGTCGCGCCGCGGGTCGTAGATCACGACCTCGGCGTCGAGGAGCGGGCCCTCGCCGCCGACCTGCACGGTGGGCTCGGTGACGCCGCCGACCACGTGGGCGTTGGTCATCACGCGCCCGGAGGCGAAGACGAAGCCGGTGCCCTCCAGGACCTTGCCGCAACTGGTCGCGGTGCCCTCGACCTTGACGATGGAGCGTCTCGCCGCCTCGACGGCGGGGCTGGCGGCGAGCGAGACGTCGGGCGGCGGGACGGCCGTGATGGTCTCGCCGTCGAAGGGCGCGAAGACCTGGGGGAAGCCCTGTTGGGCGAGCACCGAACCGAAGTCCGCGAACCAGGTGTTGGCGGCCTCGGGGAGGACGTTGGAGACGCCGAGCAGGACCCGCGAGTCACGCACCTCGCGGCCCACCGTGGGCAGCGTGGTCATCGCCAGCGCGGAACCTATCAGCCAGGCGACGAGCAGCATGGCCAGCACGTTGACCAACGCGCCGCCGGTGGCGTCCAGCGCGCGGGCCGGGGACCAGGTGATGTGGTCGCGCAGCCGGTTGCCCCAGTGGGTGGTGAGGGCCTGTCCGATGGAGGCGGCGAGGAGAACGATCACGACGGCCGCGATGACGGCCGCGTCGGCCGGCTGGGAGGCGTCGTTCATCTCCCGCCAGACGAGGGGCAGCAGGTAGATCGCGGCTAAGCCGCCGCCGACGAAGCCCGTCACGGACAGGACTCCGATCACGAATCCCTGCCGGTAGCCGATCACCGCGAACCAGATCCCGGCCAACACCAGCAGCACGTCGAGGACGTTCATGACGGATACCGTCTCACGCGCCGTGGTCGAGTGGGATCTCCCGCTCGTGGTCCCAGGGTTCCTCCCATCCGGCGTAGTACAGGATCCGGTCGATCAGCCCGGCGGTGAACCCCCACACCACGGTGTCGGCCACCTCGAAGCAGGGGCCGCGGTAGCCCCTCGGGTGTATCGCCGTGCCGCGCTTGGCGGCGCTGGCGAGCACGGTGACCGGCACGGAGAAGACGCGAGCCGTCTCGGCCGGGTCCATCGGGGCCACCGGGGACGGGTCGCGCCACCAGCCGAGCACCGGTGAGACGACGAAGCCGCTGACCGGGATGTAGAGGCGGGGCAGGGTGGCGAAGATCCGCACCCCGGTGGGGTCGAGCCCGGTCTCCTCCGCGGCCTCGCGCAGCGCGGCCCGCAGCGGGCCCTCGCCCTCCGGGTCGCCGTCCCCGGGGTCGAGCGCGCCGCCGGGGAACGAGGGCTGGCCGGCGTGGGCGCGGAGGCTGGTGGCCCGCTGGAGCAGCAGCAGCTCGGGACCGCTCGCGCCCTCGCCGAACAGCACGAGCACGGCCGACTGCCGGCCGCCCTGCGGCGGCGGCTGGTGTCGGTCGTCGTGGTGCCGCTGGTGCTGCTGGTGTGCACCACGCTCACCCGGGCGATAGCCACGGCCAACGCGCGGCTGCTGAGCAGCCGGCGCGGGCGCGACCTGGCGATCCTCAGCGG
>NZ_SMKI01000180.1 GCF_004348415.1 Streptomyces hainanensis
CGCCTCGGGGGCGAGCCGGCCGCGCGGCGGGACCGCCGCCGCGGCCAGCCACACCAGACCCATGCCGAGCAGGAGGACCGGGATGGCGAGGAAGGCGGCGAGCACGGCGGCCAGGGCCGGGCCGGCCAGCGTCGTCACGCGCACGGACAACGTCATGGCGGCGTTGGCCTGTTGCCGGCGGGCGGGGTCCACCACCTCGGCGGTCAGCGCCTGGAAGGCCGGGCGGCACGCGCCCTGTCCGGCGCCGATCACCACACCGGCAAGCGCCATCACCGTCACCGACCGGCCCACGCCCGCCGCGAGCACCGGGCTGGCGAGCGCGGCGGCGAGCCCCGCCCACCACACCACCGACCGGCGCGAGTAGCGGTCCGCGAGCACTCCGCCGACGACCACCGCGCCCAGGAAGCCGGCCGTGCGGGTGGCCAGGACGAGGCCGAGGGCGGAGGGCGAGAGCGCGCCGTCCAGCACGGCGAGCCCCAGGACGAACGGCATCGCCCAGGTCGCGAGGCCGGAGGCGGTGGTTCCCGCCCACAGCCGCAGGAACGACGGGTCGCGCAGCACGGACCGCCGTTCCGCCGCGGGCGCGGCGGCGACGACGGTCGGCGTGGGCGGTCCTGGCACGGTGGTGTCCCCCTCGACGACGAAGAAGTGTGGGCGCCCAGCGTAGACGAAAATGACAATCATTTGTAATACTTCCCGGGGCCATCACCGGTGCGCCCATCGCTACCCGAGGGAGATCCCGTGCGACACCCGGCGACCGACTCCGCGTTCGTCGACCAGCTTCCCCCACCCCTGCCGGCGGATCAGGTCATCGCCCTGAACCAGCCGCGGGCCGACCTCCACACCCGCCGTCAGTACACCTGGCAAGGCTGGACGTTCGACGTGCCACCCGGCGTCTTCCTGCCCGGCGAGACCAGCCGCCTGATCCACCAGCGGATCCTCGACGGCACCATCGAGGTGCGCGACCGGGTCTACGCCGCCATGGGCGCGGGCCTGGGCGTCGAGGCGGTCGCCGCCGGAACGCGCGGCGCCCGCGCGGTCCACGCCCTCGACGTGCACCCGGAGAGTGTCGCCACCACCCGCGACCACTACGCGCGCCTGGTCGGCGACCGGCCGGGCACCACGTTCGTCCCGCTGGTCTCCGACGTCTTCGCGGCACTGCCCGACGACGTCCGGCTCGACGTCGTCACCTTCAACCCGCCGGCCGTCAGCCGCCGCGTCAGCGACGACCCCGACGTCGTCCGCAACGTGTGCGTCGGCGCGCCGCTGCTGGCCCGGTTCTTCACCGAACTCGCCGAGCGCCGGCTGCTCGCCGCGGACGGCGAGGTCTTCCTCGCCCTCTCCAACACCGCCGACCTGCGCGCCATCATCGGCCAGGCGCAGTCCCTCGGCTTCCGGCCCGAGGTCTTCCACCGCCACGACTGGCAGGACGGCGTGCTCACCTATCTCTTCCGGCTCACTCCCCCGCCCCCGCCCTCGCCCGGGCCCGCGGAACGGGAGGCCACCGCATGAGCACCGTCCAACGCCCCACGACCGTCGAGGAGTTGCGCACCGCCGTGCTGGCGGGCGCGGCCGGCCCCGACCCCGGGGCCATGGTGGCGACCAGCGTGTTCTGGCTGCACCACGGCACCCGGCTGGCCGGCGGCGACACCACCTACCTCAACCAGTACCTGCTGGTGCGCTGCGGCCGGTCGTTCGGCGCCTGCGCCGTCGAGGACGGCGAGACCGACCCCGCGCTGTGCCGCGCCCACTCCGGCCGCCCGCTCGCCGCGCTGCTCGCCGACGACGCCCCGCGCCCCCTGCGTCTCGCGGCCCTCGACGCCTACCTGGCCGAGGTCACACCGCACCGGGAGACCGCCGCCGAGCCCGTCGCCCTCCCGGCCGGCACGCCCGAGGAACGCGCCAGGGCCCGCGACGCGGCCATCGCCGGACTGCTCGACATCGCGCCGGGCGCCCGCGTCGCCCTGATCGGCGTCGTCAACCCGTTGTTGGCCGCCATCAGGGACCGCGGCGGCCGGCCACTGCCCTGCGACCTCAACCTCCGCACCACCCAGTGGGGCGAGCCCGTCACCGACTCCATGGCCGGGGTGCTGGACACCGCCGACGCCGTCGTCGCCACGGGCATGACCCTCGGCAACGGCACCTTCGACCCGATCGTGGCGCGCTGCCGGGAACGCCGGCTGCCACTCGTCGTCTACGCGCAGAGCGGCAGCGCGGTCGCCAGGGCCTTCCTCGGCGCCGGCGTGTCGGCCCTGTCGGCCGAGCCCTTTCCGTTCTCCCAGTTCAGCGCCGAGCCGACGGTGCTGTACCGGTACCGCGCCAGGACGGCCGGGTGACGGCCGACACCACGGGCACCGGACACGCGGTCCCGCACCACGGGGAGCTCCTCCAGGGCGTGTTCCGCGACGGCCGCGGGCGGACCTGCCCGGGTCTCGTGACCCTGCCCATGCCGCCGGAGCTCGGACTCGGCAGCCGCGCGGAGTTCACCCCCCTACCGGCCGGCGGCCCCGACGGGCTGACGGTCGAACCGCCCGACCGCGCCAAGGCCCTGCGCGCGGCGCGCCTCGCCCTGGCCGCCTGCGCCGCCCGCGGCATCCGCTCGGCCGGCGCCCCCGGCGCTCCCGGCGCCGGGCGACTGCGTCTCACCGGAACCGTCCCGGTGGGCCTCGGCATGGGCTCGTCCACCAGCGACGTCCTCGCCACCATCCGCGCCGTCACCGCCAGCCACCGCGTCGCCCTCACCCCACCCGAGATCGCCCGCCTCGCCGTCGCCGCCGAGAACGCCTCCGACCCCCTGATGCTGGACGACCGCCCCGCGCTCTTCGCCCAACGCGAGGGCCGGGTGCTGGAGATCCTCGGCGACGCCCTGCCCCCGGCCGTCGTGGTCGGCTGCGCCACCGGCGGCGGCCGACCGGTCGACACCCTCTCCCTGCCCGCCGACGCCTACCGCGCCACGGACCTCCCCGCCTTCCAACGGCTCCGCGACCTGCTCCGCCGCGCCGTCGCCGGCGCCGACACCGCCCTGCTCGGGCGGGTGTGCACCGCCAGCGCCACCCGCCACCAACGACTGCTCGCCAAGGAGGAGTTACCGGACCTCCTGGCCATCGCCGCCGAGACCGGGGCGGCCGGCGTGCAGATCGCGCACAGCGGCAACGTGGCCGGGCTGCTGTTCGCCCCCGAACTCCCCGACCTCCCCCGACGACTCGACCGCTGCGTCCGCGCCCTCGAACGCCTCGGCATCCCCCTGACCCACACGTTCACGACCCGTCAGACCCGCGACGAGAGAGTGAGCCACCATGTACGACCATGTCGCCGACGCGATCGGCGCCCCGGACCTGATACGCCTCGAACCCGGACTGGTCTGCCTGCGCTTTGAGACGATGAAGATCGTCTCCGCCGTCGCCGCCGTCCGCCACCTCCTCGACCGCGGCGTCGTACGGCCCGGCGACACACTGCTCGACTCCTCCAGCGGCATCTACGCCTACGCCCTCGCGCTCGCCTGCCACCGCTACGACCTGAGATGCCACATCGTCGGCTCCACCACCGTCGACCACACCCTCCGCACCCAACTCGCCGTCCTCGGCGCCCGACTGGAACAGATGGCACCCAGCGAGGACCTCAAACTCGACCAGAGCCGCCGCGTCGCGCGGGTCGGGGAGATCCTGGCCGCCCACCCCGACTACCACTGGATGCGCCAGTACCACGACGACATCCACCACCTCGGCTACCGCGCCGTCGCCGAACAGGTCCTCAAGGAGACCGGCGACGACGCCGTCACGCTCGTCGGCGGCGTCGGCTCCGGCGCCTCCACCGGGGCACTCGCCGGCTACCTGCGGGAACACGCCCCCGGCACCGCCCTGGTCGGCGTCCAACCCTTCGGCAGCATCACCTTCGGCAGCGAGCACGTCGCCGACCCCGAGATCATCATCGCCGGCATCGGCAGCTCCATCCCGTTCGGCAACGTCGACCACGGCCGCTACGACGTCGTCCACTGGACCTCCTTCCGGACGGCACTGGCCGGCAGCATCGACCTGCTGCGGCGCCACGCCCTCTTCGCCGGCCTGTCCACCGGCGCCGCCTACCTCGCCGCCCGCTGGGAACACCGCCAGGCCCCCACCCGCACCATCCTGTTCATCGCCGCCGACACCGGACACCGCTACGCCGACTCGGTCTTCGCCCGCCACGACGAGGCCGTCCCCCTCGACAGCCTCACCCCCCACCAGGTCACCACCGTCCGCGACCTGAGGCTCCCCTGGTCCCGCATGGCCTGGCACGGCGCCCCGGCCCCCGCCGCGGCACGCGTGACCCCGCCGCCCTCGGCGTCGCCGACGTCGCGCCGATCCTCATCGGCGGGGTGCTGATCGGCGCCTGAGCGCCGGACGGCGCCGGTCCGGTGGGCGGAGGCGATCGCCTGGAAACGACGCGAAGGCGCCGACGCGCGGGGGTCGCGTCGGCGCCGTTTCGCGGCCCGGTTCGGAACCGGGCTGCTCACCAGGGCAGTTGCCCGTCCTCGTTGAACGCGCCGCCGGTCGGCCCGTCGGGGCCGAGGGTGGCGAGACGCACCGCGACGGCGGCGCCCTGCGCGGCGGTGCGGGGCGCCTTGAAGGGCGTGCCCCTGGTGAAGTCGGTGTCGCAGGCGCCCGGGTCGGCGGCGTTGACCAGGACGCCGTCGCCGCGCAGGTCCTTGGCGAGCTGCACGGTGAGCGAGTTGAGCGCGGTCTTGGAGGTCACGTAGGCCGCGGAGGGCGGCAGGGCGGCCAGCGGGCTGCCCGGCGCCGACATGGCGGTCAACGACCCCAGCGACGAGGTGACGTTGACGACCCGGGCCGCCGGCGCCGCGCGCAGCAGGGCGGCGGTCGCGCTGGTCACCCGCAGCGGGCCGAAGAAGTTGGTCTCGTACACGGCGCGCACGATGTCCAGGTCGGGGGCGGTCGGCGCCTGCTTGGTGATGTCCCCGCTGATGCCGGCGTTGTTGACCAGCACGTCGAGGCGACCGTGCTGGCCGGCGAGGTACGCGGCGGCCGCCTCGACGATGCCCTGGTCGGTGACGTCCAGGTGGAGGGGCCGCACGTCGAGCCCCCTGCCGCGCAGCTCCTCGGCGGCCTTCACACCGAGGTCCGACTGACGGGCCCCGAGGTAGACGGTCATGCCGAGTTCCGCGAGCTGCTGGACGATCTGCTGGCCGATGCCCTTGTTGCCGCCCGTGACGAGGGCGATCCTGCCGTGATGAGTTCCGGTGTCCGTCATGCCGGAATACCATCATTTCCGGGGTCGCCGGCTCAATGACCGTACGGGTCCGGGCCGATACCCTGAGGGTATGGCGGACCTCGAGACGCGCAACCTGCGCTACTTCGTGGCGGTGGCGGAGGAACTTCACTTCGGCCGGGCGGCCGAGCGCCTCGGTATCGCCCAGCCTCCCCTGTCCCGGGCGATCAAGCGCCTGGAGGCCAGACTGGGCGTCGAGTTGCTGGCCAGAAGCGGCGGGCGGGTGACCCTGACCGAGGCCGGCGAGGTGTTCCTGCGCGAGTCGCGCCGGGCACTCGACGCCGTCGCCGCCGCCGCGCACCGCGCGGTGCGGGCGGGGCGGGGTGCGCGTCGGCTGGTGCTGACGATGAAGCCGGGCGGCGACGCCGGCCTGCTGCCCGCCATCCTGGCGGCCTACGAGGCGATGCCGGGGGCGCTGCCGGTGGAGATCATGGCGGGAGCGGGCGACCGTTCGGCCCCGCTGCGCGACGGGCGCGCCGACGTGGGCATGCTGCACAGCCCCTACAGCGACCTGGAGGGGCTCGATGCCGAGAGCCTGCTGGTGGAGCGTCAGGTGGTGCTGCTGCCGACCGGGCATCGGCTGGCGGCGCGGCCCTGGGTCCGGCTCTCCGACCTGCGGGGGGAGACCATGCCGCCGTGGCCGAGCCGCCCGGTGGGGTCGATCGCCGGGCAGAACGTGATCGACGTCGGCCAGTTGATGCAGCTGATCGCGCTGGGGCGGACGATCGCCGTGGTGCCCGAGTCGGTGCGGGACGTGATGCGGCAGGACGGCGTGGTGTGCCGGCCGGTGCTCGACGCGCCGCCCACCACCGTGGTCCTGGCCTGGCAGCAGGACAACTGCTCGACCGCGGTGGCGGCCTTCGTCCGGGCGGCCACCGAGGTGGCGGTACGCGCCGCCGCGTCGCCGCCCGCCGGCGTGCCGGCCACGGCCGACGCCTGAGCCCGGCCCGGGCCCCCGGCGTGCGGAGCCCGAGCCGGGCCGGCTCAGGTCGGGTCGGTCGGTCGGTCCGGTCCGGTCAGGTCAGGAGGGCGGGGTCACGGACAGCGTGTGCCGGAAGAAGTTCCGCGGGTCCCACCGCCCCTTGACGGCCTGCAACCGCTCGTAGCTGTGCTTGTAGTAGAGGCGGTACCACGGGGTGCCCGAGGTGTTCCAGGCCGGGTCGGCCAGGTCGACGTCGGCGTAGTTGATGTAGGAGCCGTCGGCGATGCCGTCGAGCTCGGGGACCCCACCGGTGGCCCGGTGCACGTCGCGGTAGAACTCGCGCACCCAGGACATGTGCGTGTCGTCGACGGCCGGGTTGTCCCAGTGGACGGTGTGCAGGACCTTCACCACCGAGTCGCGCTGCGGCACCGCGGTGTCGTCGACGCCCACCGCGTTGGACCGGCCGCCGAAGCCGCTCATCAGCACCCCGGCGAGCGGCGCGCGCAACTCCGTCGCGGTCAGCCAGCGGTAGGTGGTGGCGAGCTGCTCGTCGCTGTAACTCGCGCGCAGATAACTGCCCTTGGCCTTGTTGCGGCGCTGCACCACGGCGCCGGTGTCGGCGTAGCCGGAGGCGTTGGTCGACTGGAGCCAGGGCAGCAGCCGCTCGCTGACGGTCGGGGTGACGCCCACCGGGTCCACCACGTCGGCCCGGAACGCCGCCAGCAGGCTGTCCGCGTCCTGTTCGGAGGGATCGACGGACACGTTGATGGTGACGGCCGGCGACGAGCCGGTGTGCAGGCCCCAGAACTCCGCGTTGAGCCGGGCGAAGGGCGAGTCGGGGGCGCTGTTGGCCGCGAACCACTCGAGGTAGCCGCGCAGCAGCCGGCTGAAGCGCTCCTGGTTCAGCCCGCTCCAGGGCAGCGCGTAGGCGACCGTGCGGGTCTGCACGGGCGGCCTGGGCAGCAGTCGGGACGGGTCGGGGTTGGCGGGCACGGTGCCGGTGGAGCGCAGGAAGTACTTGGTGACGACGCCGAAGTTGCCGCCGCCGCCCCCGGTGTGGGCCCACCACAGCTCGCGGTTGGGGTCGCCGGGTTCCCGGGTGGCGACCACCGTGCGCGGGGTGCCCGAGCGGTCGAGCGTGACGACCTCGACGCCGTAGAGGTGGTCGGGCACCACGCCGTGGCGCCTGGCCAGCGGGCCGTAGCCGCCGCCCTGGATATGGCCGCCGGCGCCGACGGAGGGGCAGGTGCCGCCGGGGATGGTGACCCCCCAGGCCGTGTACAGGGTCTTGTAGACCTGCCGCAGCGTGGCTCCCGGCTCGACGACCACCGCGCGGCGACCGGCGTCGTAGGAGATGCCCTGCATCTGCGAGACGTCGAGCACGATCCGGACCGCCGGGTCGCACACGAAGTTCTCCAGGCAGTGCCCGCCGCTGCGCACCGCGAGGCGCGAGCCGGCGGCGGCGGCCTCGGCCAGCGCCGACTCGACGTGGGCGGTGGTACCCGCCACCCGGACGTAGTCGGGGGTGCCGACGAATCTGCCGTTCCAACCGCGGGCCAGATCGCCGTATCTGGGATCGTCGGGCCGCACGGTCGACGGTCCTATCCCGGTGGAGCGTGACCGGGTGGCCTCCTCGGCCTCCAGGGCGACGGCGGGGCCCGGGGCGAGGCCGAGCGCGGCGCCGCCGGCGACGGCGGCCCCGGCGCCCGCCCCGGTGAGGAAGCGGCGGCGTGAGGTGGTGACGGACATGGGTGAGCCTCTCTGCTCGGTGGTGCTTGGCGTGTGGTGCTTGGCATGTGGTGCCGGATGACGGTCAGTCGGGTGGCGTGCCGCGCCCGCTGGCCAGGTCGGCCAGCAGCCCGGCGGCGCCGTGCATCAGGAACCCGGCGATGGCGTCGACGTGCCGGGCACGCCAGTCGGCGAGCGCCGTGTCCCGCACGGCGTCGTTGAAGGCGCCGAGCGCCGGGCCGCCGCGGATCTGGAAGTTGAGCCGGTCGCCGACGTCACCGGCCCTGGCCCGGCGCAGGGCGTCCTCCAGGTACCAGCGCGCGGTCAGCGCGGCGCGCCGGCGTGGGTCTCGGCGGGCCCTGGCCAGGGCGGTGGGTGACCAGCGTTCCGGGTCGGTCGACACCTCGTGCCAGACGGCGTCCAGGTCCCGGCCGAGGACGGCCTTTTCGAGACGCTCCCGTTCGGCCGGCGGGAGCGCCTCCAGCGTGCCGTGCGCGCGGTACAGCTCGGCGAGTCGGTCGGCGCGGGCCGGGAAGAGCACGCCGCGCCGCAACACCGGGACGCGCCCGCCGAGTTCGAACCGGTCGGGGTCGGGTGCCGTGGTGAAGTCCGTGACGTCGGCGGTGGCGAGCAGGTCCTTGGCGAGCTCGCTGGTGTCGGCCTCCACCGAGCACTGGTTGACGGAACCGGTGAGCACGAAGTCGGCGCCCAGCGCGAAGGCCGCGGCGACGGCCTCGGGCGTGCCGAGTCCGCCGGCCACGCCGAGCCGGACGCGGCCGGCCGGTGGGTGCTCGGCGGCGGCCAGTTCGCGGGCCCGCCGGGCGGCGGTGAACACCACCGCGTGCCGCTCGGACTCCACGCACACGTCGTCCGCCATGGTCAGGCGGGCGGCGAGCGCGGCCTCCTCGTCCGTCAGCAGGCCGATGTCGCGCAGCTCCGCGACGATCGACGGCGGCGGAGGCTCGAAGAACCGCCGGGCGACGTCGGGCCGCGTCACCTTGGCCAGCAGTGTCCTGGCGGTCGTCGGCCGGCCGTCGGGGCCGGCGCGCAGGCCGGCGAGTCGGCAGCGCACCAGCGCCGGGGTGACGTCGGTGAACCCGGCGACCTCGACGGCCGGCACCGGCGATCGCACCAGCAGGTCGACCAGTCGGCCGGTGCGGTCCTCCGCCTCCGGGCTGTGGGTGAGGTTGACGCCCCAGGGCGCGCCGGGCGGCAGCGCGGCGGCCGTCCGGCCGATGGCGGCGGCCACCCGGTCGGCGGTGAGTCCCGCGGTGCCGAGGAAGCCGAGCACCCCGGCGCCGCCGAGCCGCGCCACCAGGCGCGGCGAGCCGATGCCGTCCCGCATGCCGCCCACGGCGTAGGCCAGCCGGGCGCGGTGGGTCCGCCGGAACGCCGCGGCGCCCAGGTGTTCCGCGGCGGGCCGGTCGGCCGCGGCGACCGGCGAGGTCGGCACGGCGACGGGGCGCGGTGCCGGGTCCTGGACGGCGCGGGCCTTCGGCGTCGGGGATGCGGGAACAGGCGCGGGTACGGGCGCGGGTACGGGCGCGGGTACGGGTGCGGGTACGGGTACGGGTGCTTGAGCGGGTGCCCGCGGGGTGGGCGCGGGCGCTCCGCGGGCGGCGAGGACGGCCTCGGCGTCCTCGACCGTCGTGACGGCGTGCGCCGTCACGCCGAGGGTGGCGAAGAACTTCACCAACGAGGGCCGGGGCCCGATCTCCACGATCCGGCCGCCGTCACCCGCCGCGCGGGCCAGCGCCCGCATGTCGTCCACCCAGCGCACCGGGGCGGCGATCTGCCGGGCCAGGGTCGCCACCA
Source organism: Streptomyces hainanensis (assembly GCF_004348415.1). GTDB lineage: Bacteria > Actinomycetota > Actinomycetes > Streptomycetales > Streptomycetaceae > Streptomyces > Streptomyces hainanensis. Next base: position 9,731 of record NZ_SMKI01000180.1, read on the forward strand.
GGTCGGCCGGCCGGTGGAAGTCGCCGGTCACGTTGGAGACCACCCGGGCCGACCGGTCGGGGCTGAACCGGGGGGCGAGCTCGGCGAGGCGGGTCGCGAACCGCTGCTGGGCGCCGCGCATCAGCCGGCTGTGCGAGGGGGCGCTGATCCGCAGCGGCACGAAGGTGAGTTCCGGCAGCGCGTCGTCGAGGGTGGCGCGCAGGCCCTCGACCCGGTCGGCGAGGCCGCTGATGACGACCTGCTGGGTCGAGTTGTGGTTCGCCACCTCGACGCCCGCCCGCTCCACGACGCGGAGCGCCCCGGAGGAGGCGATGTCGTCCGTGATGAGGGCGGCCATGGCGCCCTCGCCGTCCGGCACCGCCTCCTGCATCAGCCGGCCGCGTTCCCTGACCAGCCGGACGGCGTCGGCGAACGGCACCGCGCCGGCGGCCACCAGCGCCGTGTACTCCCCCAGGCTGTGGCCGCCGAAGTACGCGGGGGCGTAGCCGAACTCGGCGACCGCGACCCGGAACACGGCGATCTCCACGGCCAGCACGCAGGGCTGGGTGTACTCGGTCAGGTGCAGCCGCTCGTCCTCCTCGAAGCACAGGCCGGCGACGTCCACGCCGATGGCGTCCGACGCCTCCTCGAAGGCCGCGCGGGCGGCCGGGAACCGTCGGTGGAAATCGGCGCCCATCCCCTGGCTCTGGGCCCCCTGGCCGGGGAAGACGACGACCTCGGCGGCGCTCATCGGTCCTCCCCGAGGCTCGGCTCGGCCACCTCGGAGGCCGCGCGTTCCGGACGGGTCGGCGCCGGCAGGTAGCCGATCTTCACGCAGTGCTCCAGATAGCGCCGCACGAGTTCGTCGATCGGCGGGCAGTCGACGCCGGCCGCCCGCAGGATGCCGCGGGTGTAGGCGGAGTCGGCGTAGGTCGAGAGTTCGTAGTGCTCGGGGCCCCAGATCTCGACGCCGTACTGCACCATCTCGACCATCTGGCTCTCGTAGGGGGTGTCGGTGCCCGGTGCCCGGAACAACTTGTCCGCGGCGTGCCGGTGGAATTCGAGCACGCTCAACGGCCGGATGTCGTAGCCGTAGTCGCCGACCATCCGGTAGACGTCGCTCAGCGAGCGGATGTCCGGGTTGGTGAGGTGGTACGTCTCGCGGTACGCGGGGCGTCGCAGGGCCAGGTGGAGTATCGCGGCGCTGACGTAGTCGACCGGGGAGACGTCCCAGTGCGTCGGCGCCTCCATGTACCAGCCGGTCTCCACGGCCGTCTTGAACAGGTCGTAGTAGACGCCCTTGACCGTGACCTCGCGGAACGGGTAGCGGCCGGTGTCGGCGGCCCCCATGATGTTCCCCGGCCGGAAGACGTTCCACATCAGCCCCTGTTCCGAGGCGGCGCGGATCAGCTTCTCGGCGTGGTACTTGGTCTCCTGGTAGGGCAGGTGGTCGTAGCCCTGTCCCAGCTCCAGGTCGTCCTCGGTGAACGGCCGGTTGGCGCCCAGCTGCCAGTCGCCCAGGGCGCTGAAGCTGGAGATGTACACCAGGTACCTGTGCCTGGTGGCCAGCGCGAAGTCGATGACGCGGCGGGTGCCGTCCACGTTCACCGGGGCGAGGGCGTCGTAGAAGGAGACCAGGGTGGTGCGGGCGGCCGCGTGGAGGGTGACGTCCACGTCCGCGGCCAGCCGCTCCCAGGCCTCCGTGGAGAGCCCCATCCGCTCCTCGCCCACGTCGCCGAGGACCACGGAGACCCGGCGCTCGCACTCCTCGGCGAGCAGCCCCTCCTCGTCGTAGACGCCGAGGAAGTACCGCACCCGTTCGCGGGCGCGCTCCTCGTCCTCGCCCCGGATCAGGCAGGTGACGCGGGCCGAGGTCTCCGTGAGCAGGTCGTGGAGCAGTCGTCCGCCGAGCACGCCGGTCACGCCGGTCACGAACACCGACTCGATCGGGAACGGCTCGGGCCGCGTGATCTTCTCCGGCCGCAGGGCGGGGGCGGCGAGGATCCTGGCGACGGCCCTGGCGTCCTCGTCCTGGCCGCCCTCGTCACCGCCGGTGACGTAGCCGCCGGCGACGACGTAGTCGGCGAACGAGCCGATGGTGTGGCACTCCTCGATGGACGCGGCCGGGATCCGGACCCCGTAGGACTTCATCAGCCGGTTGAGCATGCGCACCACGACGACCGAGTCGAAGCCGAAGTCCAGGAAGTCGGAGTCCTCGTGCAGTTCCTCGACGGGTTGCCTGGTCATGTCGGAGAAGATCAGCCGGACGCGGTGGACGAGGTCGGCGCGCGGGTCGTCCTCGGGTGCCGGCACGGGCGCGGGTTCCGGTGCCGGCGCGACGGCCCGGGCGGTGGTCCGTGCCGGGCCGGCCGGAACCGCGGTGGGCACGGTGGGCGCGGTCGGGTCGGTGGCGCGGCCGAAGGTGGCCGGGTCGATCCAGTACCGGTCGCGGGCGAACGGGTAGGTGGGCAGGCTCACCACGCTCCCCGACCGGGTGTCGTGCAGCGCCTCCCAGTCCACCACCCACCCCTGGGTCCACAGTTCGGCGAGCCGGGTGAGACGGCCCTGGTCGAGGAGCGCGCGGAGGTAGTCCCGGTCGGGCGCGGTCTCGCCGCCCCGGCTCTGGTGGGCCGGCACCTCGCCGGTGTGCGACCGCTCGTGCGGCCGGCCGGCCGCGAAGGCGTCGAGCGCCGCCACCGCCTCCTCGTGCGAGCCGGCGACGAGGGCGAGACGGTGCTCGAAGGACTCGCGGCCCACCGCCAGGGTCCAGGCGACGTCGCGGAGCGGGGTGTCGGCGCCCCGCTCCGAGACGAGGAACGCCCGGAGTGCGGCGACCTGTTCGGCCAGCCGTTCCGGCCGACGGGCCGAGATCCTGATCAGCCAGGGGCCGGCCGGGAGGCCGGCGGACGGCCCGTCGGCGTCCGCCGCCTCGGCCAGGATCAGGTGGGCGTTGGAGCCGCCGGCTCCGAAGGAGCTGACGGCGGCCAGCCGCGGGGCGCCGTCGGGTCCTGCGGGCCAGGGCCGGGCCTCGCGGGCCACCGCGAAGGGGCTGTCGGCGAAGTCGATGGCCGGGTTGGGCGGATCGGCGTGCAGCGACGGGGCGATGGTGCGGTGGGTGAGCTGGAGCAGCACCTTGGCCACGCCGGCCGCGCCGGCGGCGGCCTCCAGGTGTCCGATGCCGGACTTCGCCGAGCCGATGGCGCAGTAGCCGCGGTCGCCGGTGAACCGGCGGAAGGCCCGGGTCAGGGCGCTGACCTCGATCGGGTCGCCGAGCGCGGTGCCGGTGCCGTGGGCCTCCACGTACCCGACCGAGCGGGCGTCGATCCCGGCGGTGACCAGGGCCTCGTGCACCAGCTCCGCCTGGGCGTTGGGGTTGGGCACGGTGAAGCCGTTGGTCCTGCCGTCCTGGTTGACGGCGGTGGCGCGGATGACGCCGTACACCCGGTCGCCGTCGCGGCGGGCGTCGGCGAGCGGCTTCAGCAGCAGCGAGACCACGCCCTCGCCCGGCACGTACCCGTCCCCGCCGGCCCCGAAGGTGCGGCAGCGCCCGTCCGTGGACGCCCACCGGCCGGAACCGAGGAGCAGGTACTTGCCGGGGTGGATGGTGACGTTGACCCCGCCGGCCACCGCGTAGGCGGACTCCCCGCGGCGCAGGCTCTCGCAGGCCAGGTGCAGGGCGGTGAGCGACGAGGAGCAGGCGGTGTCCACGGCCATGCTGGGGCCGTTGAAGCCCAGTTGGTAGGAGACCCGGTTGGCCACCGCCCAGTAGCCGGCGATGGGCACGTCCACGTAGGCCTGGTACTCGCCGTAGGTGACGCCGACGAAGACGCCGGCGTCCTTGCGGGCCCGGCCGGCGGCGGTGCGCCGGATCCGGTCGGGGGTGTACCCGGCGTCCTCCAGGGCGGCCCAGGACGCCTCCAGGAAGATCCGCTGCTGCGGGTCCATCAACTCGGCGTCGTGCGGGGAGATGTTGAAGAACCGGGCGTCGAACCGGTCGACGTCGTCGATGAACCCGCCCCACCGGGCGTAGGTGGTGCCCGGGGTCTCCTCGTCGTCGCCCAGGTAGCGGGAGTGGTCCCAGCGGTCGGCCGGCACCTCGGTGACGCAGTCGCGGCCGGCCAGCAGGTTCGCCCAGAAGGCGTCGTTGTCGGCGGCCATCGGGTAGCGCCCCGACATGCCGATGACCGCGATCTCCTCGCCGTCGGCCGGCTCCCGGGGCGGCCGGGCGGGCAGCGCCGCGGAAGCGGAGGCGGCGACCGGGGCGGAGGCGGCCGTGGGCCGCCCGGGCGGTGCGGCCGGCTCGGCGTCCGGGGCACGGGACGGGGGG
>NZ_SMKI01000181.1 GCF_004348415.1 Streptomyces hainanensis
CCCCGGGTCACCAACGCGCACACCGCGGCCGCCGCCGTCGCCAGGTTCAGCTCGCTCGCCAGCCCCACCGCCCGCCGCCTCGCCTCCCAACTGGCCGCGATCCCCTTCGAGTTCGACCTCGTCGAGGAGCTGCGCCGCCGCGCCTTCCCGGAGGCCGGGCCGGTCCACGTCGCCGAGATCATGATGGGCGGACTGCTCGACTGGAGCCGCGCCGAGTCGGGCGGCGCCCCCGACTTCGCGCCCGGCGTGCGCGAGGCCCTGCTCGCCACCGGCAGCCGTACCCAGCTCGCCCGCACCGTCACGCTGTTCGCCGAGCTGAGCGGCGGCAGGGGCCGGGGCGCCAGCCTCCGGGCGGCCCTCAGGGACCCGGAGGGCGCCGCGCTGCCCGAGCCCACCGAGGAGAACCGCTCCTGGCTGCCCATCGAGATCGCCGTCCTCAAGGCGCTCTCCGGCCCCTACGCCAGGCGCGCCGCCCGCGTCGCCGGCCTCGCCTCCGGCCCCACCAGAAGTGAGGATCCCGCTCCGTACGGTAACGGCGCCCTCAATCCGGGCATGAACAGACCGGGCATGAACCCACCAGACCCCGCCACGGGTTCACCCGTGCCACCAGGAGGCGGTGTGCCGACGCCGTCACCCGACACTCCAGACACCAGAGCTCGGAAGGCCGACCAGGACATGGCGCCCAACACGTCAGCGACCCGCTACCCCCGCATCGGCCAGCCGAAGGTCATGGGGAACGTTCCGCCGAAGAACCCGAACTTCACCGGTCGCGAGAGCCTGTTGGCCGCCGTCGAGGAGCAGCTGCGCGCCGACGAGACGGCGGCGGTGCTGCCGCACGCCCTGCACGGCATGGGCGGCGTCGGCAAGTCGCAGATCGCCATCGAGTACGTCTACCGGCACAGCCACGAGTACAACGTCATCTGGTGGATCCCGGCCGAGCAGGACAGTCTGATCCTCGGCGCCCTCGCCGACCTGGCCCGCGCCCTCAACCTGGACGTCGGCCCCCAGGCGAACACCGCCGTGCCGGCCGTCCGCGAGGCGCTGCGCAGCGGCAAGCCCTACGACAACTGGCTGCTGGTCTTCGACAACGCGGAGGACATCGAGACCGTCCGCGGCTATTTTCCGACCGGCGGCCCCGGCAAGATCATCGTCACCTCCCGCAACCGGGACTGGGAGCGCGTCGCCAACCCCCTCACGGTCAACATCTTCGAGCGGCACGAGAGCGTCGCCCTGCTGCGCCGCCGCTCCCGCGACCTGAGCGAGCGGGAGGCCGACGAACTGGCCGCCGCCCTCGGCGACCTGCCGCTCGCCATCGAGCAGGCCGGCGCCTGGCACGCGGCCACCGGCATGCCGGTCGACGAGTACCTGATGCTGCTGGAGGAGCGCCGCCCCGGCATCCTGGAGCTCGCCCCCTCGCCCGACTACCCGGTGTCGGTCGCCGCCGCCTGGAACATCTCGCTCGACCGGCTCTCCGAGAGCAACCCGGCGGCCCGCCACCTCCTCGAGGTCTGCGCCTGCATGGCCCCCGAGCCGATCCCGCAGAGCATGCTCCGCGGCACCCGCAACGTCGAGGTCAGCCCGGAGCTCGACCCGATCCTGCGCGACCCGGTGCTGCTGGCGCGGGCCACCAGGGACCTCAGCAAACTGTCGCTGATCAAGCTCGACCACAAGAACGGCACCCTCCAGATGCACCGTCTGATGCAGACGGTGCTGCTCGTCGGCCTCACCCCAGAGGAGACCGCGAAGCGGCGGAGCGCCGCACAGGTACTGCTGGCCACCGCCATGCCCGGCAGCCCGCGCAGCGCCGACCAGTGGCCCGCCTACCAGGCGTTGCTGCCGCACGTCATCGCCTCGGGCGCGGTGCACAGCTCCGACCCCTGGGTGCGGCAGCTGGTGGACGCCGCCGTCCGCTACCTCTACAACTGGGGCGCCCACCAGGCGTCCGCCGAGATGGCCAGGGAGGCGTGGACGGCCTGGCAGGCCGACTCGGGCGAGGAGGCGCTCGCCGTCATCCAGATGTCCAAGTGGCTCGCGTTCGTACTGCGGGTGCTCGGGCAGACCGACGAGGCGTTCGCCCTCAACACCCGGGCCCTGGAGCTCTGCCGCCAGACGGACGTGCCCGACGAGGAACTCCTCGACTCCATGGGGCAGATGGCCGGCTCGCTGCGCTACCGCGGCGCGTTCCGCGAGGCACTGGCGCTGGACTCCGAGGCGTACGGCCGAGCGCGCGACCTGTTCGGCCCCGAGGACCCGTCGGCCCTGCTCGCCGCGCACAACCTGGGGGTCACCCTGCGCCTGGTCGGCGACTTCACCGCCGCCAGGGAGCTGGACGAGGAGACCGCCAGGCAGTGGGAGCTGCTGTACGGCCCGACCCACGTCCAGACGCTCCAGACGCTCAACGGCCTGGCCATCGACATCCGGGAGTCCGGCGACTACACGGCCGCCCGCCTCCTGCAGGAGGAGACCTACCGGATCTACCGCAACGTGCTGGGCGAGGACAACGCGGCGACGATCAGGGCCGCCCGCAACCTGGCCGTCTGCCGGCGCCGCGACGGCCTCTACGCCGACGCCAGCGCGCTCGGCGAGGAGACCGTGGAGCGCTTCGTCACCCGCTACGGCTGGGACTACCCGGACACGTTGAGCGCCGCCATCAACACCAGCGTGGAGCGGCGGCTGCGCGGTGACCTGGCCGGCTCCCACGAGCTCGGCGCGCGGGTGCTGGCCCGTTACCAGGAGCGGATGGGGCTGGGCCACGCCTACACCCTGGTCGCCATGGTGAACCACGCGGCCACCCTCCGCGCCGAGGGCGATCTCGGCGCGGCCGACCGGCTGCACGCCGAAGCCGCCAGGCGCTACCGCGAGACGCTGGGCGAACGGCATGTCTCGGCGCTGGTCGCCGACATGGGCCAGGCGAGCAACCACTACGCCAGGTTCGACTTCGCGCGGGCCAGGACCATGGACGAGGCGACGCTCGCCACGCTGGTCGAGGTGCTGGGGCCGAGCCACCCGCTGACCCACCTGTGTCGGGCCAACCTCTCCCTCGACCTGCGCGGCCTCGGCCAGGCGGAGGAGGCCGACCTGGTCAACGCCCAGGCGGTGAAGGGCCTCTCGGAGACCCTGAACCCCGACCACCCCTGGCTGATGGCGGCCCGCCTGCACCAGCGGATCGAGGCCGACATCGCGCCCATGCCGATGTGACGGGGGCCGCGCCCCGGCTCGGCCGCGGGGGGCCACGCCCCGGCTCGGCCGCTCAGCCACCGCCGGGAGCGGCCGTCGGCTGCGGGACGGCCGCCTCGCCCACGGCTCCCGGCGCCTGATCGCGCCGGGAGCCGCGCTGCAGGGTCAACAGCGGCTGGGTCAGCAACGTCGTCGCCAACGCCATCAGCACCAGGACCGTATACAACCGCGGGCTCAACAGCCCGGCCTCCAGGCCGGCGTTGAGCGCGATCAGCTCGGTGAGGCCGCGGGTGCTCAGCAGGATCCCGACGGTGCCGGCGTCCCGCCAGCCGAGCCCGCCGAACCGAGCCGCCACCGTCCCGCTCCCCACCTTCACCGCGATGCCGAGCGCCGTCACCACCAGCAGCACCACCAGACCGATCGCCGGCATTCCGCCCACCTCGACGCCCCGCCCCGAGACCACGAAGAAGAACGGCAGCAGCAGCGACCCCACGTCGTGCAGCGGCCGCAGCAGATCCGGGTCCAGCGTGCCGTCCGGCTCGCGCGGCGCCACCACCCCGGCCAGCAGCGCGCCGAAGATCACGTGCAGCCCCAGCACGCTCGTCACCCAGGCCGAGCCGAAGGCGAAGCCGGCCAACAGGGCAAGCCGCAGCGAGGGATCGAGCCGCGCCCGGTCGAGCAGCAGCCGCAGCAGCGGCCTGACCAGCAGCAGCATGCCCACCGTGAACAGGGCCATCAGCGCCACCCGGGCCGAGAGCGGGAGCCCGCCGTGCTCCCCGGTCGGCAGCATCGTCCCCACCAGCACCGTCCAGCCGAGCACGTCGATCACGCCGGCCGCCGAGATCGCCACCACCCCGGGCACCGTGCCCGCCAGGCCGTTCTCCCGCACGATGGCGGTCAGCACCGGCACCGCCGTTATCGACAACGCCACCCCGAGGAACAGCACCTGCTCGACCGGCAGCCGCTCCGGCAGGCCCAACTCCCGCAGCGGCTCCCGGAAGAGCAGCGCCGCGCCGCAGCCGGCCGCCATCGGCACCACGAACGCCGCGGCCGAGACCGCCAGCACGCCGCGCGCCCGGCTGCGCAGCGTGCTCAGGTCCAACTCGTAGCCCACCGCGAAGAGGAAGAGCACCAGCGCGATCTGCGCCAGCCCGCTCAACACCGGCGACAGCTCCGCGGGGAACAGCGCGTCGGCCGCCGCGGGCGAGACCTCGCCGAGCACCGAGGGACCGAGCGCGATCCCGGCGGTCAACTGGCCGATGATCGCGGGTTGCCCGAGCCGCCGTGCCAACCAGCCGGCACCGTGCGCGATCACCAGGATCAACGCCGAGGCCCCCACCAGGTGCGTGATCAGTTCGTCCGGGCTCATGACGCCCCTTCGGTTGTCGAGGGTCGCGGCATGGCGCCGCGACCGATGCACGACCGCGTGCTCGCCACGCCCCCGGGGAGGGCGCCGTTCTCCTCAGGATAGGTTCGGACATGACGTCACGTCAGTGGCGCGCCTGGCGCACCGGAGCAACGCCGAGGAGGCCGATGAACGGGATGACACGCGCACCCGACGTCGTGGCCCGCCCCACCGCCATCCCCCGAACAGGGGACCCGGCCGCCCGGAGGGCACTTGACCACGCCGGGCCGGGGCGGCCGTCGTGACCCCCGAGCGCACGGCCGCCCTGGTGGTCGGCATCGAGCGCTACGCCGCCGGCCCCGACTGGCGGCTCCCCGGGCCGGCCCGCGACGCGCTCCGCTTCCGCTCCTGGCTGTTGCGCGCCGGCGTGCCGGAGCGCAACATCCTCCTCCACCTCGCCCCCGACGAGGAACCGGAACCCGACGTCCCGTACCGACCGGCCGGCCAACCGGACATCAGGCACGCCCTGCTCACCGAACTCCCCGCCCTGGCCCCCGAGGTGCTGTGGATCTGGTGGGGCGGCCACGGCGTCCTCGACGAACAGGAGCACAACCGGCTGTTCTGCGCCGACGCGACCGTCGCCGACAAGCGCAACCTGCACCTGGAGTCCGCCCGCGCCTCCCTGGCCAGCGAACTGCTGCCCGGCCGCACCCGGCAGCTCTGGCTGGTCGACGCCTGCCGCACCTTCGTCGAGGAACACCGCTTCCGCAACACCCTGCCGACCGAGACGCTGCCGGCCGGCCGCCGCACCCACGCGCACCAGCAGGCCGTGCTGCTCGCCGCCACCCGAGGCCGGCGCGCCGCCAACGACCCGCTGCGCCGCGCCGGCGTCTTCTCCGACGCGGTCCTCGACATCCTGGCGAGCCACCCGCCCGGCGGACCGTGGCCGCCGGACGCCGAGGCGCTCCACCGGGCGGCCGACGCCCGACTCGAACCGCTGCGCCGCCAGGGCCTCACCGACCAACTCCCCACCCTCGCCCTCCACGGGCACCGCCGCGGCGACCACCCGGCCCCACCGGCCCAGAACGGTGCCGCCCTGCCGCGGCTGATCGACGCGCTGCTCGCCTATCCGCTGACGGCCGACCCCGACGAACGCCAGACCATGGTCGCGCTGCTGCCCTCGCGCACCGTGTCCCGGATGCGCAGGCACCCGCTGCCGCGCGCCGACCTGGTCGCCATCGTCACCGCACTGCGCCGCCGCCCGGGGGAACTCTGGGCGCTCCTCGACGCCGTCAGCACGCTGGACGACGACGAGGAGCGGGCCGTCGCACTCGCAAGCGCGATCCGGGACGTCGCCGGCCCACGCCCCTGATCGGCTGGGACATCACACGGGCTTCCCAGCATGCCGACCGTTCGTCATCATGGGAAGGGATCCGGTGTGACCGGGTCCGTTTTCACGTCCCGTCAACAAGGTGTAGGGGAGCACGGATTGGACGAGCCGGCGATGGACCACATCGCATCCGACATGGTCGACCTGACACAGGTGAGCATCGGCACACTCCGCGGCCTCCCTCCGTCAGCGCGCACCAGACGGCTGCTCGACGAGGTGCGCCGTGGTAGGAGCAACGCCATGGGGGACGGCGGCCAGCCGGCGAGCCAGGCGCACTAGGGCCTGTTCGAGGGCCGACCGAGAGAAGCGGGAGAGCCGCGTTGGAGCAGCCCTATCAGCGGATGCGCATGCCGGGCCACTGGTTCGACGAACTCGCCTCCGGGGGCGGCTCTCCCGAGGCCCTCGGGTTCCTCGTCACCGCGGAACGCAACCGGCGCCTGATCCTGCTGGCCGAGGTGCTGGACCGCGTCGAGGAACGCCCCGGCGCCCTGGCCGGCCTGGAGGCCGCCTCCACCGCCTGGCGGTTGATCACCGAGACCGTCGGGGAACGCCCCATGGCCGTGGAGGAGTTGCTGCTCAGCCCGCAGGTGGGCTGCTGGGCCGCCCACCTGCTGCGCCGCCTCCACGGCTCGGCGGACGGGCCGCCGCTCTGGGTGGACGCCGGTTACCTGCTGGCCGTCTGCCTCACCGCCCGCGCCCTCGCCGGCCTGGACGCCGACCTCAGGGTGCCCGTCCGGGACGGCGCGGTCGCGCTGCCCACGCTCGGCCTCGTCCGGCTCCAACCCGCCGGCTCGGGGCCGCGCTTCACCATGGCCACCGCCCGGCTGCGCGGCGCCCGGCTCAGCCTCACCCAGGTCGGCGGCCACGCCGCGACGGTCACCGTCGCGCCGCTCAGCGAGCGCGAGACCCCGGGCTGGCTCCCGCTGCGCCGCCTCGGCCCCACCACCTGGCTCGACGACGTCGACCCCTACCGCGACCTGGCCGAGCCGATCGCGCCCACGCGCCTCGCCGAGCCCGAAGTACGCGCCTGGCGGCGGCTGTACGAGCGGGCCGCCACCATCCCGCGCCCGGCGCCGCCCGCCCCGGGGCGGCTGCGCGTCGCCGACATCCGCCGCATCGTCCCCTGGACCGGCGCGTCGCCCCGGCCGCGCGCCGGCGTGCTCAGCGCCACCACCGGCGACGCCTTCGGCTCCATGGTCGTCTCCCGCCCGCCCGACGGCCTGGCCCTGGCGGAGGCCATGGTGCACGAGTTCCAGCACAGCAAACTCGGCGCGCTGCTCCACCTGTTCCCGCTGCTGGACGACGACCGGGCCGAGATCCACTACGCCCCCTGGCGCCCCGACCCGCGTCACCTCACCGGCCTGCTGCACGGCGCCTACGCCTTCGTCGGCGTCGCCGGCTTCTGGCGCGACCGGATGTCCGAACCCTCGGTCGTCCGCGCGGACATCGCGGCCTTCCAGTTCGCCCTCCACCGGGCCCAGACCGGCAAGGCGGTGCGCGGCCTCCGCGCCTCCAACCGGCTCACCCCGGCCGGCCGCCGGCTGGTCGACGGCCTCGCCGGCACACTGCGCGGCTGGCGCGACGAGCCGGTGGCGCCGGCCATCGTGGCCAGGGCCGCCGCGGCCACCGTCAGCCACGCCGTCGAGTGGCGGCTGCGCCACCTGCGCTGCCCCGACGAGGAGACCGCCGCGCTGGCCGCCGGCTCCCGGAGCGGCGCGTACGCCGCGCGGATCGCCGCCGAGCCGGCCCCCTGGGCCGACGACCGCCTCGACCTCTACCGCGACCCGCCACGCACCCCGGCCACCCCCGACGAACTCCTGGCGGCCGGCGACCCGTTGGCCGCCACCGCCGGCTACGCCGACCGGCTGCGCCACGCGCCCGACGACCCGCACGCCCTCGCCGGCTGGCTGCTGGCCACCACGACCCTCCACCCGCACCGCCGCCGGCTCCTCCGGCGCCCGGAGCGCTTCCGCGCCGCCCTCACCGCCACCGGCAGCACCCCGGGCACCCCCGAGATGGACGACGTCGCCGACTGGCTCTGCGCCCCCTGAGCCGCCCCCGAACAACGCGACGGGCCCGGCCGCCGCCCCCGTGGAGGGGACGGGGGCCGGGCCCGTGAACGCCTGGGACGCCCGCGACCGCTTACACGTCGAAGTAGAGCTCGAACTCGTGCGGGTGCGGCCGCAGCTGCATCGGGGCGATCTCCTTCTCGCGCTTGAAGTCGATCCAGGTCTCGATCAGGTCGGCCGTGAAGACGCCGCCGGCCTGCAGGTACTCGTTGTCGGCCTCCAGGGCCTCCAGGACCGCGGGCAGCGAGGTCGGGACCTGGGGGAGCTCGGCGTGCTCCTCGGGGGCCAGCTCGTACAGGTCCTTGTCGATCGGCTCGGCCGGCTCGATCTTGTTCTTGATGCCGTCGAGACCGGCGAGCAGCAGCGCCGAGAAGGCCAGGTACGGGTTGGACGACGGGTCGGGGGCGCGGAACTCGACGCGCTTCGCCTTGGGGTTGGAGCCCGTGATCGGGATCCGCATCGCGGCGGAGCGGTTGCGCTGCGAGTAGACCAGGTTGACCGGCGCCTCGAAGCCCGGGACCAGGCGGTGGTAGGAGTTCACCGTCGGGTTGGTGAAGGCGAGCAGCGACGGGGCGTGCTTGAGGATGCCGCCGATGTAGTAGCGGGCGGTGTCCGAGAGGCCCGCGTAGCCCTGCTCGTCGTAGAACAGCGGGTTGCCGCCGGCCCACAGGGACTGGTGGACGTGCATGCCGGAGCCGTTGTCGCCGAAGATCGGCTTGGGCATGAAGGTGGCGGTCTTGTTGTTGCGCCAGGCGACGTTCTTGACGATGTACTTGAACAGCATCAGGTCGTCGGCGGCGGCGAGCAGCGTGTTGTACTTGTAGTTGATCTCGGCCTGGCCGGCGGTGCCCACCTCGTGGTGCTGGCGCTCGACCTCGAGGCCGGCCTTGATCAGCTCCAGGGAGATCTCGGCGCGCAGGTCGGCGAAGTGGTCGACCGGCGGGGCCGGGAAGTAGCCGCCCTTGTAACGGACCTTGTAGCCGCGGTTGCCGCCCTCCTCGATGGCGCCGGTGTTCCAGGCGCCCGCCACGGAGTCGATGTAGTAGTAGCCGGCGTTCGACTTGGTCTCGAAGCGGACGTCGTCGAACACGTAGAACTCGGCCTCGGGGCCGAAGAAGGCGGTGTCCGCGATGCCGGAGGAGGCCAGGTACGCCTCGGCCTTCTTCGCCACGTTCCGCGGGTCGCGGCTGTACGCCTCGCCCGTGATCGGGTCGTGGATGAAGAAGTTGATGTTGACCGTCAGGTCCTTGCGGAACGGGTCGACCCGCGCCGTGGTCAGGTCGGGGACCAGCGCCATGTCGGACTCGTGGATGGCCTGGAAGCCTCGGATCGACGATCCGTCGAACATCAGGCTCTCGTTCGGGTCGAAGCTGCCGACCGGAACGGTCACGTGCTGCATGATGCCCGGCAGGTCGCAGAAGCGGACGTCGATGAACTTGACGTCCTTTTCCGCGAGGTACTTGTTGATCTCGTCGGCGTTCTGGAACATCCGGTGTCCTCCTACCCCCGGCCCTGCGGGGTCGGGGAGTGTGCAGCTCGGGGAATGGCCCGGTACGTGGGCCTGCCGGGGCCGACCCTAAAGACGTGCCATTTCTCGGGCATGACCCATTCGTTTCGCCGATGTTAACCGGACTTCTCCCCTGATACCGGTGACGGGTCCCGTCGGCACGCGCGCTACCGTGGAGGGGTGGACAAGCGCCAGGCAATGGGCTCGGGGCCCTCGGGACCGCGCGCCGCGGCCGAGACCCCCGGCATGGGAAACGTGGGCGTCGACGTCGGGTACCGCGGTGAGCGTCTCGGGCTGCCGAGGGAGGGCCCCGGGTCACTCGCGTCGACGGGGCGCCGGCTGGCGGCCATCTTTGTCGACTGGGCGCTCTGCGGGCTGATCGCATACGGTCTGCTCGCCGACGGTCAGACGCGGGCCGCCAACAGTTGGACGCTGCCGGTTTTCGTCGTGATGTCGGTCCTGCTGGTGGGCACCCTCGGCCGCACGCCGGGCAAGCGGCTGCTCGGGCTGCGGGTCGTCCACGTGAGCGGCGGCCGGCTGAGTTTCCCCCGCGCCGTCGTGCGCACGGTGCTGCTGGCCCTGGCCATCCCCGCCCTGGTCTGGGACCGCGACACCCGGGGCCTCCACGACAAGCTCGCCGACGCGGTCCAGGTCCGCGCCTGATCCGGCGTGATCCGGCCTGGTCCGGGAGAAGGAGAACGGGCCTGGTCCCCCGCGGGGGACCAGGCCCGTTCTCGCTGATCGTTCGGATGCGGGTGGGGTCAGCGACCCCGGCGCTGCTGGCCGCCCTTCGGCAGCCGCATGCCCTTCGGCATCGGCCCCTTCGGCAGCGGCATGTTGCTCATCAGGTCGCCCATGGCGCGCAGCCGGTCGTTGACCTCGGTGACGCGCGGGCCGGCCAGCACCCGCGGGAACTTGAGGATCGTGGAGCGCAGCTTCTTCAGCTCCACCTGGCCCTCGCCGTTGCCGACGATCACGTCGTGCACCGGCACCTCGGAGATCGCCCGGTTCATCCGCCGCTTCTCGGCCGCGATCAGGGTCTTGAGCCGGTTCTGGTTGCCCTCGCCGACCAGCACCACGCCGAACTTGCCGACCGCGCGGTGCACCACGTCCTGGTTGCGGTTGATCGCCACGGCCGGCGTGAAGTTCACGCCGCGCCGCATGTTCTCCAACACCGCGGCCGCGGCGCCCGGCTGGCCCTCCATCTGGCTGAACGCGGCCCGCTCGGCCCGCCGCCCGAAGACGATCGCCGTGGTCAGCAGCGCGACCAGGAGGCCGAGGATGCCGAGATAGATCGGGTGGCCGACCAGGAAACCAATGGCCAGGACGACACCGAAGGTGCCGAGGCCCACGGCCGAGATGACCCAACCGATCCAGCGGTCGCCCCGCCGGGTCATCCTGTATGTCAGGGCGATCTGCTTGAGCCGCCCCGGGTTTTCGGAATCCTGTTCCTTGTCCTTCCGCGCCATGCCCGTCAGTCTACGGGGCCACGGTCCGGGCGAGCGCACGGGCAAGGGTTCCCGGTGACCGCCCCGGCGGCGGGGCGGTCACGTTCCGGTGTCAGCGCAGGGTCGCGGAGCCCGGTTGACCGCTCAGGCCGGCGGGCCGGTCGCCCACGGCCTGGAGCACCCGCTCCGCCTCGGAGCGGGCCGCGGCCCGCTCCCGGTCCTCCTGGACAGCGGCCCAGGCGTTGCGCAGCGCGGTGCGCCGGCCGCCGCGCAGCAGCCGTTCCTCCAGCAGGCGCAGCGTTCCGGTCACTGACGGTCGCGCCGGACTGACATACCGCATGACCAGTCCCTCCCCGGGCAGGTCGGTCACAAGTCCCCCTATTGTTATCGAACGGTGTTTCGCGGCCATGACCCGGGAGTGAACCCCCGGGCACGACTCAGGCCGCCCGGGGCTCCCCGCGCCGGGCGATCGCCTGCTGGTAGAGGCGGCCGGCCCGGTAGGACGAGCGCACCATCGGCCCCGACATCACGCCGGCGAAGCCGATCTCCTCGGCCTCCTGCCGCAGCTCGACGAACTCCTCGGGCTTCACCCACCGTTCCACCGGGTGGTGGCGCGGCGTCGGCCGCAGGTACTGGGTGATGGTGATCAGCTCGCAGCCCGCGCCGTGCAGGTCGCGCAGCGCCTGGCTGACCTCGTCCCGGGTCTCGCCCATGCCCAGGATCAGGTTGGACTTGGTGACCAGACCGTCCTCGCGGGCCAGCGTCAGCACCCGCAGCGAGCGGTCGTAGCGGAACGCGGGCCGGATCCGCTTGAAGATCCGCGGCACCGTCTCCACGTTGTGGGCCAGCACCTCGGGGCGGGAGCCGAAGACCTCGGCCAGCTGCTCGGGCACGGCGTTGAAGTCCGGGATCAGCAACTCGACGCCGGTGTCCGGCATCAGGGCGTGGATCTGGCGGACCGTCTCGGCGTAGATCCACGCGCCGCCGTCGGGCAGGTCGTCCCGGGCGACGCCGGTGATCGTGGCGTACCGCAGCTCCATCTGCCGCACCGACTCGGCGACCCGGCGCGGCTCGTCCCGGTCCACCTCGGTGGGCTTGCCGGTGTCGATCAGACAGAAGTCGCAGCGCCTGGTGCACTGCTCGCCGCCGACGAGGAAGGTGGCCTCGCGGTCCTCCCAGCACTCGAAGATGTTCGGGCAGCCGGCCTCCTGGCAGACGGTGTGCAGCCCCTCGCGCTTCACCAGCCCGTGC
This sequence comes from Streptomyces hainanensis, assembly GCF_004348415.1. Classification (GTDB taxonomy): domain Bacteria; phylum Actinomycetota; class Actinomycetes; order Streptomycetales; family Streptomycetaceae; genus Streptomyces; species Streptomyces hainanensis. The sequence continues at coordinate 12,188 of NZ_SMKI01000181.1, forward strand.
AGCGCCTGGTACTCGGGACCCAGGCGGGCCCGGGTCTTGATCCACTCGGGCTTGCGCTCGATGGGGGTCTGGCTGTTCCGAACCTCCAGGCGCAGCATCTTGCGCCCGTCGGGTGCGACAGCGGACACGTCCGGCTCCCTACCACTTTCGATTCTTCGGCGCATCCCAGCCTACGCCTTGACTTGTGCGGGTGACGCGGTGAGGCGGGCCACACTCCGTCCCGGTGGCCGCGCCGCCGCCGTCAGACGGCGCGGGCCACCGGGACCGTCGTCTCCAGCACCTCGCGCAGGTGCTTCTCCAGCGCCGGCAGCACCTCGGCCACCGGCACCGGCCGGCCGAGCTCCCGGGAGAGCGACGTCGTGCCCGCGTCCCTGATGCCGCACGGCACGATGCGGTCGAACGACGTGATGTCCGGGTCGCAGTTGAGCGCGAAGCCGTGCATGGTGACCCCCTTGGCCACCCGGATCCCGATCGAACAGAGCTTGCGGTCCTCGCCCCGCTGACCGGCGTTGGACGGCGCGTACTCGGGGCCGTGCAGCCGAGGGTCGAACTCCTCGTCGTGCAGCCGGGGGTCGAAGTCGAGCGAGAGCCCGCCGAGCCGGTTCGCCCCGTCCTCGCCCCGCTGGATCTCACCCAGCACCCACACGCCGCTGCGGCCCTCCACCCGGGAGGTCTCCACGCCGAAGTCGGCGCACAGCCGGATCACGGCCTCCTCGAGACGCCGCACGTGCGCGACCACGTCGACCGGGCGCGGCAGCTTCAGGATCGGATAGCCGACCAGCTGCCCCGGGCCGTGCCAGGTGATCTTCCCGCCCCGGTCGACGTCCACCACGGGCGTGCCGTCCAGCGGCCGCTCGTTGTCCGCCGTGCGCCGGCCCGCCGTGTAGACCGCAGGGTGCTCCATGAGCAGCACGGTGTCGGGGATCTCGTCCGAGAACCGTGCGGTGTGGACCCGCCGCTGCTCCTGCCAGGCCGCGTGATACTCCACGGCCTCCGATCCGAAGCCCAGATGGACAAAGCGCAGCTCGCTCACGCGGCTTTCCCTTCGCACATTCGTACCGGCGCCATTGGGCGCTTCAACCCCACTGTAAGCCCGCCCCGGCGGCGTGCGCGGGCCGCCCCATGGCTCACACATATGGATGAATCCTCGCTCCAGAAGCCGATGAAACCGGTAGGGACCGTTACATTCGCGCCGTTCCAGCCGCACAGCCGTAAGGCAGGAGACCGCACCGCCGATGTCCACGGAACGACCCGGAGGCCCGCCCTCCTCACAGTCCACGCCACCGCGCACGCCGAACCGCCAGCTCGCCGCCCTGATCGCCGAGGCCGGGTTCTCCCATGCCGGGTTGGCCCGACGAGTCGACCAGCTCGGTCTCGAACACGGCCTCGATCTCCGCTACGACAAGACGTCCGTGACCCGCTGGCTGCGCGGCCAACGGCCGCGGGGCACCACCCCGGCCCTGATCGCCGAGGTCTTCACCCGCCGGCTGGGCCGCCGCCTCTCCGCGCAGGACCTCGGCCTCGAAGCCTGCGCCCCCGTCTACGCCGGCCTCGAGTTCGCCGCCAGCCCGGCCGAGGCCGTCGACATCGTCGCAGGACTCTGGCGCAAGGACTCCGGCAGCTACGCCGAACTCCGCAAGATCGCCTTCACACCGGCCGGCCTCGTCGTGCCGAGCCGTGACTGGCTCATCGGCCGCCCCGACGAGCGGGTGGCCCGCGGGGAGCCGGCCCCCACCGAGCCGGCGGCCGGCACCGGCACCCCGCCCGCCGGGCCGCTGGTGCGGGTGCCGGAGCAGGGCCGCGCCGCGGTCCGCCCCTCGGGCCCGCCGGGCCCGCAACGCCCCGAC
>NZ_SMKI01000182.1 GCF_004348415.1 Streptomyces hainanensis
CGCCTAGGGCGTGCACCGGGGGGCCGGCGCGGATAACCCGGCGCGTGGGCCGCGCGACGGCGCGGCCGGTCCGGAGTCGCCGACCGGCGCGCGGCTGTGGCGCGTCCGCTCGGCGGCGACCGCCTGGGCCGTCGGCGCGGCCTTGTCCATGTCGTGCCCCTCGCATCGCGTCCCACGGGCTCCGCGGGATCTCCCGACGTGTCTCCACGACCTGTTGGCGGCCCTGCCAGGACGTGTTCGGCACGCGCTGGAACCGCCCGTGCCTCCGCATATCAGAGCGCAAAACCACCGCCCAACGCAGCACTCTCAGCAGCTTTTCGGACAAGTCGCCCACCGGTGTTTGCTATCGACCGATCAACGGTAGGCGGGGGCGGTCGTCGGGTCGCGCGCTGGCCGGTGACGGGTTCCCGCCGGGGTGGTGGCGCCCGAGGGCTCGGCGGGAGCGGCCGGCGACGCGGGAAACTGGCCGGTTCGCGCTCTGCCGATTCGCAGGAACACGCGAATCCGGCCGCCCGATCGCATGAACCACCCGGGCGTCGCGTTGACGCCACGCGGCCCCCTCGCCGGCCGGGCGCCACGGACGCTACCCATCGCACAAGGATTCGTATTACGGTCGCGGCATGCTCACAACCGGGACGCCCGTGCGCAACTGGGCGGGAAACATCACCTTCGGCGCCGAGCGGTGGCACCGCCCGAGCACCATCGACGAGCTGCGGCGGATCGTTGCCACCGCGCGGCAGGTGCGGGTCCTGGGGGCCGGCCACTCGTTCAGCGACATCGCCGACACGACCGGCGACCTGGTGCGCCTCGACGGCCTGCCGCGCCGCGTGGAGATCGACCCGGAATCGGCCACCGTCACCGTCGGCGGCGGTCTCCGCTACGCCGACTTCTGCGCCGAGGTGCACGCCGCGGGGTTCGCGCTCGCCAACCTCGCCTCCCTCCCCCACATCACCGTCGCCGGCGCCGTCGCGACCGGCACCCACGGCTCGGGGAACGGGGTGCCGGGCCTCGCCTCCTCGGTGGCGGCGATCGAGCTGATCGGGCCGGAGGGCGACCCGGTCCGGCTGAGCCGGGCCGAGGACCCGGAGCGTTTCGCGGGCGCGGTGGTGAACCTGGGGGCGCTCGGCCCGGTGACCGCGCTCACCCTGGACCTCGAACGCGGCTACGACGTGGCGCAGTGGGTCTACACCGACGTCCCCCTCGACGCGGTGCTGGCCGGCTTCGACGAGGTCACCGGCGCCGGCCACAGCGTCAGCACCTTCACGGACTGGCGGAGCGGCCTCGGCACCATCTGGCTCAAGCGCCGCCTCGACCGGGACGGCGCCGGGCACCCCGGCACGGAGTGGCTGGGCGGCCGGCTCGCGGACGCCCCGCGCCACCCCATCCCCGGCCAGCCGCCCGAGTCCTGCACCCCGCAGCTCGGCGCGCCGGGTCCCTGGTACGACCGACTGCCGCACTTCCGCCTGGAGTTCTTCCAGGGCGAGGGCGACGAGCTCCAGTCCGAGCTGTTCGTGCCCAGGGCCGCCGTGCGGGACGCGTTCGCCGCGCTCACCGGGCTCGGCGACCGGATCGCGCCGCTGCTCCACGTCTCCGAGGTGCGGACCGTCGCGGCCGACGAGCTGTGGCTCAGCCCCAGCCAGGGCCGCGACTCGGTGGGCTTCCACTTCACCTGGCACCGCAGGCCCGAGGCGGTGCTCGACGTCGTCGCGGCGATCGAGGAGCGGCTGCTGCCGCTCGGCGCCCGACCGCACTGGGGCAAGGTGACGGCCGCCGAGCCAGCGGTGATCGCGGCCCGCTACGACCGGTTCGCCGACTTCCGGCGGCTGGTGCTCGACCACGACCCGGTCGGCCGGTTCCGCAACGCCTACGTCGCGCGGCTGCTGGACGCCGGGCCGTCCTGAGCGGCCGCCCCCGCCGGGTGGCCGGCGTCCGGTTTCGCACCTAATCTGACCCAATGGACGACAAGGACATCCTTGCCCGTGTCGGTGAGCTCGTGGCCGAGGAGCGCGCGCTGCGCGAGCGCTCCGTCGGCCGCGGGCTCCAGGAGGGCGATCAGCTGCGGCTGAGCGATGTCGAGGCCCGGCTCGACCAGTGCTGGGACCTGCTGCGCCAGCGCCGGGCCCGCCTGGAGTTCGGCGAGGACCCGGGCGGCGCGACGGTGCGGCCGGCCTGGGAGGTCGAGGGCTACGAGAGCTGAGCGGGCGCGGCCGAAGAGCCCCCCTCGGACCAGGAAACGCCCCCGCTTCGGGTGATCATCGAACGACCCCTCATCGGACACGCGTGGGCAATCCGGGCATATCCATAGCATCGCGCCATGGATGCTCACTCCTCGTGCTCCGTGACAGCACGACGAAGATCGCCCCGTTCGACACGACGGGCACTGCTGGCGGCGGGCGGCGCGCTGCTCGCCGCGCTGGGCGGCACCGCCGCGGCACCCGCGGGTGCCGGCGGCGACGGGTCGCACCGGCCGTTCCTCGAACCGCTGAACACCATCACCACCATCGCCTCCACCGTCCCCGCCAACGGCGACGTCAACCCCTACGGCACCGCCGTGGTCCCGCACGACGACGGCCGCCTGCGCCGCGGACACGTCCTGGTCAGCAACTTCAACAACGCGGCCAACGAGCAGGGCACCGGCACCACGCTGGTGCAGATCAGCCCGGCGGGCGAGACCAGCCTGTTCGCCGAGATCGACCCGGCCGCCCTGCCCGGCGACTGCCCGGGCGGCGTCGGCCTGACCACCGCCCTGTCCATCCTGCCCGGCGGCTGGGTGGTGGTCGGCAGCCTGCCCACCGCGGACGGGACCTCCGCCACCGCCCAGGCCGGGTGTCTGCTGGTGCTGGACGACGAGGGCAGGGTCCGGGAGACCTTCGCCGGCGACGGCATCAACGGCCCCTGGGACATGACCGCGGCACCCGTCGACGACCACCACGTCGCGCTGTTCGTGACCAACGTGCTCAACGGCACGGTCGCCGCGGGCGGCGACGTGGTGGACGAGGGGACGGTCCTGCGCATCACCGTCAGGCTGCACGACGGGAAGCCACCGACGCGGGAGCGCACCACCGTGATCGGCTCGGGCTTCCCCGAGCGGACGGACCCGGCGGCGCTGGTGGTCGGGCCCACCGGCGTCGGCCTCGGTGAGGACGACGTGCTCTACGTGGCCGACACGGTCGACAACCGCATCGCGGCCATTCCGAAGGCCCTGACCCGGGAGTCGAGCGCCGGCGTCGGCCGCACGGTCACCGAGGGAGGGCTGCTCAACGGCCCGCTCGGCCTGGCCATCGCCCCCAACGACGACATCCTCACCGTCAACGGCGGCGACGGCAACATCGTGGAGACCACTCCGCGCGGCAAGCAGGTCGCGTTCAGGCAGCTCGACGCCAGCGGTGAACCGCCGGGCGCCGGCGCCCTGTTCGGCCTCGCGGTGGCGCCGGACAAGCGCTCGGTCTACTTCGTCGACGACGCCACCAACACCCTCAACCTGCTCAGCTGAGCACGCCGGCCACTCCGGGCCCGCCACGGTCGTCCGTGGCGGGTCAGGGGTGGCCCACCGCCGGCTCGGGAGGCGCCCCGTAGAGCCGCAGGAACGCGCGCACCCCGTCGACCACCAGCTCGGTGACCCGCTCCCCCGGCAGGGGCACGGCGCCGTAGAAGGTGCGCTGGTTCACGTTGACCACCGTCAGCAGGTTGAAGTGGTCGGCGGCCCGCTCCGCCGGGCTCTCGGTTCCCGCGGCGTCGTCCAGCGTCAGCAGACCGCGGTCGGCCATGGCCGCCAGATAGGGCGCGAGCCGCAGGTGGCCGGTCTGGGGGCCCGCCTCGATCCACGCCGCGAGCACCGGCCCCGGCATCCGGGGGGCCTCCGCCTCGATGGCCCGGACGAGCGCGAAGTGGTCGGGGAACTCCCCCACGGCCGCGACCCGGTCGAGGGCGAAGGCGGTGAGGTCGTCCCGCACGTCCACGACCTTGCGCAGGTGTTTCTCCAGCAGCCGGGCGATGGTCGCGGTGACCTCGTGCGCCCCTTCGAGCGCGACGGCCAGGAAGAGGCTCTCCTTGTCGCCGAAGTGGTTGTAGACGGTGCGCTTGGAGACCCCGGCCTCGGCCGCGATGTCGTCGACGGAGGCGCGGGCGTACCCCTCGGCGCCGAACACCCGGCGCGCCGCCGCCGTGATCAGCCGCCGCTTCTCGGGCCGACCGGCCGACCGGGAGGGCGCGCCGCCGCCAGCGGCCGCGGCCCCGCTCACGGCCGCGGCCCCGCTCACGGCCGACGCCTCGCTCACGGCCGACGCCCGTCGGGACGCGGCCCGTTGCCGTCGGGCTCGACGAAGTAGCTGTCGTGCTCGGCGAAGAAGCGCTCCCGCTCCTCCTGACTGAGGCCGGCCAGCTCGGAGAGCCCCTCGAAGTAGCCCTCGCGCGGCGCCCCGGGCACGAAGAGCATCAGGAACGACACGGGCTGCTCGGTCCCGTTGGCGAAGGCGTGCAGGCCGCCCGGCGGCACATGGAGGAAGTCGCCCTGGGCGGCGTCGACCCATCGTTCGCCGTCGAAGACGCGGAGCGAGCCCGCGGTGACGAAGAACGACTCGGACATGGTGCGGTGGAAGTGCGTGCCGGTGCCGGCGCCGGGCGCCAGGTCGACCACGTGGTAGAGGCCGAACTCGCCGTCGGTGACGGCCGAGAGCCCGTGGCCGGCGGGCCGGCCGGTGGCGAGGTAGTAGGTGCGGGTGCCGGCCGGCGAGATCAGGTCGGGCGAGGTGTCGGCCGGGCGGTACACGGCGCTGACGTGGCCCGTGTCGCCGTGGTAGCGGGGTTCCGGATAGGACATGCGAGCGACAGTACACCCGTCAGTGCAAAATATGCACTACACGGTGCAGTTTCCTGGCGGGCGCGGCGCGCCCCGGCCGCTCGCATACCCTGTCCCCCGTGGCGGTTCAGCGGATCACGACCCGGAATGCCCGGTTCCAGCAGTGGCAGGCGCAGTTGGGCAACCGGAACAAGCGGCAGCGCGCGCGGGAGTTCCTGGTGCAGGGCGTGCGGCCGATCAGCCAGGCCGTGGCACACGGCTGGCCGATCAGGACGCTGCTGTTCGACGCGGAGCGCCCGCTCTCCGGGTGGGCCAGGGAGCTGCTGGCCGAGAGCGGGGCCGAGTCGGTCGCGATGGCCTCGGAGCTGCTCGCCGAGCTGGGCGAGAAGGACGAGGGCACGCCCGAGCTGGTCGCCGTCGCCGAGCTCCCGGCCGACGAGCTGTCGCGGATCCGCGTCGGGCCCGACTTCCTGGGCGTGCTCTTCGACCGGCCGACCAGCCCCGGCAACATCGGCACCGTCGTCCGCTCGGCGGACTCCTTCGGCGCCCACGGCCTGGTGGTGACGGGCCACGCGGCCGATCCCTACGACCCCAAGTCGGTGCGGGCCAGCACGGGTTCGCTGTTCGCGCTGCCGATCGTGCGCAGCCCGGGCCACCGCGAGGTGTCGGCCTGGCTGGACGGCGTCGACACGCCGGTCACGGTGGTGGGCCTCGACGAGGACGGCGTGGCCGACGTCGCCGACCACGACCTCACCGGTCCTGTGCTGCTCGCCGTCGGCAACGAGACGGTCGGCCTCAGCACCGGCTGGCGGGAGCGGTGCGACGTGGTGCTGCGCATCCCGATGACCGGCTCGGCCAGCTCGCTCAACGCGGCGAGCGCGGCCACCGTCGTGCTCTACGAGGCGGCCCGGCAGCGTGAACGGGGCCGCTGAGCCACCGGCCGGGCCGCCTCCCCACGGCGTCGGTCAGCGGCGCGCGCCCTCCCGCACCTCCCGTACCTCCCGCACCTCCAGCAGCGGCAGGCCCGCCGCGTGGCGTCGGAGGAAGCCGGCGGTCGGGGTGTCCGCCGCCGCGACGGTGTCCGGGGTGCCCTCCGCGACCACCGCGCCCCCGTCCGGGCCGGCTCCCGGCCCCAGGTCGATCACCCAGTCCGCGGACGCGGCGACGGGGATGTCGTGTTCGGCCACGACGACGGTGTTGCCCGAGTCGAGCAGCACGTCGAGCGCGTCCACCACCTGCTGGATGTCGGAGGGGTGCAGGCCCGAGACGGGCTCGTCGAGCACCACGAGGCCGGCCCTGCGGCTCGCGGCACCGCGCTGGATCGCGGACGCCAGCTTCAGCCGCTGCGCCTCGCCGCCGGACAACTCCGTCGCGCTCTGCCCGAGTTGGAGATAGCCGAGCCCGACCCGGTGCAGGGCTCCCAGGGTCTCCGCGAGCTGCCGGGGCTCGGGGAACCGCTCCACGGCCTCGGCGACGGTCAGGTCGAGTACCTCGTCGACGGCCAACCCCCGATACCTGATCTCCAGGGCCTCCGGCCGGTAGCGCCGGCCCTCGCAGGCGTCGCAGACCACCCAGACGTCCGGCAGGAAGTGCATGTCGACCAACGTGCGGCCGTAACCGGTGCAGGTCTCGCAGCGGCCGCCGTCCGCGGTGTTGAAGCTGAACCAGGAGGCGTTGACCCCCCGCCGGCGCGCCTCGTCGGTCTCGGCGAACAGTCGGCGGATCACGTCGAACGCCTTGCTGTACGTGGCCGGGTTGGACCGCGGCGTCCGACCGAGCGGCTCCTGGTCGACGACCGCGGCCCAGCCGAACGCGTCGAGGCCGGTCACCTCCCGCACCGTGTCGGTCGCCGTCCCGTTCAGGGCGGCCGTCACGCTCTCGCCGAGCGCGCCGAGCAGGCTGCTCTTGCCGCTGCCGCTCACCCCGGTCAGGCAGGTGAGCCGACGGGCGGGGAAACGCACCAGCTCCGCGCGCACGTTGTGCGTGCGCAGTCCGTGCAGCTCCACCCAGCCGGTGCCGTCCCCGACCGGGCGGCGCGGCCGGCGCAGCCGCGGACCCTCACCGGCCAGGTAGCGACCGGTCAGCGACATCGGGTGGGCGACCGCGGCCGAAGGGGGCCCCGACACCAGGACCTCGCCGCCGAGGCGGCCCGCCCCTGGCCCCATGTCGACGAGCCAGTCGGCCCGGGCGATCAGCTCGGGGTCGTGCTCGACGAGGAGCACCGTGTTGCCGGCCTCGCGCAGTTCCAGGGCGATGTCGAGCAGGTGCGCCTTGTCCGCCGGATGCAGCCCGGTCCCCGGCTCGTCGAGGACGAAGATGATGCCGCTCAGCTCCGTGCTGAGCTGCGCGGCGAGCCGGGTCCGCTGCGACTCGCCCCCGGAGAGCGTCGCCGCGCTCCGGGACAGCTGGAGATGGGCCAGGCCGAGCCGGTCGAGGATGCCGAGCCTGCGGCCCAGGTCCTGGAGCAGCGGCTCGCCCACCTCGCGCTGACCGGCGCCCAGGTCGTCCGCCACGCGCCGCGCCCAGCGGCGCACCTCCCGTACCTCCACCTCCAGCAGGTCGGGGTACGTCAACCCGCCGAGCCGCACCGACCTGGCCACGTCGTCGTACCCGCTGCCGCCGCAGGTGTCGCAGGGCTGCTTGCTCATGTACGGCAGGTAGCGCTGCTTGGCGCTGGACGTCTGGGCGTTCACGAACACCCGCTCCACCTCGGCGAGCGCGCCGCGCATCGGCTGGGTCGAGGTGTAGGTCATCCGGGCCGTCTCGTTCCTGTTCGGCATGTCGACGGTCGCCTCGACCTTCTCGTCACCGGTGCCATGGAGCACGGCGTGCCGGAACTCCTCGGGCAGCGACCGCCACGGCCGGCCGAGGTCCACGCCCCGCTTCTCGGCCAGCGCCGGCACGAACGCGTGCTCTCCGGACCGCCACTTCGCGAACCAGGGCGAGGCACCCTCGAACAGGGGAAGTTCCGGGTGGGTGATGACCAGGTCCTCCCGTGCCCGCCAGCGCCCGCCCACCCCGTGGCAGTCCGCGCAACTCCCCTCCGGCGTGTGCCGGTCGAAGTGCGCGGTCATCAGGTGTCCGTCCCCACCGTCGGTCGCCCGGTCGCCGCCGATCGCCGGGAGGCGTGAGTACAGCAGCCCGAGGTGGCCGTCGATGCCGGTGATCGTCGCGACCGTGGAGCGCGGGTTGCGGTTCAGGCGGCGCTGGTCGACGGCGAGCGTCGCGCCGAGTCCCAGGATGCGGTCGACCCTGGGCCGGCTGCGCTGGGTGATGTACTGCCGGACGAACGGCGAAAGACCCTCCAGGTACCGCAGTTGGGCCTCGCTGTGCAGGGTGTCGATGGCCAGCGAGGTCTTGCCGCTGCCACTCACTCCGGTGAAGGCGACGAGTCGGCCCTTGGGGATGCTCACGGAGACGTCCCGCAGGTTGTTGGTACGGGCACCGATCACGTCGATGGTCCCGAGCCCCGTACGCGCGACATCCCCTACGAACGCGGTCACTCTTCCTCCAGCCTCTCGCAACACGGCGGCCGCTCGCCGTCGACGACGCCGGCCGGTGGCGCCATGCTCGCCTCGAAACCCGACAGCCTGTGTCGGGTTTCCTCACGCGTCTCCGTGCGCGTCGTGGATCCCGCGGAGCGGCTACCGACCGGTCACCCGATCGTCGCCACCCAGGTGGGGGCGTCGAAGTCCATGTCCTCCTGGTAGCGCCAGAGTTCGATCACGAGGTCGCTGCCGTTGGCGGCCGTGTCGATGCTGTACGGCTCGCGGTGCTCCTTGGTCTCCCCCGGGGCGAGCCGGCCTTCGAGGTACTCCTCGCCCTCGACGTAGACCGAGTCGACCGTGCCACCGTTGGTGGCGCCCTCGACGAGGGTGCTGAACTCGCCCAGGTCGGCGGGCTGTTCGCCGTCGTTGACGATGGTCAGCTCGACGAAGAACGGGGTGTGGCCCTCGGTGACCAGGTCGAACTCGCCGAGGCTGTCCGACGGGATCTCCGTGACGCCGGTGAGGGTCACGGACACGCCGTCGTCCCACTCGTGGGTCTCCCCCGCGGCGAGGTCGGACGGCACCGTGGCGTCGGGATCCGGGGCGGCGTCCTGGCCGCTGTCCTGGGCGGAGCCCGCGTCGTCGCAGCTGTCGTCGCGCCAGGCGCCGTCCTCCCAGATCCACCGGGCGCCGTCGTCGTCACCCGCGGAGTCCAGGGCCTCGATGCCGGTGGTGCCGCGAACCACGGCGCTGGTCCCTTCGAACTCCAGGATCTCGATCTCCTCGAGGCGGATCTCGCCGTACAGGGCCTCGATCAGCGCCAGCGCCTCGACGGCCTCGTCCGCGCTGGTCTGTTCGCGGCAGGCGGCGGACTGGCCGGCCAGCAACGCGTCGGCGTCGCCTTCGTTGATCGCGCCCAGGCTGTCCTCGACGGCCCGGCGCAGCTCCTCCTCGCTGCCACCGGCATCCGCCGACCGCGCGTCCCGGGGGTCGTCCCCGCTCTCGGCGTCCGAGCCGCAGGCGGCGGTGGAGAGGACGAGGAGGGTGGCGGCGGCGGGGACTATGCCCCGGAAGCGGGAGGTGAGTCTCATGTGGGCGAGCCTGCCATACGTGGGGAAAGAGTGTGGCAGATGCGACTCTTCCGTAATGGCCGGCCGCCGCACGAGAGTTGGGACCGTCACCGGCCCCGGCCTGGCAGGGTGTCCCCATGCGCGAGACTCCCCTGTCCGGTGGTGCGGTCAACGAGGTGACCCGGGTCGGCGCGACGGTGCGCAGACGGCCGCCGCCGTCCGCCGACTTCGTCCACCGGTTGCTCGACCTGCTGGAACGGCGCGGCTGGGCCGGTGCCCCACGCTTCCTCGGCACGGACGACGCGGGCCGCGAAACGCTGTCCTGGATCGAGGGCACGGCCGGCTCGGACGCCACCTGGTGGCGCGCGGCATGTTCGGACGAACTCCTGGCGGCGACGGCCGAGTTGGTCCGCGAGTTCCACGACCTCACCGCCGGCACCTCGCTCGCGGCGGGCCACGAGGTGGTCTGCCACAACGACCTGGCACCGAAGAACACCGTCTTCACGGCACCATCGGCCGCCGCGTGGCGGCCGGTCGCCCTCATCGACTGGGACCTCGCCGCGCCGGGCGAGCGGATCCACGACGTCGCGCACCTCTGCTGGCAGTACCTGGACCTCGGCCCGGACGTCGCCGACCTCCCCACCGCCGCCCGGCAGTTGCGGGTCGTCTGCGACGCGTACGGCCCGGCGGCGGACCGGGCACGCCTCCTGCCGGCCGTCCTGTGGTGGCAGGACCGCTGCCGGCGCGGCATCGAGGAGGCCGCCGACCGCGGCGACCCCGCCATGCGACGCCTACGGAACCAGCACGTTCCGGCCCGGATCCGGGAGGCCCACCGCTGGGTCTCCGAGCACCGGGCGGAGTTGGAAGCCGCGCTCCGGTAGCCGCCCGGCGCCCGCGTCACGCCCGCGCGTCGGCCGCCGGCGGCGTCACCAGCCGGTGCGGCTCAGCGGGTCCGGTAGCGCGCGTAGATCAGTCCGCTGTCGAAGGCACGCTCCTCGACCAGTTCGAGATCGAGGCGCACGCCGTCGGGGAAGAACCGCTTGCCGCCGCCGACCACGCTGGTGGTCATGAACAGGTGGTACTCGTCCACCAGGCCGGCCGCGATCGCCTGGGCCGCGAGGTTCGGGCCGTCGACGGTGAGGTCGGCGTCGGACTCGGCCTTGAGCTTGCGTACCGCGTCCGGATCGAAGGTCCGCTCGATCCTGGTCTTCGCGCTGGACACCGACTCGAGTGTCGTGGAGTACACGACCTTCTCCGCGGCCCGCCAGTCGCGGGCGTACTGCAGGATGTGCGGCGGCTGGTCGGGCTGAGTGTGCGCGGTCTCCCAGTAGACCATCGTCTCGTATATCCGTCGGCCGTAGAGGTACGTGCCGACGGGGCGGAAGAGGTCGTTGATGAACGTGTGCACCTCCTGGTCCTCGGCCCCGGTGCCGAGGTCGCCCTCCGCCGCCTCGGCGTAGCCGTCGAGCGAGGTGATCATCGAGTAGATGAGCTTTGCCATGTGTGTCCCTTCGGGTACGAGCGCGTCAGTCGCCGCGGTCCTGCATGCTGTGACCTCCGCACACCCCGGAACTCATCGATCGGCCGACCGGCCGGTTCCGTCAACCGTCGGATCCCGGACGAAGCGTGCCGATGACGGCGACCGGCGAGTCCCGCGCATCGTCATCGACAACCGACCGGCCAAGCCGGCAGGCGCGCCCGGCACCGAGGCGTCCGGTGCCGAAGACGACCCGTCGCCCCCCGGTGGCCCGGACAGCACAGCCGGCGGCGACACCGCAACAGACTGAGCCCGGCCACGCGCACTCCGCCCCGACCGTTTCCCGCGGCCCGGGGCGGAGGGGGCAGGGGGCGACAGGAGCGCCTGACCCGCTACCTGAGCTGCCGGCCCGTGATGGCGCGGGCGATGACGAGGCGTTGGATCTCGCTGGTGCCCTCGAAGATCGTATAGATCTTCGCGTCGCGGTACATCCGCTCCACCGGGTGGTCGCGGCTGTAGCCGGCGCCGCCGAGGATCTGGACGGCCTTCTCGGTGGCGCGGACGGCGAGTTCGCCGGCGCGGAGCTTGGACATGGAGCCCTCGGCGGCGGTGAAGGGCTTCTCGTTGCGGCCCATCCAGGCGGCGCGCCAGATGAGGAGGCGGACGGCGTCGAGCTCGGTGCGGAGGTCGGCGAGCGCGAAGGCGATGGACTGGTTGTCGACGATGGGGCGGCCGAACGCCTCGCGCTGGCCTGCGTAGTCGAGGGCGTACTCGTAGGCGGCCTGGGCGATGCCGAGGGCCTGGGCGGCGACGGTGGGGCGGGAGACCTCGAAGGTGGCCATGGCGGCCTGGCCCTTGGCCTTGCCGCCCTCCCGGGCCCTGGCCAGGCGGTGTTCGAGGCGGTCGCGGCCGCCGAGGAGGCAGTGGCCAGGGACGCGGACGTCGTCGAGGAAGACGTCGGCGGTGTGCGAGGCCCGCAGGCCGAGCTTCCTGATCTTGGGGCCGCCGGTGAGCCCGGTGGTGCCGGGCGGCACGACGAAGGCGGCCTGGCCGCGGGCGCCGAGGGCGGGGTCGACGGCGGCGACGACGACGTGGACGCCGGCGATGCCGCCGTTGGTTATCCACGCCTTCTGCCCGTTCAGCACCCACTCGTCACGGGCCTCGTCGTAGCGGGCGCGGGTGCGCATCGCGGAGACGTCGGAGCCGGCGTCCGGCTCGGAGACGCAGAACGCGGCGACCCTGGGTTCCTCGGTGTCGCCGAAGCACCGCGGGACCCACTCGGCCAGCTGGTCGGGGGTGCCGGCGGCGAAGATGCCGGCGACGGCGAGGTGGGTGCCGAAGAGAGCCATGCCGATGCCGGCGTCGCCGCGGAACAGCTCCTCGTTGGCGAGTTGGAGGGAGAGCCCGGTGGGGTCGCCGTACATCTCGGCCAGGGACTCGAAGCCGTAGAGGCCGATCGCGGCGGCCTCCCGGATGACGGGCCAGGGGGTCGCCTCGCGTTCGTCCCACTCGGCGGCGGCCGGTCGGACCACCTCGGTGGCGAAGCCGCGCACCCAGTCCCGCAGGTCGCGCTGTTCCTCGGTCAGGTCGAGGGAGAAGCCGCTCATCTCGCCGTGTCCCTCCGTCAGTTCCTGTTCCTGGGGATGTCGAAGAGCCGGGCCAGCCCGGAGGCCAGCGCGATGTCGCCGGTGGCCTTGAGCTTGCGGGTCATGAACATCAGCACCGGGCTGGCGTTGCCGGAGACGAGGCGGAGGAAGTCCGCGTCGGAGAGGGCGAGGGTGACGCGCGGGGTGGCGTCGGTGGGCCCCGGGGTGACCCGGCAGGTGCCGTCGGCGATGGTCGCGTCGTAGACGGCGAGCGGCTCGCCGGCGCGGCCGGTGACCTCCCAGCGGATGACGGCCCGGAGCGAGCCGGCGTTGTCCGGGCGGAACTGCCGGCCCATCCGGCTGAAGATCTCGGCGAGCACCCGCTGGCGGAGCTCGCCGCGCATGAGTTCGTCGAGTTGCGCGGCGGACGACTGCTTCACCAGGGCGGCGAAGTCGTCCGGGGTGACGTCGGAGAAGTCGAGGTCTTCCAGGTTCGGGGTGGGCTCAGCCACTGCTCTCGTCTCACTCTCCGGCCGGTGGGCCGTCCAACGGGGCATCTGCGCCGCTAGCTTACTCCATAGTAAACTTACTGAAGAGTAAGATGAGAATCCCACCGAGAACCCCACTGGGTAGTGTGGCGAGCGTGACCGACAAGCCAGACAGGCCAGACAAGCCCAGACGCCGGCTGCCGAGAAGCGTGCGCGAGCAGGAGATCCTCGACGCGGCGCTCCAGGTCTTCTCCAAGCGCGGCTACCGCGCGGCCGTGGTGGACGAGATCGCCGAACTGGCCGGGATCTCCAAGCCGATGGTGTACCTGTACCTGGGTTCCAAGGAAGGTCTGTTCATCGCCTGCGTCCGGCGCGAGTCGGCGCGCATGGTGGCGGCGTTCCGGGAGGCGGCGGACGCCGGCGGCGCGCCGGAGGGGCGGCTGTGGGCGGGGCTCGCGGCGTTCTTCCGGCACGTCGCCGAGCACCGGGACAGCTGGGTGGTGCTGCACCGGCAGGCGCCCGAGCAGGGCGAGGCGATCGCGCACGAGCTGACCGCGGCGCGGCGTTCGGTGATGGCCGAGGTGACGGGGCTGATCAGCACGGGCATCGCCGACGCCGGGGGGCAGGTGCGGCTCGGCGCCGACGACGCGGACTTCGTGGCCCACGCGCTGGTGGGCGCGGCGGACTCGTTGACGGACTGGATGGAACGGCACCCCGAGGAGTCGCCGGAGGCGACCACCGCGCGGCTGATGAACGTGATGTGGGTGGGCATGCGGAACGTGTTGGCCGGCGAGATCTGGGTGCCGCCGGCGGATTAGGCGCCGACGGGCCGGCGGCGGCGCGGCACGGCCATACGGGCCGTACTCGCCGATCGGCAGGTTTACGGCTCGATGAGCTCCCTCTCGCTGTCGGCCAGTTGCCCTAGACCGAGCAGCCCAGGCCCTCCGGTACCTCGCCGACCACCGGGGTCGCCGAGGCCGGGGGGAACGACGTTCGGAGGGTGAAGGCGTAGGGGGTGGG
>NZ_SMKI01000183.1 GCF_004348415.1 Streptomyces hainanensis
GCCGCACCCGCCGCGCCCGTCCGGCTCGACGGCCTCGTCTACGGCTCGCTCCAGCCGCAGCTGCCGGCCGCCCACCGCCTGGCCCTGCCGCGCCACGATCCCGACGGGTACCGGCCCAAGACCTACCAGCAGTTGGCCGCCACCTACCAGTCACTGGGCCACGACCACGAGGCACGCGCCGTCCGCCTCGCCCAGCAGCGACATCGCCGCGTCACGCTGGGCCCCGCCGGCCGGGCCTGGGGCCACCTGCTGGACGCGACCGTCGGCTACGGGTACCGGCCGTGGCTGGCCGGCCTCTGGATGGCCGCCCTCGTGCTCCTCGGCACAGCCGCCTTCGCCGCCGGCGAGCCGACCGCCGCCAAGCCCGACGAGGCGGCCCCGTTCAACCCTCTCGTCTACACCCTCGACCTGCTCGTACCCATCGCCGGCCTGGGCCTGCGCAACACCTGGCACTGGACGGCCCCCGCGCTCCAGGGCCTCTCCTACGCCCTGGTCGCCGCCGGCTGGCTGCTGACCACCGCCCTGGTGGCCGGCGTCACCCGGGTGCTCAACCGGGGCTGACCGCGGCCCGCCGGCGCGGCTTCCCGGGTCGCCTGGGACCCGCCGTTAGCCTCCGAATCACCACGTTCATCGGGTTGCGTGATTCCCACGAGAGGGTGAACGGCTAGCATCTCGGAAGTTGCCGCCGAGCTGTGGAGTGCCTGTGTCCCCACCACGCCTGGGTGTAGCGATCCTGACCATGGGCGACCGCCCCACCGAGGTCGCCGCGCTGCTGGAGTCCGTGCACCGTCAGCGGACGCCCGCCACCCGCGTCGTCGTGGTCGGGAACGGCACCGAGCTTCCCGTCTATCCCGCGCCCGTGTCCACCCTCGAACTCCCGGAGAACCGCGGCGTCACCGGCGGCCGCAACGCGGCGCTCGCCGCGCTCGCCGCCTTCGGCGACGTGGATGTCGTCGTCGGCCTCGACGACGACGGGCTGCTCGTCGACGACGACGTCTTCACCCGCGTCCAGGAGATGTACGCGGCCGATCCGAAGCTCGGCATCATCAGCTTCCGGATCGCCGACGAGACCGGCTACACCGCGCGCCGCCACGTGCCCCGGCTGCGGGCCAGCGACCCGATGCGGGCCGGGGAGGTCACCACCTTCCTCGGCGGCGGGCACGCCCTCTCGGCGCACATGCTGGCGGAGACCGGCGGCTGGCCCGAGGAGTTCTTCTTCGCCCACGAGGAGACCGACCTCGCCTGGCGCGCGCTGGACGCCGGCTGGAAGGTGGTCTACGAGCCCGAGCTGCTGCTCCAGCACCCCCGCACCTCCCCGACGCGGCACGCCGTCTACTACCGGATGACGGCCCGCAACCGCGTCTGGCTGGCCCGCCGCCGCCTGCCGCTGCCGCTGATCCCGGCGTACCTCGCCACCTGGATCCTCCTCACCCTCGCCCGCGACCGCTCCGTGCCCGGCCTCCGCGCCTGGTTCGCCGGCTTCGCCGAGGGGCTCCGCCACCCGTGCGGCACCCGCCGCCCCATCCGCTGGCGCACGGTCTGGCGCATGACGCGTCTCGGCCGCCCGCCGGTGATCTGACCCCGGCCCCCCTCGGCCGGGGGCCGGTCACTCGACGGCGACGGCGCGCCTGACGCAGTCGCGGAGCAGGACGCGTCGCCCCGGCGCACCCGCCCGGCGGCCTCCGCGCCCTGCGCGCCCCTCACGCCCTGCGCGCCGACGAAGGCGAGGCCGGGCGCCCTCTGGTGCCCGGGCACGAGTTCACGGGTGTGGTGACCGAGACGGGACCCGAGGTCACCCGCTTCTCCGTCGGCGACCCGGCCTAGACCCGGCCGCCGCCCCGCTGCTCTGCGCCGGCGTCACCGGCAGCGCGGGCCGCCCCGCGACCGCCGCCATGCTGGACTTCTGCGCCGCCGAGGGCATCACCGCCGACATCGAACTGCTCCCCTCCGCCGAGGTGAACGACGCCCTCGCCCGCCTCGGCCGCAACGACGTCCACTACCGCTTCGTGCTGGACATGTCCGACCTGGACTGAGCGGGCGAGTCGCCGACGCCGCGCCGCGCCGGAGATCTAGCGAAGCGGCCTGACCAGCCGACTGTCGAATCCCGCCGAGCGCAGACGCTCGTACGCCGCGACCACGCGGTCCGGCACGGCTTGCGGGATGGCGTAGCCGCGCGCCGGGTACTCGATCACTCGTTGCAGGTCACCGACGATCATGTCCACTACCAGTTTCTCGTCGCCGATGGACTTCACGTAGTCGTCCAGCGCCAACGGCTCCGACGCGCACACGACCTCGACCTCCGGCCACACGCGACGGCAGGTCGCGAAGGCCCGGCGCTCCATGTACGGCTTACACATCAGCAGTACCGAGTCGACCTGGATCCCCGCCTCCCGCAACACACGACGCGAGAACTCGATGTTCTGCCCCGTGTTGGCCGCCCGAGGTTCCACGAGCACCGCCTCCTCCGGAACTCCCAGACCCAGCGCGTGCTCGCGATAGTGGACAGCCTCGCCCCGGGGAAAGTGCGCACGGGTGGTGGGGCTGTTGCCGCCACTGAAGACGAGCGTCGGAAAGTGCCCGGCCCAGTACAGTTCGACGGCGCGGCTGGCGACGCCGAGATCATGACTGCCGAGCCCGATGCCGACCGAACAGGGCCGTGGTTCGTGCCCCATCAGGTGGTACTCCCAGATGAGGCGA
Organism: Streptomyces hainanensis; assembly: GCF_004348415.1. GTDB lineage: Bacteria > Actinomycetota > Actinomycetes > Streptomycetales > Streptomycetaceae > Streptomyces > Streptomyces hainanensis. The sequence continues at coordinate 2,698 of NZ_SMKI01000183.1, forward strand.
GCGTCCCGCCACTGGGCGTCGGTGACCGTTGGCTGATCTTGCTCGGGCACAGAGTCTCCCCAGGTCGTCGTCGAAGCCCTCAGCCTGACCGTCCCGCATTCTCGAGCGACGACCGGATGGCCTCGATAGAGCGCAGCTGATGTCCAAGACCGTACTGTCCCGCCAGCCGTTCCGCCGAGTCGAGAGCGGAGAGTCCAGCCTCTCGGGTCGCTCGATCAGACAGGAGAATATGTCCGTGCGCCGTACCGAATCGGACGCGCTGCAACGGGGTGTGAGTGAACCCGCCAGAGCGGGCAACATCCATGTGGTGGAGCGCCCGACGCAAATCCTCGGAGCCGCGATGGGCGAGGGCGATCGCGTCTGCTCAGTCGCTGGTCCGATGCGAGTCGCCTGTACTGCCGCACCGCACTCTCCAAGCGTCCGGTCATCTCGTCAGGCAGTGCAAGCAGCAGTTCAACCTGCTCGGTCCGGCGAGATTTCCCCAGATCGGTGAACAGCTCGCGAGACACGGCATACACCCGTTGCGCGGATAGGGGCCCTCGGAGCAAGCCCTGGTCGCGACGGAGGTCGCCGAGGACCACGAGAGATCGCGCATAGAGATAACGCCCTCTGCCGTCGAGGATCAACGGCGTGCAGGCTTGCGACCATCGGTTGAGCAGGTTGACAGCGGAGCCGAAATTCTGACATCCGACGGCCACCATGGCCCGTTCGATGTCCTCCGTCCACGACTCGTACTCGTCCGCAGCCGCAACCGGCCCGCGTCTTCCCTGGTCCGCCAGTAGGTCAGCGAAGCGTTGTCGCACCGCAGGCGTGCTCCGATCCAAGGCCGTATCGAGAATCGCCTGGGTGTCCGGGCGCGGGAACATTTCGAGGCCGCCGCGGAAACGCCAAGCTCCAGAAGGCATGGACCCGAAACCCGGGCTCCGGAAGGGAGCTGACGACATGAGCAGGCCAGCCCATGGTTCCGCGCCATGGTCGAATCAACTGTCAGAAGTCGGACCGCACCCGGGAGAAGGAACCCCATCGGAGCGGCTTGAAATCGGAGCCACGGCACGTGATACCGCTCGGGATCGCGTTGGCCGCGTCATGGCCCACGAGTGCGGGCGGGTGTGGTTGCGGCCGTTGGGTGGTGGGTGCGAGTGGGCCGCCCGGCCGGGGGATGTGGAGCCGGTCAGCCTGAGCGAGTCGCTGAGTCCGCTGGTGGCGGAGGCGAACCGGCGTTCCGCGGAGCCGCGTTGAGCCGCCGGCGGGTGATCCGCTCCGCGATGGTGGCACCCCCGGACGGAGTCCGGGGGCGGACGGTGACGGCCGACGTGAGCGAGGACATGCCGCGTGGCGTCTTCCAGGTGATGTGCCTGTCCTGCGGGTTGGCCTCGATGCGGGTGGAGGACGAGCAACTGCCGGTTGAGGTCTGGGCGTTGCAGCACACCGGGCTGCATCCCGCCCACCGGCGCTACCGGTTGGTGACGGAGTCGTTCTGGCTCGTCACACCTGCGCCCGGCGACCCACACCACGGCTGAGAGAGATGTCCGTTCCGGGCGGATGGATCTGGCCGTCCCCGTCGAGCCCACCGATGGTGGGCAGTCGGGGGGCGACGGCTGTGGACGCCAGTAGCCCGCACGACGGCCGGCGCCGCTGCCGCGATGTTCCACGACGCCGACGCGGCCGTCCAGTGGTTCGCGGAGCAGGCGACGCGCGCCGCGTCGGGGTTCGCCAGTGCGGAGGAGCGAGAGCCGGAACAGTTGGTGGCGAAGATCGCGCGTGTCGAGGGCGTCCTCCGCCGGGGAGGCGACGCGCACGCCGCTTGGTATTTCCAAGCAATCGGCTACTACACCCTCGACCTCGTCGCCTGCTCCCCGAACCGGAACAACCCCCTGCTCCCCTGCCCCGCCGAGCCCGGGTCCCCCACCGCGGTCAGTCGAAGGTGATGACCGACCGCCTGCCGGCCCGGCCCTCGGCCATCGCGTCGAGCGCCGCGTTGGCGTCCCGCAGGCCGACCGGGGTGAACTCCGGCAGGATCCCGTGCGCGGCCGAGAACGCCAGCGCGTCGCGCGTGTCGTGCGGGGAGCCCGACGGGTTGGCCATCACGTGCAGCCGGTTGAGGACCATCGGCCCGACCGGCAGGCTCAGCGGCTCGGCGTCGTACCCGCACAGCACCAGCGTGCCGTCCGGCGCGAGACCGGTGAGGGTCGCCGCGGCGGCCGCCGTGGAGGGGGAGGTGTTGAGGACGAGGTCCGCGCCACCGTCCCAGCCCCGCAGGGCCTCGGCCGGGTCGGAGTCCCGGGTGGCGACGAACAGTTCGGCGCCCATCTCCCGCGCCGCCGCCTCGGCCCGGTTCGACCGGCCGATGACGGCCACCCGGGCCCCCATCGCGACGGCGTAGCGGACCGCCAGCGCGCCGACGCCGCCGGCGCCGATCACCGCGACCCGCGAGGTGGCGGTGATCCCGCCCTGCCGCAGGCCGTTGAACGCGGTCAGGCCCGCGCACATCAGCGGGGCCGCGGCGACCGGGTCGAGCCCGTCCGGCAGCGGGGTCGTGAAGTCGGCCTTGAGGACGGCGTACTCGGTGTAGCCGCCGTCCATCACGATGCCCGTGATGCGCTTCCGGGGGCAGAGGATCTGCTCGCCGCGCACGCAGTAGTCGCAGGTGCGGCAGGAGTCGCCGAGGAACTGGGCGCCCACGGCCGTGCCGACCTCGGGAAACGACACGCCGGGCCCCGTCGCGGCCACCTCGCCCGTGATCTCGTGGCCGGGGACGACCGGGAAGCGCGCGATCGGCCAGTGGCCCTGGATCAGGTCCAGGTCCGTGTAGCAGACGCCGCAGGCGGTGATCCTGACCAGCACCTCGCCGGGCCCCGGTTCGGGCACCTCGCGTTCGGTGAGGGTGAGCGGAGCGTGCGCGGCGGTGGCAACGGCCGAAAGCATGGGCGGACCTCGATTCCTCTGCCTCTCGTGTGCCTCTCGGGGCGATCGTAGGACGCGGGACCCGGAAGGCGACGGCATCGGGCCGGCGGGGCGGGCACCGTCATCCGGCCGACCTCTTGTCCGCTATGACCCCGTGCCGGACAATTAGCGAGCAGAATTCCATTTCAAAGGAGCACGGCCCACGCCCAATTGACATGGGGGGATCATGCCGGCGATCAACTTCGCACACGTGAAGTTCGGGAAGAACGACTCCTGCGTCACCGCTTTCCAGCGGGCGCTCATCAGCCGAGGTCACCGGATTCCGGCCGGCGCCACCGGCTTCTACGGGGAGCAGACCAAGGCCGCCTGCACCGCGTTCCAACGCGCCCAGGGCTGGCGCGGCGGCGACGCCGACGGGCTGCCGGGGCCGCAGACGTTCGCCCGGCTCGCCTTCACGGACAGCCGCGCCGGCTCGGGAGGCTCCGGCGGATCGGGCGGCGGGCGCGTCTCGTCACCCGTGCCAGGGCGTTCCGTGACCTACGCCTACGGGGTCAGGAACAGCCGGTACGCGGCCGGCTTCCACACCGGCAACGACTACGCGGCGCCGAACGGCACACCGGTGGTGGCGGTCCGCTCCGGCACCGTCGTCTGGTCGAACGACAACGGCGGCGCCTACGGCAAGTGGCTCGGCCTGCGCGCGGACAACGGCCGGGACTACGTCTACTGCCACCTGTCCTCGCGCGAGGTGCGGGCCGGCACCCGGGTCGACGCCGGGCAGCGGCTCGGCCGGGTCGGCTCGACCGGCAACGTCACCGGCCCCCACCTGCACTTCGAGGACCGCCCGCGCGGCGGGGGTTACGGGGCGGTGCGCAAGCCGTCCTGGTGAGCGACGCGTCGGCGCGCCGGCTACCAGAGCGTCGCGAGGAAGATGTTGGCCGTGGTCAGCGCGGCGACCCCGCCGAGGACGGGGGCGGGGACCCGCTCCTCGTCCCGGTTGACGTAGACCAGGCCGAGGACCACCACCAGGACCGCCAGCTTGACGGCGATCTTGACGTTGTTCACCTCCTGGTCGTCGGCCTGGTTCAGGCCCACCAGCGCCAGCCCGGTGACCAGCATGGTGAGGGCGCCGTGCAACATGCCCGCCCCGAGCCGGGCGCGCACCGCGCCCACGGGCGCGAACTGCAGCAGGCTGCTGCCGAGCAGCGCGAAGATGCCGATGATGTGAAGAACGAGGAAGACCGCTATCAGGGCGTCCATGGCACGAGAGTTTATTGATGCGCGGATATGGACGTTCTCGGGGGGTCACCAGGGGTTGACGGGGTCACGCCACGCCCACAGGCTGAACGGGAAACAGATCTGGGAGCGCTCCCACGCACCCGGAAGAGGGCGCACGCCACCCCCGACCCCGAAGGACCGAGCCGTGACGTTACTTCCTTCCTCCCATCCGCCGCGCGGCCGGCGGCTGTTGAGCCTGGCCCTGACCGCCGGGCTCGCCGCCGCCGGCCTCGCCACGGCCGGCGCCGCGCCGGCCGCCGCCGAGGGCCCCGAGCTGATCGAGAACGGCGACTTCGCCAGCGGCGTCATCACGCCCTGGTGGTCGACCGCCAACGCCCCCGCCACGGTCGTGGACGGGCGGCTGTGCGCGGAGGTGGCGGGCGGCACCGTCAACCCGTGGGACGTCATCGTCGGCCAGGACGGGCTGCCGCTGACCGCCGGCGAGAGCTACCAGCTCACCTTCACCGCCACCGCGAGCACCCCGATCACGGTCCGCACCAACGTGCAGATGAACACCGAGCCGTGGACCACCGAGCTGGCGTCGCCCGACCCGGTCGACGGGACGGCCGAGCCCATCACCCACGTCTTCACCGCCGGCGCCGACCACGCGGCGGCCCAGCTCGTCTTCCAGATGGGCGGCAGCGCCGAGCCGTTCACCTTCTGCCTGGACGACGTGTCCCTCACCGGCGGCGCGGAACCGCCGGTCTACGAGCCGGACACCGGCTCGCCGGTGCGCGTCAACCAGGTCGGCTACCTCACCGAGGGGCCCAAGCGCGGCACCTTCGTCACCGAGGCCACGGTCCCGCTGCCGTGGACCCTCGACGCCGCCGACGGCACGCCGGCCGCCACCGGCACCACCACGCCGCGCGGCGTCGACCCGACGTCCGGGCAGAACACGCACACCTTCGCCTTCGACGACTTCGCCACCCCCGGCGAGGGCTACACGGTGACGATCGGCGAGGAGACCAGCGAGCCGTTCGCGATCGGCGACGACCTCTACGGCGACCTGCGGACCGACGCGCTCGCGTACTTCTACCACAACCGCAGCGGCACCCCGATCGAGGCGGAGTACGTCGGCGAGGAGTACGCGCGGCCCGCCGGACACGTCGGCGTGGCCCCCAACCAGGGCGACGACGGCGTGCCGTGCCAGCCCGGCGTCTGCGACTACACGCTGGACGCGGCCGGCGGCTGGTACGACGCGGGCGACCACGGCAAGTACGTGGTGAACGGCGGCATCTCCGTCGCCCAGCTGCTCTCCGCCCACGAGCGCGACGCGGCCGGGGCGCTCGGCGACGGCAGCCTCGCCATCCCGGAGGGCGACAACGGCGTGCCCGACATCCTCGACGAGGCCCGCTGGGAGCTGGAGTTCCTGCTGGCCATGCAGGTGCCGGCCGGCGAGGAGCTGGCGGGCATGGCGCACCACAAGCTGCACGACCGCGAGTGGACCGGCCTGCCGCTGCGGCCCGACCAGGACCCGCAGCCGCGGGAGCTGCACCCGCCGTCGACGGCCGCCACCCTCAACCTGGCGGCGGCCGCGGCCCAGGGCGCGCGCCTCTACGAGCCGTACGACGCGGCCTTCGCGGCCGAGCTGCTGGACGCCGCCACCACGGCCTACGCGGCGGCCCTGGCCCACCCGGACGTCTACGCGGACCCGAACGACGGCGTCGGCGGCGGCGCGTACAGCGACAACGACGTGCGGGACGAGTTCTACTGGGCGGCCGCCGAGCTGTACGTGACGACCGGCGAGAACACGTACCGGCAGGCGGTGCTCGACTCGCCGCTGCACGGCGACGCGGCGGCCGTCTTCACGGACGACGGCTTCTCCTGGGCCTGGACGGCGGCGCTCGGCGCGCTCAGCCTGGCGACGGTCGACAACGACCTGCCGGCGGGCGAGCTGGCCGCGGTGCGGGCCATGGTCACCGACGCCGCCGACCGCTACGCGGCCGACGCGGCGGAGGCGGTGTACGGACTGCCGTACGCGCCGTCCCAGGGCAACTACGTGTGGGGCTCCAACAGCCAGGTGCTCAACAACATGGTCGTGCTGGCCACGGCGGCCGAGCTGACGGACGACCCGACCTACCGGGACGCGGTGCTCACCGGCCTCGACTACCTGCTGGGCCGCAACCCGCTCAACCTCTCCTACGTGACGGGCTACGGCGAGCGCGACGTGCGCAACCAGCACCACCGGTTCTGGGCCAACCAGCTCAACGCCAACCTCCCCAACCCGCCTGCCGGTTCGGTGGCGGGCGGTCCCAACAACGCGCTCCAGGACCCGATCGCGGAGGACCTGCTCCAGGGCTGCGCGCCGGCGATGTGCTACGTCGACCACATCGAGTCGTACTCGACGAACGAGGTCACGGTGAACTGGAACGCGCCGCTGGCCTGGATCGCGTCCTACGTCGACGACCTCGGCGCGGGCGGCGCCCCGGCGCCGGCGACGTGCGCGGTGCGCTACGAGTCCCACCGGTGGACGGGTGGCGCCACGACCCAGGTGACGGTCCGCAACAGCGGCACCAGCGCCGTCTCCCCCTGGGAGCTGTCCTGGTCGTTCGCTGGCGACGAGCGGGTCACGTCCCACTGGAACGCGACGCTGACCCAGTCGGGGTCGACCGTGGTGGCGCGGCCGGCCAACTGGAACCAGACGATTCCGGCCGGCGGTTCGGTGTCGTTCGGCTTCAACTCCAGCGGCACCGGGGGTACCTCACCGACCGCGTTCACCCTCAACACCCAGCGGTGTGACGCCGCCGGCTGAGCCCGCTTGCGGGGCCGGCTAGGAGCCGCCCGGCGTGACCAGGCCCGACTCGTAGGCGAGGATGACGAGTTGGGCCCGGTCGCGGGCGGCGAGCTTGCCCATGATCCGGCTGACGTGGGTCTTGGCGGTGAGCGGGGAGAGCCGCAGGACGTCGGCGATCTCCACGTTGCTCAGGCCGCGGGCGACCAGCGTCAACACCTGGAGTTCGCGGTCCGTGAGCCGGTCGAGGGCGGGGAGCGGGGAGCGCTCGGCCAGGGCGTCGGGGGTGCGCAGCGCCCGGGCGATGAGGCGGGCGGTGGGTCCTGGCGAGAGCAGCGAGTCGCCGGCGGCGACGGTGCGGACGGCGTCGAGCAGGTCGGCGGGGCGGGTGTCCTTGACGAGGAATCCCGAGGCGCCGGCGCGCAGGGCCTCGATCACGTGCTCGTCCGTGTCGTAGGTGGTCAGCACGAGCACGCGGACGCCGGCCAGGTCCTCGTCCGCGGCGATGCGGCGGGTGGCCTCTATGCCTCCCCCATGCCTGGCGGCATGGGAGGTGCCCCCATGGTCGGGCATCCGGATGTCCATCACCACCAGGTCGGCGCGGGTGGCGCGGGCCAGCTCCACGGCCTGCCGGCCGGTGCCCGCCTGGCCGACGACGGAGAGGCCGGGGGTGGAGTCGATCAGCATCGCGAACGCGGCCCTGACCAGGGTCTGGTCGTCGGCGAGCAGCACGCGGATCACGGGCTCTTCCGGCACTCGGTCTCCTCCAGGGGTAGGTGGGCGGTGACGGCGAATCCCGGCGCGTCCCGGCGGGGCGCCGCGACCAGGGTGCCGCCGATGGAGCGGGCCCGCTCCCGCATGCCGGTGAGGCCGAACCCCGGCTCGCCGCCACCCGGCGCCACGGTGCCGTCGTCGGCGACGTCGAGGCGCAGGGCCCCCTCCTCGCGGCGCACGGTGACCCGCACCGCCACCTCGGGCCCGGCGCGCCGGACGGCGTTGGTCAGCGCCTCCTGCACAATGCGGTAGGCGGCCGCGCCGACCACCGGCGGCACGGGTCCTCCGCCGGCGTCGACGGTCAGCTCCACGGTGGCGCCCGCCGCCCGCGCCGCTCCCGCCAGGTCCGGCAGCCCGTTGAGGCCGGGCGGCGGGCCACTGCTCTCCGGGTCGTCGCCGCGCAACACCTGGAGGGTGGCGCGCAGTTCGCCGCGGGCTTCACGGCAGGTCTCGGAGATGCCGTCCAACTCCCCGGCCAGTGCGGCCCGGTCGAGACGCCCGGGGTCGGTGGCGATGAGGTGGGCGGCGACGGAGGAGCGGACGCCGATCAGCGTGATGCTGTGCGCCAGCAGGTCGTGCAGGTCGCGGGCGATCCGCAGCCGTTCCTCCGCGACGCGGCGGGCGGCCTCCTCCTCCCGGGTGCGCTCGGCCCGTTCGACGCGGTCGCGCATCGCGGCGACGTACTCGCGGTTGAGCCGGAACGCCTCGCCGAGGACGAGCACGGCGAGGATCCAGCCGGAGGTGCGCAGCGTCTCGATGCCCGTCTCGTTGCCCGAGAGCACCCATACGGCGAGGACGAGGACGAGGACCGCGCCGGACACCAGCACCGTGCGCAGGTGTGGACCGGCCAGCGCGACCGTGAACAGGGCGAGCGCGGTGATCGGGAACGACGCCAGGTGGGTGTAGTTGAGGGCGTGGTAGAGCGCGGCGACGCCGAGGTGGGCGACGAGCACGCCAAGCGGCCAGCGGCGGCGCCTGACGAGCGGCACCGCCATGCCGACCATCAACAGCAGCCCGGCCAGGTCGAGTTCCCGGCCCTCCGGCATCAGCACCACTGCCGTGGCCAGGCTGAGCAGGAGCGCGACGAGCGCCAGCGCCGCGTCCAGCCGGAGGACCCGGGCGGCACCCGGGTCCTCGGTGGTCCGCAGCAGGGGCGGGATGGGCGGCACGGTCACCGGCCCATCATCGGGCACGTTCGTTCGAAAGCCGGCGGCGGGACAGCGCCCCCGGCCACCAGACGCGGCGGCCGAGCAGCCAGGCCGCGGCGGTGACGACGTAGGTGCGGACCAGGAAGGTGTCGAGCAGGACGCCGACCGCGACGACGAGCCCGATCTCGACCAGGTTCACCACCGGCAGCGTCGCCAGCACGACGAACGTCGCGGCCAGCACCACGCCCGCGGAGGCGATCACCCCGCCCGTGGCGCGCAGCGCGGCCAGCGCGGCGTGGCGGGCGTCGAGGCCGTTCCGGGTCTCCTCACGCATGCGGTGCATCAGGAAGATGCCGTAGTCGACGCCCAACGCCACGCAGAAGACGAAGGTGAGCAGCACCACCGAGGGGTCCAGGCCCGCCAGGCCGAGGAGCGGTTCGAAGACCAGCCCGCCGATGCCCAGGGCCGCGCCCCAGGAGGCGACGACGGCGGCGAGCAGGATCGCCGGCGCGACGAGCGAGCGCAGCAGGGCGGCGAGGATGAGGAAGACCAGGACGAGGACGAGGGGGATGACGAGCGTCCGGTCGCGGGCGTTGGTGTCGGCCAGGTCGAGTTGCTGCGCGGACGGGCCGCCGACCAGCGCGTCGGCGCCCTCGACCCGGTCGAGCCGGTCGCGCAGCGCCCCGATGGTCGCCGACTCCCCGTCGGACTCGGCACGGTCGACGGCGTAGACGTCGAACTCGGTCCAGCCGTTGGCGGCACGGCCGGCCTCGGCCTCGGCGACGCCGGGGGTGGCGGCGGCCTCCCGCAGCACCTCGGCGGCGTGGTCGGTGCGGGCCAGCACGGTGAGGGGCTGGGTGGCGCGGTCGGGGTAGGCGTCGGCGAGGCGGTCCATGGCGGCGACGGACTCGGGGGCGTCGACGAACGAGTCCTCGTTCTTCAGCGTCCCCGGCAGGTTGAGCGTGCCGAGGGCGAGCGCGCCCATCAGCACCACGCCGCCGGTCAGGATGGCGACCGGCCGACGGCTGACGGAGGTGCCGAGGCGGGCGAAGACGGAACGGCGCCCGTGGCCCTCACTGCCGAAGGCGGGGATCAGCGGCCAGAACACCCGGCGGCCGCACACCACGAGCAGCGCGGGCAGCAGGGTGAGCATGACGGCCAGCGCGCACAGGACACCGACGGCGCCGACGGGGCCGAGGCCGCTGCTGCTGTTGAGGTCGGCGGCGAGCAGGCAGACCAGCCCGGCGGCGACGGTCCCCGCCGAGGCGACCAGGGCGGGCGCGCAGCCGCGCAGGGCGCGCGCCATCGCCGCCGACGGCAGTTGGTGGCGGCGGAGTTCCTCGCGGTAGCGGGCCACCAGCAGCAGCGCGTAGTCGGTGCCGGCGCCGAAGAGCAGGACGGTCATGACGGACCGGCTCATGGTGGTGACGGTGAGGTCGAAGGCCTGGACGAGGGCGTAGACGAGGGCGAGGGAGGCCACGGCGGCCACCCCCACGGACAGCAGCGGCAGCAGCCAGAGGACGGGGCTGCGGTAGGTGACGATCAGCAGCACGGCGACGATGGCGACGGTGAAGAGCATCAGGGTGGTGTCGATGGACTCGAACACCTGCTCGGCGTCGTGCTGGAGGGCGCCCGAGCCGCCGACCTCGGCGGTCAGCCCCTCCGGCAGGTCGGCGCCGGCCCGCTCCCGGACGTCCGTGACGGCGGCGGACTTCTCCTCGTCACCCGCGAGCCCGCCGATGACGAACGGGACCATGACGGTGGTGCCGTCCTCCGACGGTATGACCGGGGGCGCGCCCTCGGTGGTGAGCGCGTGGGCCTCGGCGATCCCGGCGGCCCGTTCCCCGACCACGGCACGGTCGGCTTCGGTGAGGCCGCCGTCGCGGTGGTAGACGAGGATCAGCTCGGTGCCCTCGCCGCCGGGCAGCTCGTCCTGGAGCCGCACCACCTGGGTGGAGTCGGCGCTCTCGGGCAGGTAGTCGACGTTCTCGTCACGCTGCACGTCGGCGAGCCGACCGACGAACGGCACGGCGACGGCCACCGCCACGATCCACAGGGCGATGACGGCCCAGGGCAGGACGCGACGCCGTCCGGCTGGTCCGGGTGGCGCCTGCGGCCCGGGCGGCAGGCTGGTGGTGACGGCCGACATCGACGGCTCCTCGTCCTCGGGGGTTCTGGGCGGCGGCCGGGCGGCTGGCCGCCGCGGGCTCGACCGTCTCCAGACTCCCGGCCCCACCAGGCCGTTTCGTCCCCCCGCCGGGCGAGACGGGCGGTACTCCGGCGGATGACCGGGCCGGGGCGGTACTCCCCCGGCAGTACGGCCCGGGTGGGGGCGGCCGGGGTTTTCCCCCAC
>NZ_SMKI01000184.1 GCF_004348415.1 Streptomyces hainanensis
GAAGGTGGGCGGGCATGCGGCAGACCCTTGTCCTCAACGCGAGCTACGAGCCGCTGTCGACGGTGTCGCTGCGGCGGGCGGTGGTGCTGGTGATCCAGCACAAGGCGGATGTGGAGCACGAGCACCCGGCGCTCCGGATGCGGGCCGCCGCGGTGGACCTGCCGGTGCCGCAGGTGATCCGGCTCCGGCGCTATGTGAAGGTGCCGTTCCGACAACGGGCCCCGTGGTCGCGGCGGGGCGTCCTGGTACGGGACCGGCATCGGTGCGCGTACTGCGGCCGCCGGGCGACCACGATCGATCATGTGCTGCCGCGTTCCCAGGGCGGGCGGGACACGTGGTTGAACACGGTGGCGGCATGCGCTGAGGACAACCACCGGAAGGCGGCCAGGACGCCGGCCGAGGCGGGGATGCGGCTGCTCTCCGAGCCGTTCGAGCCGAGCCCGGCGGACGCGCTGCTGCTCGCGGTGGGCGGGCAGGCGGAGGTCACGCTGCCGGAGTGGCTGGCGCTGCCGCGCGCGGCCTGAGTGGGACGGGACGAACGACGTCGCCCGCCCCCGGCCTGGATGCCGGGGGCGGGCGACGTCGTTCTCTGCCAGGGGGGAGAGCCGTGTCACTCGATGCGGGGCTGCTCGCGGGTCGGGGGCTTGTCGAGGGAGCCCCCGCCGTTGTCCTGCGGGGGAATCCCGGCGTTGCCGCCGCCGTTGCCGTTGCCGGTGAAGCGGCCGAGGTTGCCGCCGAGGCCCTTGAGGGCGTCGCCGATCTCGCTGGGCACGATCCAGAGCTTGTTGGCGTCGCCCTCGGCGATCTTCGGCAGCATCTGGACGTACTGGTAGGAGAGCAGCTTCTGGTCGGCGTCGCCGGCGTGGATGGCCTCGAAGACGGTGCGGATGGCCTGGGCCTCGCCCTCGGCCCGCAGGGCCTTGGCGCGGGCGTCACCCTCGGCGCGCAGGATCTCGGACTGCTTGGCGCCCTCGGCCTGGAGGATCTCGGACTGCCTGATGCCCTCGGCCTGGAGGATCGCGGCGCGCTTGTCCCGGTCGGCCCGCATCTGCTTCTCCATCGAGTCCTGGATGGAGGTGGGAGGCTCGATGGCCTTCAGCTCGACGCGGTTGACGCGGATGCCCCACTTGCCGGTGGCCTCGTCGAGCACGCCGCGCAGGGCCGCGTTGATCTCCTCGCGGGAGGTGAGGGTGCGCTCCAGGTCCATGCCGCCGATGATGTTCCGCAGCGTGGTGACCGTCAGTTGCTCGATGGCCTGGATGTAGTTGGAGACCTCGTAGGTGGCCGCGCGGGCGTCGGTGACCTGGTAGTAGATCACCGTGTCGATGTTCACGACCAGGTTGTCCTGGGTGATCACGGGCTGCGGCGGGAAGGGCACGACCTGCTCGCGCAGGTCGATGCGGTTGCGGATGCGGTCGATGAACGGGACCACGATGTTGAGGCCCGCGTTCAGCGTCCTGGTGTAGCGGCCGAAGCGCTCGACGATGGCGGCGCTTGCCTGCTGGATCACCTGGATCGTCTGGACGAGCGCGATGACGACCAGCACCACCAGGATGACCAGCACGATGATGATGGCGTCCATCGTGATCTCCCCCTGCGGCTAGATGAGTTGAACGATTGTCGATGTGAGTGACGCGCCCATCACATCACGACCGCGGTGGCCCCGTCGATCTCGACCACACTGACCTGACTGCCCGGTTCGTAGGCGTCGTCCTCGCCGAGGGAACGGGCCGACCACTCCTCGCCGGCGAGCTTGATCCGCCCGTCGCGCGCGTCGACTCGCTCCAGGACGACGGCTGTTCTGCCCGTCAGGGCGTCGACTCCCGTGCTGAGCGCGGGCGGTCCCGTGCGGGCGCGCCGTGCGATCGGCTGGACGACGACGATGAGAGCGGTGGAGACGACGGCGAAGACGACGACCTGGATCACCAGGTTGTCGGTGAGGCCGCCGGCGACGGCCGCCGCGACGGCGCCGGCCGAGAGCATGCCGAGCTCCGGCATGGCCGTGAGGACGAGAGCGATCGCGAATCCACCGGCGGCGATGAGCCACCACACCCAGAAGTCCACCCGGCCATGGTAGGTCGCCACGGGGCGTCGCGAACAGGGTTCGACGAGGTTGGCCCCCGTCCCGCCAACGGAGTTCGTCGGCCGGGCCCGTCAGCCGAGCGGGAGTCCGTGCGCGGTCCAGCGGTCGGCGCGGCGTTCGACGACGAGGGGCAGGCCGAAGCAGTGGGAGAGGTTGGAGGAGGTGAGGGTGGTCTCGATGGGGCCGGCGTGCAGAACCCTGCCCTGACGGACCAGCAGGACGTGCGTGAAGCCGGGGGCGATCTCCTCCACGTGGTGGGTGACCATCAGCATGGACGGCGCGAAGGGGTCGCGGGCGAGGCGGCCGAGGCGGCGCACCAGGTCCTCGCGGCCGCCGAGGTCGAGCCCGGCGGCGGGCTCGTCGAGCAGCAGCAGCTCGGGGTCGGTCATCAGGGCGCGGGCGATCTGGGTGCGCTTGCGCTCTCCCTCGGAGAGGGTGCCGAATCTGCGGTCCAGGAACTCGGTCATGCCCAGGCGGTCGAGGAAGGCGCGGGCGCGCTGCTCGTCGACCTCGTCATAGCGTTCCTGCCAGCCGGCCGTCATGCCGTAGGCGGCGGTGAGGACGGTGGAGAGCACCGTCTGGCGGGCGGAGAGCTTGCCGGCGAGGGCGCTGCTCGCCATGCCGATCCGCGGGCGGAGATCGAACACGTCGACGCCGCCCAGCTTTTCACCGAGGATCTGGACGGTGCCGCTGGTGGGGAAGAGGTAGCTGGACGCGACGTTCAGCAGGGTGGTCTTGCCGGCGCCGTTGGGGCCCAGGATCACCCAGCGCTCGCCTTCGGCGACCGACCAGGAGACCTTCTCCACCAGAGCCCGGCCTTCGCGGACCACGGTTACGTCCACCAGCTCCAGTACATCGCTCATGCGCGCGGTCTCTCCCCTTGCGGTCGCCGTTGCTCGGTGTCTGTGGGGTCGGTGCCGGTGGGCACGTCCTCAGGACAAAACCTACGCCACCGGCTTCCGGTGTCTGTCGTCAGGAGGCTGGTTGGCCTTCCTTCCCTAAGGTAGGGGGCATGCTCGAGGAACCGCGTGCCGGGCGGCTTGCCGCCTGGGGTAATGCTCTTTTCGCCGGACTTGTGGCGCCTGATGACGCCGCGGTCCGTGCGGTTGGTGCCGATTCGGTGCACCGGGTGGTGGATCTGCCAGGCGAGGCGGGCCCGGTGGGGCTGACACTGGCGTTCGGTCGGCTGCGGGCGCTGGGGGCGGTGGGGTTGCGGATCGCGCTGCCGGCGCCCGGGCACCCGCTGGGGTTGTGTGGGCCGCCCGAGTTCAACGCGGCGGCGATGGACGCCGGGGAGGCGGTGTTGGCGTCGGGGGCGGGGCTCGGCCTGGTGCCCGAGGTCAGCGAGGCGGGTCCGGCCGGGGACGTGCTGACGGAGGTGGTGTGGCGCTGCCGTCCGGTGCGGCAGGGGCCGCCCGCCGACGTGCCGTCGCTCGGGGAGGCGGAGCGCGAGCTGGCCGAGGTGTTGCGGGACGCCACCGAGGAGCTGACGCGGCTCGACGTGGCGGGGACGGGTCCGATGGCGCTGGCGCGTCTCGAGGCGTACCGGGCCCGGATGGAGCGCGGGCGGCAGCTGTTGGCGCCCGGCTACCCGGCCCGTGCGGTGCGGGTGTTGGAGCTGGCGCAGCGGGTGGGGGCGCTGGTGGAGATCGCGGTGGAGACGGAGCCGGGGACGGCGGTGAGCGCGGGCCAGATGGCGCTGCGGGACGGGGTGTTGCGCCCCGTGGAGCGGGCCGCGCGGCGGGCGCGGGTGGCGGCGTACGACGCGTATGCCGAGGAGTTGGAGCGGCAGCGGGGCTGAGGGCCGGGAACGGCCGGGTCCCCGGAGCCTGGTGGCTCCGGGGACCCGGGTGTGCGCCGGCTTTCGCCGCCGGTACGTCTGGGCTTCGGCTCAGCGGATGAAGCCGGCGTTGCCGAAGACGGGGTTCAGGATCCCCACGACGTTGATCGAGTTGCCCACGACCTGGATCGGGATGGCGACCGGGACCTGGATGTTGTTGCCCGAGACGACGCCGGGGGAGCCGATGGCCGCCCCGGACGCGTCGGCACCGCTGGCGAAGGCGGAGCCGGCGGCGCCGCCGAGGGTGACTCCGGTGGCGGCGAGCACGAGGGCGGCCTTCTTGGCAGTGTTCATGGGTGGGTTCCTCCTGGACGTGTGCTGTGCGACGACCCCTGGGCGCGGGGTCGCGCGCTGCACAACGGCCACGCGGAACACGCGGCACGGGCGCACGCCCTCTTACCCACGTTCGGCGTAACAACGGTCGCCGGGTTGACGTCGCCGGGTACCGGATCCGGGCGGTTACGTGCCGTTCGGGACGGGTTCGCGGCTGTTCCGATGATCTGGGCGGTCCGGGGCCCGGGGCTTCAGGGCCGGTTCTCGTCGGAGACGCCGTGCCGCACGGCCCAGAGGGCGGCCTGGGTCCGGTCGGCGAGGTCCAGCTTCATCAGGATGTTCGACACGTGGGTCTTCACGGTCTTCTCGGAGAGCACCAGGGCGCGGGCGATCTCGCGGTTGGACCGGCCGCGGGCGATCAGGGCCAGCACCTCGCGCTCCCGGTCGGTGAGCGATCCCGCCCGGCCGCCGCTGCCGCCCGGGGCCTGGGCGAGCAGCGCCCCGGCCACCTCGGGCTGGAGCAGCACGTGGCCGGCGTGCACGGCGCGGATGGCGCCGGCCAGGGCCTCGGGGTCGATGTCCTTGTGCACGTAGCCGGCGGCGCCGGCGCGCAGCGCGGGGATCACGGTGCGGCGCTCGGTGAAGCTGGTGACGACGAGGACCCGGGCGGGGTTGCCGAGTTCGCTGAGCCGGCCGAGGGCCTCGACGCCGTCGGTGCCGGGCATCTTGACGTCCATCAGGACGACGTCGGGGCGCAGTTCCTCGGCGCGCTCCACGCCGGCGGCGCCGTCGGCGGCCTCGCCCACCACCTCGATGTCGTCCTGGACCTCGAGGAACGTGCGCAACCCGCGGCGGACCACCTGGTGGTCGTCGACGATCAGCACGCGGATGACGTCAGCCACCGGGCACCTCCATCTCGATCACGGTGCCCTTGCCGGGCTCCGACTGTACGGTCAGTGATCCGCCGACCGCCGAGGCCCGGTCCCGCATGGAGACCAGGCCGAGATGGCGGCCGGCGCTGCGGACGGCGTCCGGGGCGAACCCGGTGCCGTCGTCGGTCACCCGGAGCACGGTCGCCGTGCCGCGGCGGGTGAGCGCGACCCGGACGCCGTCGGGCGCGCCGTGCCGCAGGGCGTTGTGGAGCGCCTCCTGGGCGACGCGCAGCACGGCCTCCTCCTGCTGGGCGGGGAGGGCGCGGTGGTCGCGGCAGTCGAAGGTGACGCTCGCGGGGTGGGCCCGGTCGAGGACCTGGATCTGGGCGCGCAGGGTGGCGACGAGGCCGTCCTCGTCGAGGGCGGCGGGGCGCAGCTCGATGACGGCGGCGCGCAGTTCGTCGGCGGCCTCGGCGGCGAGCCGGGTGACCTGCCGCAGCTCGTCCCTGGCGCGTCGCGGGTCGCGGTCGATCAGGGTGGCGGCGGCCTGGGCGGTGAGGCGGAGCGAGAACAGCTTCTGGGCGACGGCGTCGTGCAGTTCGTGGGCGAGGCGGGCCCGTTCCTCGGCGATGGTGAGCTCGCGGCTGCGCTCGTAGAGCCTGGCGTTGGTCAGGGCGATGGCGGCGTGCTCGGCGAGGAGGCGGAGCAGTTCCTCGTCCTCCGCGGTGAAGCCGCAGCCGCTCGGGGGACGGCGCCCCGGCGGGCAGCGCTTGTTCGCGAGGAAGAGGGCCCCGAGGACGCTCTCGCCGTCGGCGACGGGCATGCCGAGGAAGTCGCTCATCTCGGGGTGGGCGGCCGGCCAGCCCTCGAAGCGCGGGTCGTCGCGGACGTCGGCGAGGCGGACGGGGGTGGCGCTGCTGAGCATCGCGGCGAGGATGCCGTGCTGGCGGGGCAGTGGGCCGATGGCCTTCCACTGGCGGTCGCTGACGCCGTCCACCAGGAACTGGGCGAAGCCGCCGTTGCCGTCGGGGAGGCCGAGGGCGGCGTAGCGGGCGTCGAGCAGCTCGCGGGCGCTGTGCACGATGGTCTGCAGCACGTCGCGCACCTCGAGGGTGCGGTTCATGGCGAGCAGCGCGGCGCTCACCGCGGCCAGCCCGGTTCTGGGGCCCATGGAGAGACCGTAACCCCTGGTGGCGGGGTGGAGGATCGGGCGGGCGCCGGTGAGTGGCTGCGCCGGGTGGCCTAGGTCTCGGGTCGGATGAGCGCCCCGGCGCGTGGTCCCCGGCGCACGCGAAGGCGGCGGGCGCCCCACGTGTGGGGTGCCCGCCGCCTTCGGGTACGCGGTCGGCTCGGGTCAGTTGCGCATGACCTCGGGCTCGTGGCGCCGCAGGAACTTCATGACCAGGTAGCCGCAGATGACGGCGAGCACCCCGAGCATGGCCACGTCGAGCAACCAGTAGCCGGCCTCGTGCTCCCAGATCGGGTCGGGGTCGGGTTCCTCGGTGGCGGAGGCCGTCAGGGTGTTGAGGTCGGCGGTGGTGCCGACGCCGGCCAGCGCCCAGCGGGACGGCATCAGCCAGGCCAGCTGCTCGACGCCCAGGGTGCCGTGCAACTGGAAGAGCGCGCCGGTGAAGACCAGCTGGACGACGGAGATCATCACCAGCAGCGGCATCGTCATCTCGGAGGTGCGCACCAGCGCCGAGATCACCAGGCCGATCATCATCGAGGTGCAGCCGAGCGCCATCAGGACCAGCGTCATCTCGACGGCCGGCGAGTCGGTGAAGATGACGCCCTCGACGGGCATGTCCCTGGGCAGGAAGCCGATGACGCTGAGGATCAGCGCCTGGAACACGGTGACGACGCCGAGCACGAACACCTTGGACATCAGGTACGCGGAGCGGGAGAGGCCGACGGCGCGTTCGCGCTCGTAGATCACCCGTTCCTTGATCAGCTCGCGGACGGCGTTGGCGGCGCCCGCGAAGCACATGCCGACCACCAGGACCATCAGGATGATGCTGGCGTCACCGTTGCGGAAGCCGCGTTCCTGGGAGCCGTAGCCGAGGCCGAAGTCCGCGGGGATGACGGCCGAGACGGCGCCGAGCACGACGGGCAGCGCCACGGTGAGGCCGAGGAAGCCCTTGTCGGCCATGATCACCGCGGCGTAGCGGCGCATCAGCGTCCACACCTGGGAGGCCCAGGACTGTCGCTTCTGCTGGCTGGCCGACATCGGCTGGATGTGCTGGGCGGCCTGCGGCTGCGCGGAGTCCACGTCCGCCGCGTACGTCTGGAAGTGCTGCGAGCCGCGCCAGCGGCCCATCCAGTCGTAGTCGCGGTAGTTCTCGAAGGCGGAGAACACGTCGGCCCAGTTGTCATAGCCGAAGAAGTTCAGCGCCTCGTCCGGCGGCCCGAAGTAGGAGACGCCGCCGCCGGGGGCCATCACCAGCACCCGGTCGCAGAGCCCGAGCTCGGCCACCGAGTGGGTGACCACGAGCACGGTGCGGCCGTCGTCGGCGAGGCTGCGCAGCAGCTGCATGACGTCGCGGTCCATGCCCGGGTCGAGGCCCGAGGTGGGCTCGTCGAGGAAGATCAGCGACGGCTTGGTCAGCAGTTCGAGGGCGACGGAGACGCGCTTGCGCTGACCGCCGGAGAGCGAGGAGATGCGCTTGGTGGCGTGCGGGCTGAGCTTGAGCTCGGCCAGCACCTCCTCGACGCGGGCGTTGCGCTCGGCCTCGCCGACGTCGCCGGGGAAGCGGAGCTTGGCGGCGAGCCGGAGCGCCAGCCTGATGGGCAGCGCGGTGTGGAGGATGTCGTCCTGCGGGACGAGGCCGATGCGGTTCCGGAGCTCGGCGAAGTGCGTGTAGAGGTTCCGGTGGTCGTACAGGACCTCGCCGTAGGTCGCCGGGCGGTAGCCGGTGAGGGCGCGCAGCAGGGTGGACTTGCCGGATCCGGACGGGCCGATGACGCCGATCAGGGACTTCTCCGGCACGCCGAAGGAGACGTCGTTGAGGATCGTGGTCTGGCCGTTGTTGACCTGGACGGTCAGGTGGCGGGCGGAGAAGGAGACCTCACCCGTGTCGACGAACTCCTGGAGCTGGTTGCCGACCAGCCGGAAGGTGGAGTGGCCGATGCCGACCGTGTCGTTCTGGCCCAGGTCGCGGCGGCCGTTCTTCGGCAGCTGCTGGCCGTTGACGTAGGTGCCGTTGTGGCTGCCCAGGTCGTGGATCTCGTAGCGGCCGTCGGGGTGCGCGAGGAACTCGGCGTGCAGCCGGGAGACCTGGAGGTCGCTGACGACCAGTTCGTTCTCCAGGGCGCGGCCGATCCTGGTGACCTGGCCGACGGTCAGCATGTGCAGACTGGTCGCACCGCCGTCGAACCCGGCGCCCTGCCCGGCGGGCCCGCCCTGACCGTGGCCCTGCTGGCCGTAGGGCGGCTGCGGTGGCACCGCGGCCTGGTGCGGGGGCATCCCGGCGGGCTGAGCCGGGGCCTGCGCGGGCGGCTGGCCGGCCATGGCCGCGTACTGCGGGTCGTACTGCTGCTGCGGTATCTGGCCGCCGCCGGAGAACGAGAGGCGCGGGCCGTCCGCGGCGTTGCCCAGATGGATTATCGCGCCGGGGCCCAGTGGCGCGTGCTGGACCCGCTGCCCCTGCGCGTACGTCCCGTTGGTGCTGCCATGGTCCTCGAGGACCCAGCTCTGGCCTCCCCAGCGCACCGTGGCGTGCCGCCACGAGACCCGGGAGTCCTGCAGGACCACATCCCCCTGCGGATCTCTACCCAGGGTGTATGACCTGGTTGGATCCAAAGTCCATGTTTGGCCGTTCAATTCGAGTACGAGTTCCGGCACTCCAGCCCCAAAAGTTGTCCCCCGAGCACCCTCCGAGCGGAGGTCTAGGGATGGTCGAACGTCGTGGGGGAACTATTCCAGGCTTGGGCTCGCGACGGCCAGTCGACCCCCGGATGTCACCAACCTGGTGCAGAGCGCGCGCGGCCCTGTGACCTTCATCTCTCGGCCTCGTCCAAGAGGTGGACTCGACATGAGGCCGTCACCGGGGGCGACTACCGTGGGCGGCACCATGAAGTCTGCGCAACCGGTCCCCCAGGACGTGCCCACCCTCCTGGTGAAGATCTTCGGCAAGGACCGTCCAGGGCTGACGGCGAGCCTCTTCCAGACCCTGGCGGGGTTCGGAGTGGACGTCATCGACATCGAGCAGGTCGTCACCCGCGGCCGGATCACGCTGTGCGCGCTGGTGACGGCGCCGACCGCGGGCCCGGCGGGCTCCGGCGGCGAGGGCGAGCTGCGCGCCACCGTGCACGGCTGGGCCGAGTCGGTGCGGCTGCAGGCCGAGATCATCTCCGGCACCGGCGACAACCCGGCGCGCGGCGTCGGCAGGTCCCATGTGACCGTGCTCGGCAACCCGCTGACCGCCGAGATCATCGCGGCCATCGCCGCCCGGATAACGGGCACCGGCGGCAACATCGACCGGATCTTCCGGCTGGCCAAGTATCCGGTGACGGCCGTGGAGTTCGACGTCTCCGGGGTGGACACGGCGGAGCTGCGCACCGCGCTGGCCACCGAGGCGGCGGCGCTGGCGGTGGACGTCGCCGTGGTCGACTCGGGCCTGGCCCGCCGGGCGCCCCGGCTGGTGGTGATGGACGTGGACTCGACGCTGATCCAGGACGAGGTCATCGAGCTCTTCGCCGCCCACGCCGGCTGCGAGGAGCAGGTCGCGGCGGTCACGGCGGCGGCGATGCGCGGCGAGCTGGACTTCGAGCAGTCCCTGCACGCCCGGGTGGCCCTGCTCGCCGGCCTCGACGAGTCCGTGGTGGACAAGGTGCGGGCCGAGGTGCGGCTGACGCCGGGCGCGCGCACCCTGATCCGGACCCTGAAGCGGCTCGGCTGCCAGGTGGGCGTGGTCTCGGGCGGGTTCACCCAGGTGACGGACGCCCTCCAGGAGCGCCTCGGCCTGGACTTCGCCGCGGCCAACACGCTGGAGATCGTGGACGGCAGGCTCACCGGGCGGGTCACCGGCGACATAGTGGACCGAGCGGGCAAGGCCCGACTGTTGCGGGCGTTCGCCGCCGAGGCCGGGGTGCCGCTGTCGCGCACCGTCGCGATCGGCGACGGCGCCAACGACCTGGACATGCTCAACGCGGCCGGCTTCGGGGTCGCCTTCAACGCGAAGCCGCTGGTGCGGGAGGCCGCCGACACGGCCGTGACGGTGCCGTTCCTCGACACCGTGCTCTATCTGCTGGGGATCACCCGCGAAGAGGTCGAGGCGGCGGACGCGGAGAGCTAGGACCTGGCCGCTCGGGCCCGGCGTGACCGCCGGGCCGGCCCGACCAACGGTGGGCGAGGCAGGCGGCCCGTGCTCCGACGGGCGCCGCCCGCGTGGTTCGGCGGTGGCTACGCCTCGTGCGGGGTCCAGTACGCGGCCAGGGTGGCCACGCCGTGTTCGACGGACTTCCAGTCACCCGTGAGGCTCAGTACCGCGATGGCCGAGGTCGGATAGCCGGAGCGGTTCATCCTGGCCAGCGCGTCGCCCTCGGCCTCGCCGGTCAGGGCGTCCGCGAGGGCGTGGATACCGGGGTTGTGACCGACGAGCATCAGGTTCCTGACGTCGTCGTCGACCTCGTTGATCAGGGCGATCAGCTCGCCGAGCGAGGCCTCGTAGACCCGCTCCTCGTAGACGGTCCTGGGGCGCTGGGGCAGCTCGGTGGCGACCAGCTTCCAGGTCTCGCGGGTTCGGACCGCGGTGGAACAGAGGGTCAGGTCGGGGCTGACACCGGCCCCGGCCAGCCAGCGCCCGGCGACGGGCGCGTCCTTCCGGCCCCGCTCGGCGAGGGGACGGTCATGATCGGACACCTGCGGCCAGTCGGCCTTGGCGTGTCGGAGGAGAACGATCCTGCGCGGAACTTCGACGCTCATGTGCCCAGCTTCGCATGAAACGTGCAGTGGGTCGCGGGGGGTTGGGAATCCCGCCCGGGCGGGCGACCTGCGGATCGCTCCCCCAGCGCACGATGGGCCGGCGGGCCGCCGCCGGCACCCGTTCGGTGGTGCACGACGGTCAGGGAAGCCACGCGTTGACGTGGTCGAGCAGCACGGCCATCGGCCGCGCCCCCTCGGCGGCCTCGGCCTGGGGCCCGGCCACCACCAGCAGCAACAGTGCTCCGAAGGCGGCCGCCGGAAGCGCGAGGGTCCACCAGCGCAGGCGGATCTCCATGCCGGAACGGTCTGCTCGGGCGGACATGACGCTCGTCGCCTCCATGCGTCGAAGGTCGGATCCGATGCTCCTCGGATCGTGTCCACCAACCTACGGAAGCGACCCACGACGGCCCATCCGGTGAGCCACCCAGTCGCCCCTGAACCTGGCCCCCTAGGGGATGGTGTAGCTGGCACCACCATCGAGTGAACGGGCCGCTCCGACCTGCCCGTTCCCCGACCGGGCGAGGCCCGGCCGGTCGGGCCTGGCCTGGCCGGCTCGGGGGTACGTACGGTCGTCGGCTCAGGGGTACGGTCGTCGGCTCAGGGCGCGGCGACGGTGGCGATCACGGCGATGGCGATGGTGATTCCCAGCATGGCGCCGAGAACGAGCAGCAGCTTGCGCTGGCCGCCGGTGGGGTTGGGATCGAGCGCTGGCATGGGTCCGAGTCTGCCACTCACACCTCGTCCTCCACACACCGGTCCCGGCCGGCGCGGAAGCCGACCGCGATCTGCGCCAGCAACAGCACGACCATCAGTGCGAGCGGGGCGTGCCAGGCGCCGGTGGCCTCGTTGAGGGTGCCGACGAGCAGCGGTCCGGGGACGCTGATCAGGTAGCCGATGCTCTGTGCGAAGGCGGAGAGCCGGGCGACGCCGTGCGGGGTCCTGGCCCGCAGTCCGATCATGGTCAGGACGACGGGGAAGGTGCAGTTGGTGAGGCCGAGGCAGATCGCCCACAGCCAGGCACCGCCACCGGGCGCCAGCCAGAGCCCGACGTAGCCGACGAGGCCGAACACGCCGAGCACGGCCACCAACGGCCCCTGGTGCCGCAGTCGGGCGGCGAACGGCGGCAGGGCGAAGCCGATCGGCGCCCCGAGGCCGATGATCACGGCCGCCAGCAGGCCGGCGGTGCCGGCGGAGATGCCGGCGTCCTGGTAGATCTGCGGGGCCCAGCCGAGGGTGACGTAGGCGGCGGTGGCCTGGAGGCCGAAGAGGATCGCGAGGGACCAGGCGGTGCCGGACCTGGCCAGCCGAAGCGGGACGGCCTCCTGGCGGGGCGTCGGGATCCGCGTCGCGCGGGCGCGGCGGTGACGCAGCGCGGCGAGCCAGGGCAGGACGGCGACGAGCGCGGGTATCGCCCAGAAGCCGAGGCCGGGCCGCCAGTCGTCGCCCAGCGCCCGCGCCAACGGGACGCTGAGGCCGGCGGCGCAGGCGGCACCCAGGGACAGTGCCATGGAGTAGAGGCCGGTCATGGCGCCGAGGCGGTCCGGGAAGTACTCCTTCACCAACACCGGCATGAGCACGTTGCCGACGGCCACGCCGGCCAGCGCGAGCGCGCTGGTCACCAGGAACACCGTGGTGGAGCCGGCGAACGGGCGGAGCGCCAGGCCGGCGGCGACGGCGGCCAGGCCGGCCACGAGGACGGCCGGCAGCCCGTGCCGGCGGGCGAGTCGGGGCGCGGCGTTGCCGAAGACGGCGAAACAGAGCGCGGGCACCGAGGTGAGCAGGCCGGCGACGGCACCGTTCATGTGCAGCCCGTCGCGTATCTCGGGCAGCAGCGGCCCGATGCTGGCCAGGGCCGGACGGAGGTTGAACGCGGCCAGCGCCAGGCCGACGACGACGAACCACGGCGCGACGGCGCGGACGGTCAGGCCGGAAGCGGGATGCGGCGCGGGCTCGGTGGGACGTGAGGGAAGGGTACGGTCGTCCTTCGTCGACTCCATGCGTACCATCATAGAATCATGGGATGAATCCCCCGGTGGTGGGGATCCGCATTCTCCGGGAGAGCCATGTCACTGAGCGCACCCCGCCGTTCCGCCCTCGCGGACCAGGTCATCAACCAGCTCCGCCAGCAGATCACCGCCGGCGAATGGCCGGTGGGCTCCCGCATCCCCACCGAGCCGGAGCTGGTCGCCCAACTCGGCGTGGCCAGGAACACCGTGCGGGAGGCGATCCGGGCCCTCGCCCACAACGGCCTGCTCGACATCCGGCAGGGCTCCGGCACGTACGTGGCCGCGACCAGCGAACTGGCCGGCGTGATGCAGCGCCGCTTCGCGGACGCCCCGCAACGCGACGTGGCCGAGGTGCGCAGCGCACTCGAGGCCCAGGCGGCCGCCCTGGCCGCGCTCCGGCGCACGGACCGCGACCTGCGCCAACTCGACGCGCTGCTCGCCCGGCGTGACGAGGCCTGGGCCAGCCACGACCTGGAACGCTTCGTGGAGGCCGACGCCACGTTCCACACGGCCGTGGTCGGAGCCTCGCGCAACGAGGTGCTGATCGCGCTCTACGCGGACCTGGGCGGGGTGGTCCGGGCCTTCCTGCGACAGGACATCGGCCAACAGGACATGCGGGCCGACACCCTGGCCGACCACTCGCGCCTGGTCGCGGCGATCCACGCGTCCGACGCGGGGGCGGCGGCGGAGGAGGCGGGTTCGTACGCGCTCACGTGCCGGGCGATGGCCTGACGGGGCCTCCCCCACCGGCCCCGGTTCGCGCGCTCCGCGCGGGGTTCTCCCCCGCC
>NZ_SMKI01000185.1 GCF_004348415.1 Streptomyces hainanensis
GGTCGACCCCGCCCCCGACCCCCTGCTGGCCGACGTCCCGCTGCGGATCGAAGGGCTCACCAAGCGCTACGCGGGCGCCGGCGACCGCTACGCCGTCCGCGACCTCTCCTTCCAGGTCAGGCGCGGCCAGGTGCTCGGCCTGCTCGGCCCCAACGGCGCCGGCA
Organism: Streptomyces hainanensis; assembly: GCF_004348415.1. GTDB lineage: Bacteria > Actinomycetota > Actinomycetes > Streptomycetales > Streptomycetaceae > Streptomyces > Streptomyces hainanensis. The sequence continues at coordinate 165 of NZ_SMKI01000185.1, forward strand.
AGACCACCACGCTGCGCATGCTGATGGGCCTGATCGCCCCGGACGCCGGCGAGATCCGGCTCTTCGGCCACCTCGTCGGGCCCGGCGCCCCGGTGCTCTCCCGGGTCGGCGCCTTCGTCGAGGGCGCCGGCTTCCTGCCCCACCTCAGCGGCCGCGCCAACCTGGAGCTCTACTGGGCGGCCACCGGCCGCCCGGCCGCCGATGCCCGCCTCGACGAGGCCCTGGAGATCGCCGGCCTCGGCCCCGCCGTGGACCGCGCCGTACGCACCTACTCGCAGGGCATGCGGCAGCGACTCGCCATCGCCCAGGCCATGCTCGGCCTGCCGGAACTGCTGATCCTCGACGAGCCCACCAACGGCCTCGACCCGCCGCAGATCCGCGCCATGCGCGACGTGATGACGGGCTACGCCGCCGAGGGCCGCACCGTGATCGTCTCCAGCCACCTGCTCGCCGAGGTCGAACAGACCTGCACCGACCTGGTGGTGATGGACGGCGGACGGCTGGTGCGCTCGGGCCCGGTCGGCGAGATCACCGGCTCCGGCGACACCCTGCTGGTCGGCATCGACGTCGAGCCGACCGACGCCGTGCTCGAACAGGTCGCCGCGCTGCCGGGCGTCGCCTCGGTCGGTCGTGCCGAGACGGGCCTGCTGATCCGGCTCGACGGCCTCAGCCCCGCCGAACTCCTCGCCGAGCTGGTGCGGTTGGAGATCCCCGTGCACGCCGTCGGCCCGCACCGCCGCCTCGAGGATGCCTTTCTCACCCTGATCGGAGGCGCCTGATGGCAGCCGCGCCCGACACCACCGCCGGCACCACGGCCGCCGTCACCACCACCGCCCTGGACGCGGCACCCGGCTACGCCGCCCGCCGCACCCTGCCGCTGCGAGTGGAGGCCGTCCGCCAACTGCGGCGCCGCCGCACGCTGGTGATCGGCGCGCTGCTCGGCCTGCTGCCCCTCGTGGTCGCCGTGGCCTTCGAGGTCGGCGGCGGGCCGAGCGGCGGCGGTGAGCTCACCCTGCTCGACACGGCCACCGCCTCCGCCGTGAACTTCGCCGCCACCTGCCTCTTCCTCTCCGCCGGCTTCCTGCTGGTGGTGCCCGTGGCGCTGTTCTTCGGCGACACGGTGGCCGCCGAGGCCGGCTGGTCCTCGCTGCGCTACCTGCTGGCGGCGCCCGTGCCGCGCAGCCGGCTGCTGCTCAGCAAGCTGGGCGTGGCGCTGCTGTTCAGCGCCGCCGCCATGGTCCTGCTGCCGCTGGTGGCGCTGGCCGTCGGCGCCGCCGCCTATGGCTGGGGGCCGTTGGAGCTGCCCACCGGCGGCGCTCTGCCGGCCGGCGACGCGCTGGGCCGCCTCGCCGTCGGCGTCGGGTACGTGCTGGTAGCCCAACTGGTCACCGCCGGCCTCGCGTTCTGGCTCTCCACCGCCACCGACGCGCCGCTCGGCGCGGTCGGCGGCGCGCTCGGGCTCACCATCGTCGGCAACATCCTCGACGCCATCACCGCGCTCGGCGACTGGCGCGAGTTCCTGCCCGCGCACTGGCAGTTCGCCTGGGCCGACGCCTTCCAGCCCCAGCTGGAGTGGGGCGGCATGATCCGCGGCACCGCGGTCTCCGTCGCCTACGCCCTGGTGCTGTTCGCGCTGGCCTTCCGCGGCTTCCGGAACAAGGACATCGTCTCCTGAGACCGCCGGGCCACGACCGACCGGCCGGCTCCCGTCAGCCGCTCATCCGCCCTCCCCGGCACCGGGGACGCCCGCGCGGCGGAGGACGCGGCGGGCGGGCAGCACGCTGGCCGCCAGCCCGACCAGCAGACACCCTCCGACCGAGCCCACCACCCACGGCCAGGCGACCACCGGCTCCACCGGGACGCCCAGGTTCTCGCCCAGCCCGTGGCCCATGCCCAGCAGCGCCGGAGCGGCCGCGGCCAGGCCCAGCACGGCGCCGATCGCCACGACGCAACAGGTCTCTCCCGCCACGGCCATGAGCACCTGGCGCCTCGAGGCGCCCGACAGCCGCAGCACCCGGAAGTCACGCGCCCGGTCCGAGGTCGCCGTCAGCAGCGTGGAACCGACGGCGATCGCCGTGTATCCGGCCGTCATGGCGACAAGGATCAGCGTGAAGAGGCGTATCAGGCCCTCCTCCTCCGCGTCGTCCCCTCGTGCCTGCTCCAGGACCGAGACCTCCTCGGCGCCGAGCTCCGCCGCCGGACGGGCCGGCGGCCCACCGGTGCGGAACACGACGTCGGCCAGTGCCGAGGGATCACGGGCCCGCACCAACTCGGCCGGCAGCAGCAGCTGGTGCGGCAGGTCGTCACCGATCACCGCGGCCACCCGGAGCCGCTCGGTTCGGCCGTCGTCGAAGACGAGGCCGAAGCCCGCGCCCTCTTCCAGGCCGTGCGCCGCGGCCACCGCCGCGCTCACGACGACCGTGCCCTCGGCGGGCGCCGGCGCGCCGCGGACCGCCTCGAACTCCGGGAAGACGCCGGCCGCGAGCAGCGCGGACCCGCCGGCCCCCGGGTAGACGGTGGTCGACAGCACGGCGGTGCCCTCGACACCGGCCACGGCCGCGGCCGAGAGGCCGGGGGTGCCCCGCGGGACGATCGCGGCCTCCGCCCGCACGGCGGCGGCCTCACTTACCGTCTCCGCGCCGGCGGTCGTCTCCACCGTGCTGGTGATCAGCACGGCGAACGCCACCGTGGCGAGCACCGGCGCGACCGACGCGGAGGTGCGGCGCACCGCGGTGCGCACGCTCTCGCGCACCAACATGGCCGTCGCCCCCGGGCTGATGGCGAGCGGCCGCGTCAACGCGCTCACCACGGGCCGGGTGAACGCCGGGCTGAGGACGGTGAGCCCGGCGGTGAGGCTCATCGCGGTGCCGAGACCCAACAGGACCATGGCGTCCGGACCGGCGACGGCCGTGCCGGCGGCGCAGGCCATGCCCAGGCCCGTCAGCCCGAGCCCCGCCAGCCAGCGGCCCCTCGTCATCGGCGGGGCGTCGACCACCGCCTCCCGCATCGCGTCCAACGGAGCCGCCCGCGCCGCCCGACGGGAGGCCCACCACACGCCGACCAGGGCGACCGCGGGCCCGAGGGCGAACGCGGCGACGGGGACCCACCAGGTGAACCGCACGGTGAAGCCCACCGGTTGCAGGCCGCCGCCGACCAGCAGCCCGGCCATCACCGGTGCCATCAGCAGCCCGAGCACGGACCCGACACCCGCCGCGAGGACGCCCACTGACGCCGCCTCGCCGTACAGCACGCGCCTCAACTGCCGCGGCGTCGCCCCGATGGCCCGCAACAGGCCGAACTCGCGGCGACGTCGGGCGACGGTGAAGGCGAAGGACGACGACACGACGAAGACGGAGACGAACACGGAGAGCGCCGTCATCGCGGTGACGACCTGAGCGCCGATCCAGCGGGTCATCTCGTCCCGCTCCGGGGCGAGCGCGCCCCGGGCGGATCCGGACAGCACCCGGCCCTCGGAGCCGACGACCTCCCGCGCGGACCCGACCACCCGCGCGGGATCGGCTCCGGGCGCGAGGGTGAGACCGATGACGCGGACGCCGCCGGCGAGTTCCGCGGCCCGCTCGTCCGTGACGTAGTAGCCGGGGCCGGCCATCGTGCCCGAGACCGTGAAGTCGACCGGACCCGCCGCGGTCAGGATCGCCACCCGCTCGCCCGGCGGCAGGCCGAGCGCCCGGTCGACGACGATGTCGCCCGCCGCGGCCGGCGGCCCGCCGGCCGTCAGCCCGAACGAGGCCAGCGCCGCGGTGGACCAGCCATGGCCCTGCCGCTCGCCGGCGCGCTGCTCGGTGCCGACGGCCTGCGCGTAGAAGTCGCGAACGGGGACCGCCGCGTCGACCCCCGGCAGCGCGGCCAGTGCCCCCCGCAGCCGCTCGGCCCGCTCGGGCGACCAGGGCGGCGGCTGGGCGAACACGCCGCTGGCCGGGGCCTCCTCCGGGCTGGCGACCAGCACCGGGGCGCCGGCGAGCCGCGCGGGCACGCCCGTGCCGCCCGAGAGCAGGATCAGACCGCTCATCGTCACCACGGCGACGCCCACCGCGACCGCGACGAAGCATCCGAGGAACGAGACCCAACGCTGCCTGACCATCGCCCAGCCCGTCACGACCGCACCTCCAGCGCCGCCGTCCGAGCCGCGATCGCCTCGGCTCCCGCGCCGCCGGGCAACTCGTCGGCGAGCCGCCCGTCCGCGAGGAGCACCACGCGGTCGGCGAACGCCGCCGCGGCCGGATCGTGCGTCACCATGATCACCGTCTGACCCTCCGTGTCCACCAGCTGCCGCAGCAGTTCGAGCACGGTGCGCGACGCGGCGCTGTCCAGCGCCCCGGTCGGCTCGTCCGCGAAGAGCACCGCCGGGCGCGCTATCAACGCCCGTGCGATCGCCACCCGTTGTTGCTGGCCCCCCGACAACTCGCCGGGCCGATGGCCGGACCGGGCCGCGAGGCCGACCCGGGCCAGGGCCTCGCGTGCCGCCCCGGCCGCCGGACGCCGCCCGGCGAGCCGGAGCGGCAGCTCCACGTTCTGTGCCGCCGTCAACGCCGAGACCAGGTTGAACGCCTGGAAGACGAAGCCGACCCGCTCCCGGCGCAGCAGCGTGAGGCCGTGCTCGTCGAGGCCGCCCAACTCGGTGCCGGCGATCCACACCTCGCCGGCGGACGGACGGTCGATGCCCGCCGCGCAGTGGAGCAGGGTCGACTTCCCCGAGCCCGAGGGGCCCATCACGGCCGTCATCGTGCCGGAGGCGAAGGCGACGGTGACGCCGTCCAGGGCGGTCACGGCGCGCTCTCCCTCGCCGTGGCGCTTCCGAACGGCGTGGAGCCGGACGGGAGGGGGAGTGGGGTCAGTCGGTGTCAAGGTCATGGGATCAAGGCAACGGCACCCTGCCCCGCCCGCGCATTGGCACCAGGGCGAGAAGAAAAACTCCACCTGGCACTACCGACCGCCCCGGGGACGCCTCGATACGGTCGACGTGTGTTTCCTCGTAACGTCCTGGAGGCTCTCGGCTACCGGCCGCTGGGATATCTCCGTAGCAAGTGGCCCCTGCGGTCGCTGGCGTATCTGCTGACCGGCGGGTTCTTCAGCACCGCGCTCGGTCTCGCGCTCCTCGGCGTGCTGACCGCCCCCTTCGGCAGGACGGCGGGTGTGCTCGCCGCCGTCCACATCCTGGCCTTCGCCGTTCTGATGGCGGGCCCGTTCGAAAGGTGGCGCCTCACCCTGATAGACAGCGAGCCGCTGCGGCCACTCGACGGCTGGCGGACGGTGGGCTACGGCGCCGTCTCCGTCGTGGCCGTTGGCTGGGCGGATCTCGCCGTCGTCCTGGTCTCGATCGGCATCCCCGGGTTCCTGCTGTTCGCGCCGTTCCAACCAACGGCCGCGCCCTGGCAGGCGTTCGCCGGGCCGGTCGCCGGAGCGGTCCTGCTGCCCATAGCGGCCTACCCCATCGGTGCCTGGGCGGGGGCCCGTGGCGCCCTGGCCCGGGCCGCGCTGGCCCCCGGGGACGGCGAGTTGCGCGAGGTGGTCCGCTCCCGGGCGCGGCTCGTCGACGCCTTCGAGGCGGAGCGCCGGCGCATCGAGCGCGACCTGCACGACGGAGCCCAGCAGCGCCTGGTCGCACTGAACATGAAGTTGGGGATAGCCGCGCTCGACGTGGCGCCGGGCAGCGTCGCGGCCAAGGAGGTGGGGGAGGCCCACACCCTCGCCAAGGAGGCGCTCGCGGAGCTGCGCGAGTTGATCAGGGGGGTTCACCCACAGGTGCTCACCGAGCGCGGAATCCCCGCCGCCGTCCGCGACATCGCCGGGCGCTCCCCGGTCCCCACCACCGTCGACATCGACCTGCCCGAGCGACTGCCGCCCGGCGTCGAGGCCACGGTCTACTTCGTGGTCACCGAGGCGCTGACCAACATCGCCAGGCACAGTGGTGCCGGCCGGTGCCGCATCGCGGCCCGCAGCGCCGAAGGGGTGCTGTGTCTGGAGATCGAGGACGACGGCGTGGGTGGGGCCGACGCCGCGCGCGGCAGCGGCCTCCTCGGTCTGGCCGACCGGATCGCCGCCGCCGACGGCAGAATGCTCCTGTCCAGTCCGTCCGGCGGTCCCACCACGATCAGAGCGGAGATCCCGTGCCACCGCCCCTCCGCGTCCTGATCGCCGAGGACTCCGTGCTGCTGCGCGAGGGCATGGTTCACCTGCTGCGGCGTTTCGGCCACGACGTGGTCGGAGCCGTCGGAGACGGCGCCGCGTTGCTCGCCGCCGCCCACCGGCTGCGGCCCGCCCTGGTCGTCGTCGACGTCCGCATGCCGCCCGACTTCCGCGACGAGGGCCTCCGCGCCGCCCGGAGACTCCAGTCGGAGCAGCCGGAGCTCGCGGTGCTGGTGCTCAGTCAGTATGTCGAGCAGACGTTCGCCGACGAGCTGCTGGAAGACCGTCGGGGCGGCGCGGGGATGGGATATCTCCTCAAGGAACGTATCGGGGACGTCGAGGAGTTCGCCGACGCCGTCGGCCGGGTGGCGGCCGGGGCGACAGTCGTGGACCCGGAGGTGGTGCGCCAGTTGTTGGCGCGACGCCCGGACCCGTTGACCCGCCTGACGCCGCGTGAGCGCGAGGTGCTCGCGCTGATGGCGGAGGGCCGCTCCAACGCCGCGATCGCCCGGCGTCTCGTCGTGACGGAGGCGGCGGTGGCGAAGCACATCGCGAGCATCCTGGCCAAGCTCGACCTCCCGCCAGCCCCCGACGACCACCGCCGGGTGCTCGCCGTGCTCGCCTACCTCCGCGTCTGACGGCGAGCCGTCGTGACGCCGGTGGCGAGGTTCTCCCTCACCCGGTCCCTCACCCGCTCCCTCATCCGGTCCTTGAGCTGGCGAGCGACTCGAAGAGCGCCGTCCACCGGTCCCGGATCGCCTCGGGGGAGTACGCCTGCACGGTGGCCAGCGCCGCGTCGCCCATCTGGGCCCGCAGCCCCTCGTCGGCCATCAGCGTGCGCATCGCCGCCGCGAGCCCGTCCACGTCCTCCGGCGGGACGAGCAGTCCCTCCTTGCCGTCGGTGATCACGTCCGAGGGGCCGGTGGGGCAGTCGAAGCTGACCACGGGCAGCGCGTGCGTCATCGCCTCGATCATCACCATCGGCAGCCCCTCGGCCCGCGAACTCAGCACGTACATCGAGGCCTTGGCCAACTCCTCGTCCAACTGGTCGGAGCGGCCCATCAGGAACACCTGGTTGTACAGGTGGTGCTCGTCGATCAGCTTCCGCAGCTGGTTGCCCCGGTCCCCGGTGCCGTAGATCCGCAGCTGCCAGTCGGGGAACTCGTCCACCAGCCGGGAGAACGCCGGGATCAGCAGGTCGAACCCCTTCTGCGGGCGCAGCCGCCCGGCGGCCACCGCGATCCGGCTGGCGCAGGTGGACGGCTTCTGCTTCAACGAGTGCACCGCGTTGGGGATCAACTCCACCCGGGTGCCGGGCGCGATCCGCAGATAGTCCCCGCGGTCCCGCTGGGTCAGCACGGCGATCGCGTCGAACCGGCCGTACCAGCGGGCGATCGCGGCCCGCACGTCGGGCTGGTGGACGGCCAGGTTCATGTGTTCCTGGGCCACCCGCAGCACGCCCCGGGTGGCGAATCTGGCGGCCAGCAGGTTCAGCGAGGGCCGGGTGGTCACCAGCACCCCGTCCCGCAACTCGCCGAGATAGTCGATGACCTGGCGCTCGATGCCCCGGGTCAGTGCCGCGTAGCCGCCCTCGCCGTGTGGCACGAACCGCGGCGGCCGCGCCGCCCGGCGGTCGGCGAGCCGGCGCAGCGGCCCGCGGGGCGCGTCCGGCTCCGCGTCGTGGTCGTGTCGCAGGTCGGCCAGGGCGAAGAGCCGCACCCGGGAGTCGAGCGGGAAGTAGGGGCGGTCGGCGCGCCGGAGCACGCTGACCACGCGCACGTCGTGGCCGGCCGCGGCCAGCGCGCCGGCCTGCGTGAACACGGTTCGGATCGTGCCGCCCATCCCGTAGGCGTGCAGCAGCAGATAGCGGATCTTCATCGGCCGGGCCGCACCTCGACGGAGAGATTGTCCTTGATCGTGTAGTACGGCCGCACCAGCAGCGTCAGTTCGCCCCTGGTGACGCGCTGGCCGGGGAAGACCATGACCGTCTTCTTGTTCCTGATGTCGTCGAGCAGCCGGCCCACCCGCAGCCCCGCGCCGGTGGCCCCGGGCGGCGCGAGCCAGACGTCCCACAGCGCCGGCGGCTCGAACGTGTCGGCCGGCACCAGGTCCGCCACCGGCAGCGAGGAGTCGAAGGCCGCCCCGTCGAGCGGCGCCGGGTAGCGCAGCGCCGGCTCCCCGACCGCGCCACGCCGGGCGACCCGCAGCGTCCAGCCGTCGGCCGTGGCCGGCTCGGGGGCGTGGTCGTGCAGCCGGCCGACGAGGCGCAGCCGCCCGTCCCGCGGCCACACCCGGGCCAGCTCGGCGTGGCCCCTCATGACACGCGTCCGGTGTCGACCAGGCCGGCCGCCGAGCCCGCGTCCCGGCCCGACGCCGGGTAGCCCCAGGTCTCGCAGATCTCCCGCAGCACCGCCGGCAGTTCCTCGGGTGGCGGGAGTTCGCGGCCCGGCTGGACCCGGCCCGACCTCACCTTCTCGCGCCAGTCGCCGAGCCCCTTCTCCAACCGGGCGGTGGCGCCGGGCACCTGCCCGTACTCCAGCATCCCCGGCTCGAAGGAGACCTCGAGGAAGTCGCAGACCGAGCGCAGCGTGGCCTCCGGGTCGCCGGTCAACTCCTCGTAGCGCACGGTGTGTCCCGGCAGCGCGCGTCGGGCGCGCTCCACGGCGTTCAGATAGCGCAAGGCGTCGTGGGCGGCGTGTTCCGGGTTGCGCTTCACCGGGTCGGCCTCGTGCCAGGAGCGGGCGACGGCCGCGGGGTGCCGCAGCAGGAACAGGAACCTGGCGTCCGGCCAGCAGGTGGCGATCCGCCGGAACACGAACGCGTTGCCCGGCGTCTTCTCCACCAGCGTCTCCTTGCCGGAGCGCAGCAGCTCGCGGTGCAACACCCGGTCCCACAGGAGGTGTTCGAGCTCGGCCCGGTCGAGCCCCAGCAGGCCGAGGGAGCGCTCGGCGAGGCGGGTGGCGTGGGCCACCTCGAGCCGGCGGAAGTGGAGTTCGTGCGGCGCGTGCAGCCGCGAGTGCGCGTTGAGGGTGAGCCGCAGCAGGGTGGATCCGGAGCGGACCGGCGCGATGATGAACACCGGGCGGCGCAGCAGCCGGTCCCGGGCCGGGTCGGCCGGCGGTCGCGGTGCGATCACGCTCCGATCGCCGGCGGGGCGCGGGGGAGCGGCCGGGCGGGGAACCGCGGCCCCGGGGCGCGCGCGGCGCACCTGGAGGCCGGTCGCCGAGCCGAGCGCGGCGTTGATTTTCCTGAGCAGTTTCATGGCAGACGACATGGCGAAGCAGCCCAACACCAACCGGGTGAGAAGGGGTGAGAACGGCGGAGATCGATTCACGGACGTTCTTACACCAGACTCGCCGGGCCGCCCGGGCAAGACCCGGAGCACGCCGTCGATAACAGGCGAAGGCTCACTCGCGCGAGTGAACTCGCGCGAGTGAGCCGGGAGTTTCCGACGCGAGCGCCGTCAGTCCTCGTCGCCCTCGAACATGTCGCCCACCTCGTCGATGACCTCACCCAGGACGAGCCCGCCGACCACGCCGGCCGCCACGCCCGCGACCATCGCGCCCGCGCCGAAGCCGGAGCGCTCCTCCTCTTCCTTGTGCGAGTGGTGGCCCTGGTGCCCGTACGGGTCGTGGTGGCCGTGGTGGCCCCGGTGCCCGCCACCGAAGAAGCCGCCGCCGTGGCCGCCGCCGTGCCGCTCGGCGAGCTGCCGGACCCAGGAGTCCACGAGACCGTTGAAGTCGGTCTGGCCGACGTCGTGGTGGCCCACCACGAAGCGGTTGACGACGTCGTGCCCGCCGCTGAAGAAGCCACCCGGCTTGTCGGCCTCGAGCACCACCTCGAGCCCGCTGGGCGAGGCCAGCAGGGAGATCTCGATCTCGCGCATGGCGTGCGCGTAGTGCTCCGGCGGGTACATCTCGATCTCCTGGTAGAACGGCAGCGTCTGCCCGGTGCCGCCGATGTGCCCCAGTTCCAGGTCGGCCGACTTGAAGCCGAAGCCCAGCTGACCGAACGCCTCCAGCACGGCCTCCTGCACCGGCAGCGGGCGGATCATCAGTTGGTCGAGGTCACCCTTGTCCACCGCGCCGGCCACCGCGAGCTCGGTACGCACGCCGAGCACGATGCCCAGCGGCTGGCCGTAGAGCTCGGTGACCGGGGTCTCCCACGGCACCGGCACCTGGAAGGGCACGCTGAACTCCTGCTCCTCGGCGAGCCGGAAGCCGCCGCCCACCGTGGCCCGGTGGAAGACGACGTAGCCCTCGCTCTCCGAGTCGTGCCCCTCGGCCTCGACCCGTGCCACGAAATCCAGATGGATGCCGGTGATCTCGACGTCCATGGAGCCGCCCCGCACCATGACCCGCCCCGTCAACGTGGTGCCGGGAACGACCGCACCGCCGTCCAGGATCGTGTCCACGGAGGGGCCGCCCACGCCCATCGCCCCGAGCAGCCGTTTGAACACCATCTCGGCGCTCTCCTTCGAGTCTGAGAGTCTGATAAGTCCGATAGATTCGCATTGCACGGTGATCTGATCGGATCCCGTGAGCCCGCACAGCCCCAACAACCCTGCGGCGCAAGGCCAATTCCACGCTACCGCGTCGACGGCGACGATCCGTGGTCATGACGGCACCGGACCATCATCGATCGGCCATGAGTACGATGACCGTCGATGACCCGAACAGCCGGCCGGACCGGCGGCACAGACGTCAGCCACGCCGGGCGCGGCGGGGCTGTCCAGGGCATGGCGCCGAACCGCCTGATCGTCGTCCTCGCCGCCGTGCTGTGCGTCCTCGGCCTCACCGCCGCCAGCGCGGAGGCCGGCGCCGTGGCCGCGGCCACCGCCGCGGTCCAGGGTCCCCACGCCGCGCAGTCGGATCTCGGGCAGCACCCCCATGCCCCACCGCAGGCGGACTCGATCGACCCGGGCAGCACGTGCCATGGCGGCCCGGGCACGCCGGCCGATCCGCTGCTCCCGGCCCCGCTCGCGCTCCACGTTCCGCCGCCCGACCCGGCGCCGCCGGCCGCCCGTGTCGTCGCCGCCCCCGGCATCAGCGGGCCGGCGAACGACGAGGCGGGGGCCGTCGACCTGCATCGGCTGCGGATCCAGCGAACGTGACGGGAAAGTCCCACCCCGCACCCCCGTAACAGGACCATCCCGTTCGCCGGAAGAAGGACTCAGACCTCATGGCAACCGACAGGACCAGCAACAAGGGCAGCGGCAGGACCGGTGGCAAGTCCGGGAAGCGGAACGCCGCCGCCGACCGCCGGGCCAAGATCGAGGAGGCCCGCCGGAAGGAACGCGCCCGCGACCGCCGCAACCGCCTCGTCACCATCGTGGCCTGCTGCGTGGTGCTCGCCGCCACCGTCGGCGGTGGCTGGTGGCTGGTGGCCAACTCCGACGGCGACGGTGACGACGCGGCCGCGCCGCAGTCCGGCGAGTCGGCCGAGATCGAGGGCGTGCAGACCTGGGAGGACCTCTCCCGCAACCACGTCGAGGGCCAGGTCGAGTACACCATGAACCCGCCGGCCGGCGGCGACCACGCGCAGGCCTGGATGAACTGCGACGCCGACGTCTACGAGGCCGAGATAGCCAACGAGAACGCGGTGCACTCGCTGGAGCACGGCGCCGTCTGGGTCACCTACAACGACGCCGCCGCCGAGGAGGACATAGCGACCCTCTCCGACCGCGTCTCCAACACCACCTACACCCTGATGAGCCCCAAGGCCGATCAGGAGTCGCCGATCGTGCTCACGGCCTGGGGCAACCAGCTCGCCGTGGACACCGCGGCCGACCCGCGCGTCGAGACCTTCCTCGACACCTTCGTCCAGGGCGCCCAGACGCCCGAGCCGGGCGCGGCCTGCACCGGGGGGCTCGCGGAATGAGCGCCAGCGTCCGGCGGTGGCTGATCGCGGCCAGCGGCTCCATCGCCGTGGTCGCCGCGCTGCTGATCGGCCTGACCGCCCTGGCGCCGGCCGACTCCGCCCGGGCCGCGCCGGCGGAGGAGTCCGCGGACGTCGGCTTCGCCCGCGACATGTCGGTCCACCACCAGCAGGCGGTGGAGATGTCCTTCATCGTCCGTGACCGCACGGACGACGAGGACGTGCGTCGGCTCGCCTACGACATCATCAACACCCAGGCCAACCAGCGGGGGATGATGCTCGGCTGGCTCGAGGTCTGGGACCGGAACAAGAGCTCGGGCGAGCCGCCCATGTCCTGGATGGACGGCGACGGGCACGGTGAGCACGAGGCGACCGGGGACGGGGCGCTGATGCCCGGCATGGCCACCGACGAGGAGCTGGCCGAGCTCTCGGCGGCCGAGGGCGAGGACGCGGAGATCCGCTACCTCCAGCTGATGACGGTGCACCACGAGGGCGGCGTCCTGATGGCCCGGGCGGCGGCCGAGCAGGCCGGCACCGACGAGATCGAGCGCCTGGCCGCCGGCATGGTCGAGGCCCAGGAGTCCGAGATCCGGCTGATGGCCGACATGCTGGCCGAGCGCGGCGCCGAGCCGACGCCCTGACGGGGCCGCCCCGGCCACGAGCCCCGGCCGCCCGCCGGTTCATCCGGTTCGTCCGGGTCGCGGCCCCGTGCCGCCGGCGCGGGTGCCGCGCCGGCGGCCGGTCAGGTGCCGGTGACGCCGCGCAGCCGCTCCGTGTCCCGCCGTTCCCGCTTGGTCGGCCGGCCGGTGCCGCGGTCGCGGCGGGCCACCGGCACGGCCTGCTCGCGCGGGGGCGGCGGCGGGCTGTTGTCCTGGTAGCACTCCACGGCCACCGGGGCGCCGACCCGCTTGCGGATCAGCTTCGTGACCACCACGATCCGCTCCCGCCCCTCCTGACGCACCCGGATCTCGTCCCCGGAACGCACCGGCTGCGCGGGCTTGGCCCGCTCCCCGTTCACCCGGACGTGCCCCGCCCGGCAGGCGGCGGCCGCGGCCGACCGCGTCCTCGCCAGCCGCACGGACCAGATCCAGCTGTCGACGCGGACGCTGCTCTCCTCCTCGGAAGCCATGCGCCCGACCCTAAACCCGCCGCACCCTCTTCCCCACATCTTCTTCCCCGCACCTTCTCCGGGCTGCCGCCGATCTTCGGCCGGCCGTCTGACAGAGTGGGCCGCACCACAGTGCGCCGGACGACCAGGCGGAGGAACAAGTGCGGGCTCGGCAGAGGACGTTGGGGATGGTGACGGTGGTGGTGCTGGGCGCCGCCGGCTGCGGGACGGCGGACTCCCTGGAGCCGGACGGCGGCCCACGCCCGGCGCTCACCTCGGACGCCTCCCCCGAGGAGGGGCCGGAGCCCGACCACCTGGCCACCCGCATGCGCCGGCACGCCGACGGTCTCGTGCTGCTGTCCGGCGCGGCCCCGGCCCGCCAGTGGCGCAAGCCCGAGCAGCTGAT
>NZ_SMKI01000186.1 GCF_004348415.1 Streptomyces hainanensis
GACACGACAGCCCGGCCACCCATGCGAAGAGGCGTATGTGTGGCCGCCCTGTCAGGACCACCGAGTCGACATCCGGACGAACAACAGGGAAGGGGGGTGGACTCGTCCGCGTTGGCCAGGCCGTCGGGGCCGAGGACGACGCCGGCGGTCGAGGTGTGGACCAGGGTGCGCACCTCCTGGGCGCGACACTGCTCGACGACGTGGCGGGTGCCGTCCACGTTGGTCGCCCAGTAGGGGTGCGGGGGGCCGCCGACCCCGACGAGGGCCGCGCTGTGGATCACGGCGTCGCAGCCGGCGAGGGCCCGGGCCACGGCGGTGGGATCGGCGAGGTCGCCCTGGAACTGCCGGACGCCGATCCGGGCCAGGGCGGCGCTCGGCCGGCGGCTGAACGAGACGGTGTCGGTGCCGCGGGCGACCAGGCGGCGACAGATCTCGCTGCCGAGGAAGCCGCTGCCCCCGGTGACCAGGACCCTCGAAGGACCGCCCATCCGCCCCACCGATCCCCTCCGCCGCCCCCCTTCTCCGAAGAACGCCGGGGAGCCCGACAACGGGCACCGCTCAGCATAGGCGGCCGGGCCGGTAAGTGCCGGTATCTGTCGGCATATCACCTGATGGAGGTACATCCTGCTCGGCGGGCCCTGGTGAGGGTGCTCGGGACGGCCGTCCCGTCGGCGGTCGGACGCGGGTCAGGTCGGCCACGGTATGCCGGTCCGGCTGGCAACAAGCTGTCCATGCCGCTGCAACATTCGGACAGCGGCGGGTCTCCTTCCGGCCAGTCAACGCGGGTAGCGTTCGGGTCGTTTGGCGGTTTCCCGTAGGTTCAGGTGGCTTCGCAGGAGGATACGGATGGCCCTTCCCACCCGTCCGACGCCGCCCCCTCCGACCTCGCGAAGACGGGGGTAGCGGGGGTGCGGTTCCAGCTCCTCGGTCCGTTGAGCCTGACGGACGGCGTGGAGACCGTGGTGCTCCAGCCGTCCAAGCCGAGCAACCTGTTGGCGGCGCTGCTGCTGCGGTCCAACACCCTGGTGTCGGCCGAGTACCTGCAGCGGATGATCTGGGGCGACGAGCAACCGGCCACGGCCCGGGCCTCGTTGCAGACGTGCGTGCTGCGGCTGCGGCGGCTCTTCGCCAAGCACGGGGTGCTGGACACGCCCATCGAGGCGGTGCCCGGCGGCTACCGGATCACCGCGGACGCCAGGTCGCTCGACCTGGTCGACTTCCGGGAGCGGGTCCGCGCCGCCGAACGGTCGGACGCCGGCCCGGACGCCGAACTCGGCATGCTGCGCGACGCGTTGACCCTGTGGCAGGGATCGCTGCTGGCCAACGTCCGCTCCGAGCCGATGCACCGCGACGAGGTGCCGCGGCTGCACGAGGAGCGGCTGCGGGTGGTGGAGCGCGTCTGCGACCTGCACCTGGAGCTCGGCCACTGCGGGCAGGCCGTCGTCGAGCTGTGGAGCCTGACCCGCGCCCACCCGGGACACGGCCGGTTCCGTGAGCAGTTGATCGAGGGCCTGTACCGCACGGGGCGGCAGAGCGAGGCGCTGGCCGAGTACCGCAGGTTCAAGGCCTTTCTGCGGCAGGCGCTCGGCGTCGATCCGTCCGCCGCGCTGCAACGCCTCGAACTGGCCATCCTGCGCGGCGAGGAGCTGCGGAGCGTGGCGCCGGCGCGGGTCGAACTGTCGGCGCGGCCCGAGCCGCCCGAGGTGCCGTGGTTCACCGGGCGGGCCGCCGAGGTGACGGCGTTGACCGAGCGGCTGCGGAAGACCGCGGGACGCCCGGCGCTCGAACTGGTCTGCGGGGCACCGGGCATCGGCAAGACCTCGCTGGCCCAGCAGGTGGCGCACCTGACCGGAGCCGAGTTCCCCGGCGGCCGGCTGCTGCTGCGCCTCACCGACCAGGAGGGCCGGCCGCGCCCTGCCGCCGAGGTCGACGACGAACTCGCCGCCGCGCTACCGGGGTTCCAGCGCGGCGGCGGCCCACGCGCGCTGCTGGTGCTCGACGACGTGACGGACCCGGCACAGGTGCGGCGGCTGCTGCCCGGCACCGGCGAACACGCCGTCATCGTCACCAGCCGGATGGGGCTCGCCGGCCTGGTCGCCACCCACGGTGGCCGGGTGCGGCGGCTCGACACGTTCCGGCCGGACGAGTCACGGGAGTTGCTGGCCGCCGTGCTCGGCGAGGAGCGGGTGACGGCCGAACCGGAGGCGACGGACGCGCTGGCCGCCGCCTGCGGGCACCATCCGCTGGCGCTGGTGATCGCCGCCGCCCGGCTGCTGACCAGGCCGGCGCTGGGCCTGGCCGACGGCCTCTGCTGGATCGCCGCCGATCCGCTCGCCAGGCTCTCGCTGCCGGACGCACCGCTGATGTCCGTGCCGCGCGTGGTGCGCGGGGCGCTGGAGCGCCTGGAGCCGGCGCTGGCCGAGGCGTTGCTGGCGCTCGGCGGCCTGCCGTCGGCCCGGTTCGGCCGGGCGGAGGCGGCCGGGGTGCTCGGGCTGCCGGAGGCGGAGGCCGACGGGGTGCTGGAACGGCTCGTGGACGCCGGCCTGTTGGAGGACGGCCCGCCGGGGCCCTACCGGCTGCACGGGCTGCTGCGGCTCTACGCCGGCCCGACCGGCCACCGGGCGCCCCCCGGCAAGCCACCGGACCGGCCGGCGGACCGGCCGGTGGGCCGCGCACCCGACCGCGGACCCGACCGCGGACCGGGCCGCGAACCGGACCGTGAACCGGACCGCGGCGCCGGCCAGGGACCAGATCACAGACCGAACGAGAGACCGAGACAGAGGGTGTGACGGGGATGGCGACAGCGTTTGACGGAGTGGCCGGGATCCGGCCGCGCATCCGGCGGGACGTGCTGTTCACGCGGACGCCGGGCGGGGTGCTCTTCCACAACGCCGACGGCGGGTTCCACCTGACCGGGAAGACCGCGTACCGGTTCGCCTCGCTGATCGTGCCGCACCTGGACGGCTCGCGGCCGCTGGCCGAGATCTGCGCGGGCCTCGGCGAGCAGCAGCGCGCCATGGTGGCCTCGCTGGTCGGCTCGCTGCTGGAGCGGGACTTCGCGCGCGACGCCGAGCCGGCGCCGGACGCCGGGCTGCCGGCCGCCGTGGCCGAGCGGTTCGCCGAGCAGATCGCCTACGTCGACCACTACGTGGACGGCGCCGAGGCACGCTTCCGCCGCTTCCGCGAGACGTCGGTCGCCGTCCTCGGCACGGGCGAGGTGGCGGAGTGGTGCGTGCTCAGCCTGGTGCGCAACGGCATCGCCGCCGTGGACGCCGAGACCGCCACGCCGTCCGCCGAGGTGGAGGCGTGGGAGCTGGCCGAGGCGGACTGCCCGGTGCGGCTCGGCACCGTCCGGGACGGGAACACCGCCGGCTACGACGTGGTGGTGGTCGCCGGCGCTGACGCGCTGGCCCGCGCCACCCGGCTGCTGGCCGCCGGCCTGCCCGCCGACCAACTGCTGATACCCGCCTGGACGTTCGGCGAGCGGGCGATCGTCGGGCCGCGTGCCGAGGCGGGCCGGGCCGGCTGCCCCGGCTGCGCGCTGCTGCGGTTCGGCACCAACCTGGACCCGGCCGCGGCCGTCGAGCTGTGGAGCGAGCTGGCCGACGGCGCCGACGCGGGCGCCCGGCCGGCCGGCGGGCCGCTGGCCGGCCCGGTGGCCGCCATGATCGGCAACCTGCTCGGCTACGAGATCTTCCGCACCGCCACCGGCGCGCTGCCCGCCGAGACGGACGGCCAACTCCTGGTCCAGGACCTGGACTCGCTGGATGTCACGGCCGAGCCGCTGCGCCCGCACCCGCGCTGCCGACGGTGCGCCACGCCGGCCGAACCGGCGTCGGTCCCCCAGGAGTTGGCGGTGTCCCGCACCGTGACGGTGGAGTCCGCGCGGGACGCCGAGGACCTGGTGGCGGAGCTGAACCGGATCAGCACCGCCCTGGTCAGGCCGTACGCCGGGGTGTTCACCCGCTGGGACGACGAGGGCCTGACCCAGACCCCGCTCAAGGTGTCGCGGGTCGAGGCGCCGCTCGGCGCCGCCGGCACCCGACTGGTCGCCGCGTTCGACGTGCACCACCTGGCGGGAGCCAGGCAGCGCGGGCTGCGGGCCGCCGCCACCGCCTACGTCGACCACGTGGTGCCGGCCGGGACGCTGCCCGGCGGGGGCCACGGCGGGCTGCCGGCGGTCGGCCCCGAGGCGCTGACGGTGGGCGGCGTGGGGCCGGTCGCGGCCTGGTCCACGGCCGTCTCGCTGCTGACCAAGGAGGAGACGGCGGTGCCGGCCGCCGCGCTGCGGCCCTTCGGCCCGCACAACCGCGACCTGCTGGTGGCCAGGAGCGCGGCCGGCGCGGGCGCCGGCGACACCCCGGGCGAGGCGGCCGGGCACGCACTGCTCTCCGCGCTGGCGCACGACGCGCTGCTACGCGCGGTGCGCGGCGCCACGGTGGTGCGGCCGGTCGAACCGGCCGAGGACGACGCCGAGTCGGTGTTCCTGCACCGCACCGCCGGCACCCTGGGCGTCGAGGTGGAACTGCTCGACCTCGGCGAGGCCGCGCGCTCGGGCGCGCACGCGGTGCTGGCGCGCGAGCGCGGCACGGCGGGAGCCCGGTGGGCGGTCGGCTGCGACCTGTCGGCCGGCGCGGCGGCCGTGGCCGCGCTGCGTGACCTGCTCGGCGCGGTCCAACTCGAAGCGGAGACCGGCGAGTCGGCGGACGTCGGCGACCCGCTGCTCGGCGACCTGGCGCCCGGCGCCGTCGCCGTCACCGGGCCGGCCGTGCCGGCGGCCCCGGCCGTGACGTTCCCCGCCGTCCTCGACCGGCTGCGCGCCGCCGGCCGCGACGCGCTGTACGCCGCGACGACCCCGGCCGACCTGCGGTCGGCCGGCCTGCACACCGCCCGCGTCCTGCTCACCACCGGCTCCGCCGATGCGGCCCGCTAGGGCCGCGGCGGCCGGGCCGGCACCGTCCGCGAACGGCCTGCCGGCCGGGCCGCCCGTGACACGGGCGGAACCAGCCGGGTCGGCGAAGCCGGCCGGGGCGGCCACACCGGCCGAACCGTCCGCGGACGGCTCCCCGGCCGCCGAGCCGGCGGAGCCGGCCGCGCCCGCCGGGAAGGCGGGGGTCGTGCCGGGCACCGCACCGGTGGAGCCTGCGGCTCCGGCCGAGTTGGTCGCGTGGTGTGCCGCGCTGACCCGGCTGATCGGCCGGTCCACCGCCGTGGCGGTGGACGTCCGGCCGCTCGGCGTCCGGGACGCGTTCCGTGCCGCGCCCGACGCGGCACCCGGCGTCCCGGTGCGGCTGTACGGCCGACACGCCGTCGTCGGGCCGGCCCCCGCCACAGCCGACCCGCACACCGCCGCCGTCGGGTCAGCCTCCGGCGCTGCCGGTCTCGCAGCCTGCCCGCACTGCCTGGAGCGTCGCTGGCAGGCGGTCCGTTCGGTGGCGCTGCGCGAGGCCGTGGAGCTGGGTGGGGACACCCTGGCCGCCGGCCGGCCGCCGTACGTCACGCCGTTCGCCGCCGACGCGGTGGCCGCCGTCGTCGAGGCGGCGGCCCGGCACGCCGGCGTCGTGCACCTCGTCGACCTGGCGGAGCTGACCGTGCGTCGCTACCCGCTGCTGCCGGACCCGGAGTGCCCCGGCTGCGGCCACCCGGAGCCGGACACGGCCGAGGCCGCCGGCCGCGCGCTGCGGCTGACCGAGCCGGCGCCCAAGCACCGGCCGGGCTCGTTCCGGGTGCGGGAGCTCGGCGCCTACCACCTGCCGACCGACGCCTACGCCAACCCGGTCTGCGGCGCGCTGGGCCCGAGCGTCGTCTACGACGTCTCCTCCACCTCGACCTCCGCCACGATCGGCTGCTTCTCGCTCCGCTCGGGCGACTACCTGCGCGAGACGTTCTGGGGCGGGCACGCCGACCGGTTCGGCGACAGCGTGCGGATCGGGATCCTGGAGGGCCTGGAGCGGTACGCCGGGATGCGGCCGCGCACCCGGGCCAGCGCGGTGCGGGCCAGCCTCGCCGAGCTGACCGCCGACGGCGCGGACGTCGTCGACCCGCGGCAGTGCGGGCTGTACGCGCCGGAGTTCCACGCGGCCAACCCGCACGTCGCGCCGTTCGCGCCGGAGCGGGAGATCGCCTGGGTCTGGGGCTACTCCCTCGGTCGGGAGCGTCCGGTGCTGGTGCCCGAGGTGCTGACCTACTACCACACCCCCGGGCTGGCCGGCCGGTTCGTGCAGGAGAGCTCCAACGGCTGTGCCTCCGGCGGCAGTCTGGCGGAGGCCGTGTACTTCGGCCTGATGGAGGTGATCGAGCGGGACGCGTTCCTGCTCACCTGGTACGGGCGGCAGCCGCTGCCCGAGATCGACCCGGCCAGCAGTACCCGCGCCGCCACCCGGCAGATGGTGGACCGGCTCGCCATGTACGGCTACGAGGCGCGGTTCTTCGACGCCGCGCTCACCTTCCCGGTACCGGTGGTGGCCGGGGTGGCGGTGCGGCACGACGGCGGGCTCGGCCGGATGTGCTTCGGTGCCGGCGCCGGGCTCGACCCGGAGGCCGCGCTGGCCTCGGCGCTGTGCGAGATCGCCACCGACGCCGTCAACCTGCCGGGCCGCACGGAGCGCGAGGAGACCCGACTGCGCGCCATGGCCGCCGACTTCGATCTGGTGGCGGCGCTGCACGACCATCCGCTGGTCTACGGGGTGCCCGAGATGGGCCGGCACGCCGAGTTCCTGCTGGGCGCGCCGGGCGCGCCGCGGCCCGAACGGCACGCGTTGACGGAACGGTTCGGCCCGGGACGGACGCTCACGCCCGCCGACGACCTGCGGGACGACGTGCGGGGCTGCGTGGCGGCCGTCGCCGAGGCCGGGTTCGAGGTGGTCGTCGTCGACCAGACCATGCCGGGGCAGCGGGAGTTGGGGCTGCACACGGTCAGCGTGCTGGTGCCCGGGCTGCTGCCGATCGACTTCGGGTGGCGCAGGCAGCGGGCCCTGACCATGCCGCGGCTCCGCACCGGCCTGCGCGCGGCGGGGCTGCGCGACCGCGACCTGACGCCCGCCGACCTCAACCCCGCGCCGCACCCGTTCCCATGACCGAGACGAACCCGCCAGAGCGAGAGACCCACGAGGGGGCAGTGGACATGGGATACGCCCATGAGTACGCCACCGCGATCATGCATCGCGGGCGGATCCCGATGGAGCCGGCCGACCACGTGCCGAACTGGGCCGACGGGCCCCGCAAGACCAAGTTCTACCCGGGGTCCGAGCGGCTGCCGCTGCCCGCGGACGGTGGCTACCCGGCCGCCGCGACGGTGGCCCGCGGGCTGACCGGCACGGACGAACCGGCCGCCGACGGCTGGACGTTCGACCTGTCGGCGCTCTCCGGGCTGCTGCTCGACTCGTACGGTCTCACCGGCCGCCGGCTCGGCGTGCAGGCCAACACCGACCTGGACGCGCTGCCGTTCTACCCGCTGGCCAACTGGTCGCGCGGCACGGCCTCCGGCGGCGGGCTCTACCCGGTGGCGGTCTACTGGGTGAGCGGGGCGAGCGGCCCGCTGCCGCCCGGTGTGCACCACTACTCGCCGCGCCACCACGCGATGCGGCGGCTGCTCACCGGCGACGTCACAGGCGAGGTGCGGGCCGCGCTCGGCGACGCGGCGCCCGGCCCGGAGACCGACCAGTACCTGGTGCTCGGCGTGAAGTACTGGCAGAACGCGTTCAAGTACAACAGCTTCTCGTTCCACGCCGTCTCGATGGACGTGGGGGCGCTGCTCGGCACCTGGCGGATGTGGACGCGGGCCCGTGGCGGCGCGCTGGCGCCGGCGCTGTGGTTCGACGAGGCGCGGCTGGCCCGGCTGTTGGGGGTGCGGGGCGAGGAGGAGGGGATCTTCGCCGTGGTGCCGCTGCCGTGGGCCGGCGCCAACCGTGCGGCGGACGCCCCCGCTTCGGCGGCCGTGGCGCGGCGTGACGAGGAACGGTCCCGCCGGGTGCTGGAGTTCGCGGCGCTGCGGGAGATGCAGCGGACCACCTCGGCCGAGGCCGCCGACCGGCCAGGGCCCGGCGCGCTGGCGCCGGCCGCCGCGCTGCCGGCGTCGCCCGGCCGGCCGGCCCGCCCGCTGCCCGAGCCGGCGCCGCTGACCGCCGGCGTGCGGGCCGCGCTGCGTGCCCGCCGCAGCAGCTTCGGTCGCTTCGCCGCCGATCACCGGCCGCTGCCGGCACCGGAGTTGGCCGCGCTGCTGGCGGCCGCGGCGGCCGGGGCGCGGCTCGGCGGCGACGCCGGGGCGGCCGGTGCCGACGCGCTCGCCCGGGTGTACGCGTTCGTCAACCACGTCGACGGGGTGGAGCCCGGGGTCTACGCCTACGAGCCGGGGGTGAACGCGCTGCGCCCGGTGGTGGACGGCGCGCCGGGGCCCTTCCTCCAGAAGAACTACTTCCTGGCCAACTACAACCTGGAGCGGGCCGCCGCCGTGCTGGTGCCGACCATCCGCACCCACGCCGTGCTGGACGCCGTGGGCGACCGGGGCTACCGGCTGGTCAACGCGATGATCGGGGGTGTCGCGCAGGCCACCTACACGGCCGCCGCCGCCCTGTCGACCGGCTGCGGGGTGGCCCTCGGCTTCGACAACATCTCCTACCGCGAGGAGCTCGGGCTGCTGGACACCGACGAGCAGCCGCTGCTGATCATGCTGGTCGGCGCCGACCGGCCGGCGCCCGCCGACTTCCGCTTCGAGATCGCGTGAGGGGCGGGGACGAGCCGATGCGCGGGGACGAGCCGATGGGCACGGAAGGCGCCGAGCGGGGCTGGGAGTTGGGCGAGCTGTTCACGGCCCGCGTCGCCGGCCTGCCGCTCGACGTGGTGCGCGGGCTGCGGGCCACGGCCAGCCGGGCCTGGGCCGACGAGGTGCTGGACGCGGCCGACCGGTCGACCGCGACCGGCGAACGGGTGGCCGACCTGCTGCACGACCTGGTCGGCAGCAACGAGGACGAGGCCGCCAGGCGCGCGTTGCTGCGGCTGCGCCGCGAGGTGTTCAACAACCGGCGGCCGCGCGACCCGGACGCCGATCTGGCGCTGGTCGCCGACCTCGACCAGGCGGCGGCCGAGGCGCTGGCCGACTGGCTGGCGGCCAGGGAGCTGCTGGCCGGGCGCGAGGCGGCGGGCCCCGGGCTGCTGGAAGCGGAACTCCGGGAAGGCCGCGCCGCGTTGCGTCGGCTCGCGGCCGACGCACGGCTACGCTCCGGGGTGCTGCTCGCCTCGCCGCCGCTGGACGCCGAACTCGACGCGTTCCTCGCCGCCGCCCCCGGGAAGGGCGGCAAGCGGGCCAGGAAGACGGAGCGGTCGCTGCTGGCGTACCTCTACCGGACGGCGTGCAAGACCAGCCCGTTCTCCACCTTCACCGGCGTCGCCCTCGGCACCCTGCACGACGCCGGCGACGCCGCCAGCGCCGAGGAACCGCTGGCGCTCGCCGGGCCCTGGACCAGCCACCCGAGGCTGAACGTCCTCGTCCTCGGCCGGGTCGCGGAGGCCGTGGTCGCCGATCCGGGGCGCCGCGCCGACCTGCCGGTGGCGCCCGCGCCCGGCTGGGGCCGGGAGGACGACCGGGTGCGGTACGTGCGGCGCTGGGTGACGGCCGGCGACGACGACACCGCCGTCACCTTCGACACCGTGCGGGACCGGGTGTTCTTCCTGCGCCGCAGCGGCGTCCTGGAGCGGATGCTGGCGCTCTTCGGCGAGCGCCCCGGGCTGCGCTACGGCGAGCTGGTGCGCTGGCTGGCGGCCGACCGCGGCGAGCCGGCGGCGGACGTCGAGCGCTACCTGGCGGCGCTGGTCGAGGTCGGCATGGTGCAGGTGCCGTCGCTGTCCACCGGCGCCCACGACACGGACCCGCTGCGCGCCTTCCAGGAGTCGCTGCGCGCCCTGGGGCGGCCCTGGGCGACCCGCGCCGCCGCCGCGCTCGACGGCCCCGCCGGCTGTCTGGCCCGCTACCCGGTGGCCTCGCCCGCCGAACGGCGCGCGCTGCTCGCCGAGCTGCGCGAGCGACTGGCCGGCGTGCAGCGGGAGTTGGGCGTCGAGCAGCCACGGGTGCCGCGCACCGTGCTCTACGAGGACGTCACGGCCCCGGCCGTGTCGGCGTCGCGCGCCGCGTTCTCCGCCGCCCTGGCCGAGCCGCTGCGGTCCGTCGAGCGGGTGCTGCCGGCCTTCGACCTGACGCTGCCGCAGCGCCTCACCTTCAAGGGCTTCTTCCTCGCCAGGTTCGGCGCCGGCGGCCGCTGCGACGACCTGCTGCGGCTGATCCACGACTTCCACGAGGACTTCTTCGACCAGTACCTGTCGTTCACCTCCCGCAAGCCGCGGTTCGACGCCGAGGGCCGGCACACGCCGGAGGAGAACTGGCTCGGCCTGCCGCAGCTGAAGGCGCTCGACGCGGCCAGGCAGGTCTTCCAGGACGGGGTGCGGGCCCGCTGGGCCGGGCACCAGGACGGCGGCGGCGGCGAACTCGTCCTGGACGACGCGCTGTTGGCGGCGGTGGCCGCCGAACTCGAACCGCTGCCCAGGGGCCTTGAGCTGTACAGCCACCATGTGCAGCTGGCCGCGGCGGGCCCCGGCGAGCCGCTGGTGGTGCTCAACCGCTCCTACGGCGGCCTGTCGTTCCCGTTCAGCCGCTTCACCCACTGCCACGACGGGCTGTCCGCGCGGCTGCGGGACCGGGCCCGCCGACTCCAGCCGCCGGGCGCGGTGTTCGCCGAGGTGACCGGCGGCCCGGTGACCAGCAACCTGAACCTGCACGGCGAGCTCACCGACCACGAGATCGTCTGCCCGGGCGAGACCAGCTCGGTGCCGGCCGACCGGCAGCTGCACCTGGCCGACCTCTCCCTGGTACACGACCGGGCGGCGGACCGCCTCGTGCTGCGCTCGGCGCGGCTGGGCCGCGAGGTGGTGCCCGTCTACCTCGGCTACCTGGTGCCGCTCGCGCTGCCCGAGGTGCCCCGTACCCTGCTGCTGCTCTCCCCCACCTCGATGTCGCCGCTCGACGTGTGGGGCGGCATCCCGGCGGGACCCGAGCGCGACGGCGTGACCCACCGGCCCCGGGTGCGGCACGGCCGGCTGGTGCTCGGCCGGCGCGGCTGGACGGCGCCGGCCACCGCGCTGCCGCCGCGTGCGACGGGCGGCGGGGACGCCGACTGGTACCTGGGCTGGCGGCGCTGGCGCCGCCACCACGGCCTGCCGGAGCGGGTGTACGCCACCGTCACCGACGGCGGGGCGCGGGGCGCCACGGGCGCCAAGCCGCAGTACGTCGACCTGGAGAGCCCGCTGTCGCTGCTGGCCTTCGAGGGCCTGGTGCGCCGCCCGGAGGCCCGGGTGGTGTTCCGCGAGGCGCTGCCCGACCAGGAGGGGCCGCTGCTCGGCTCCGAACAGGGCGCGCACGTCACCGAGTTCGCCGTCGAGACCGTGCGGGTGCCGCACGTGGAAGGGACCGCGCCGTGAGCGAGCCGACACCGCGAGAGGCCCCGGGGGCCTGGCAGGCCGTGCACGTGTACTACGCGGCCAACCCCCGCCCCCTGCTGCTGAACTGCGTACGCCCGCTGGTCGCCGAGCTGGAACGGGACGGGCTGCTCGACGGCTGGTTCTTCATCAACTACTGGCTGGAGGGCCCGCACGTCAGGCTGCGGCTGCGGCCCTCGTCCCCGGCCGCCGAGGACGAGGTGCGGCGGCGCGCCGAGGAGGCGATCGACGGGTTCCTCACCCGCCGCCCGGCGCTCTACGAGGTGGACTCCGGCTTCCTCAACGAGTTCTACAACCAGCTCTTCGACATCGAGTTCAGCCCCGCCGAGCGCGTCGACTACCTGGACGCGGACGGCCGGATGAACCTGCGGCCGAACAACTCCCGCTCCTGGCTGCCGTACGAGCCCGAGTTCGGCAAGTACGGCGGCCCGGCCGGCGTCGCCCTCGCCGAGTGGCACTTCCGCCACTCCAGCGAGCTGGTGATCGACGCGTTCCGCACCAAGAACCTGCACCTGCGCACCGTGCTGCTCGGCACCTCGGCCCAGCTGATGACGGTGATGGCCGCGTGCTTCGTCGCCGACGACGAGCCGCTGGCCGACTACCTGGACAGCTACTACGCGTTCTGGCACCGGGCGTTCCCCGACACCGGCTTCATCGGCAGCGTCGAGTACGAGCGCAAGGCCGACGAGGTCGGGCCGCCGCTGACCCGCTGGTACGAGCGGATCCGGGGCGCGGTGGAGGCCGGGGATCCGGGGCTGCTGCCGGACTTCCTGGGCCGCTGGGTCGACCACTGCACCGAACTCGCCCGCAGGGTGACCGAGTTGGCGGACCGCGGGGAGTTGGTGTTCCGCTCCTGGGACGGCGAGCGGGAGGAGCCGGTCACCGACCGGCACGAGGCGCTGGTCCGACTCCTCTCCCCCTACATGCACATGACGAACAACCGGCTGCACGTCACCATCCAGGACGAGGCGTACCTCTCGCACGTCCTGGGCCGGGCGCTCCGCCGCCGGCTGCCGGCGCCCGCGGGCGGCGAGCGGTGACCGCCCGGGGATCGTCACTGGCCGGGCTCCGCCCCCGGCTGCGCCCCGGCGTCCTGATCAGCGACCCGCTGCTGCTCGGGCCGAGGACCGTGCACCTGGTGAAGGAGCCGGCCGGCGGCCGGTCGTTCGAGGTCGGGCCGCGCGAACGGTTCCTGATGGCCAGGATGGACGGCAGCCACACCCTGGAGGAGCTGGGCACGGCCTACGCCGAGACGTTCGGCAAACGGCTCGGCGACGCCAACTGGCGTCAGCTGCTGGCCCTGTTGGGCGGCCGCGGCCTGCTCGACGGCGCCCCCGCCCCGCCGAAAGACGCCGCCGAGCGGCCGGCCAACGGCGTGCTGCGCGGCAGCGTGCGGCTGGTCGCGGACGCCCACGCCACCGCGGGCCGGCTGCACCGGGCCGTCGGCTTCCTGCTCGCCCCCGGCTGGCAGGCGGCACAACTCGCCCTGCTGGCCGGCATGGTGGCGGTGTTCCTCGCCCGCCTGCCGGAGCTGGTCGACGGCGCCGCCACGGTGTTCACCCACCCGGTGCTGCTGCTCGCCGTCGCCACCGCGCTCTGGTTCAGCACCGCGCTGCACGAGCTGGCACACGCGGTCGCCGCCCGGCACCACGGCGGCCGGGTCGGCGAGATCGGCCTGCGCTGGCGGCTGCCGGTGGTGATCATGTACTGCGTCGTCGACGACTACCCGTACCTCGGCACCCGCCGGCAGCGGATCGTGGTCGCCGCGGCCGGCGCCGTCACCAACCTGCTGTTCCTGACGCCGTTCTGCGTCTGGTGGCTGCTCGCGCCGGCCGGCGCCACCCGCGAGGCGCTGGCCGGACTGCTGTTCCTCGGCACCCTCCAGGCCCTCGCCATGCTGGTGCCGCTGCCACCGCTCGACGGCTACACCATCGTCGGCCAGGCGCTGCGCGCCACCCGACTGGCCACCTCGAGCCGGGAGTTCCTCGCCCTCGCGGCGCGCCGCGACCCGGCGGCCGCCGCCTACCCGCGGGAGGCCAGGCGGGCCTACCTCGGCTACGGTCTGTGCGCGGTGCTGGCCGGCTGCCTGCTGCTCGCCGCGCTCGTCCTGCTCGTCCACGCCCTCCTGGTCGCCTGACCTCCACCGTGCCATCCGAAGGAGAGATCCCCGTGCCCCACCCAC
>NZ_SMKI01000187.1 GCF_004348415.1 Streptomyces hainanensis
AACCATCTACACCCTAGAGTTCGTCGGCAGCGTAAGATGTGTATAAGAGACAGGGGTGGGGGTCGCGGGGCGCCGACGCGGTGCCGGCGCCTCGTTCGACCTCGGGTCCCAGGAAACCGGGCGGTGCTGACCGCGACCGGCCGATCACCTGACGTCAACCTGACGTGATCGGGGTCACAGCCTGCCGAGCCAGTAGCCGAAGCCGCGGCGGGTGTGGAGGAGGGCGGGCTGCTGCTGGTTGACCTTGCGGCGCAGGCGGGAGACCAGCTTCTCGATCGCGTTGTCGCCCCGGAACTCGCCCCAGACGTGGTAGCAGATCTGCTCCTTGGTGACGACCTGCTCCGCGTTGGCCAGCAGGTAGCGCAGCAGCCGGTACTCGGCCGGGGTGAGGTCCAGCACGCGCTCGCCGCGCCGGGCCCGGCAGGTGACGTCGTCCAGCGTCAGGTCCGCGTAGCCCGGCGGGGGTTCGGCGCGCGGCGGCCCGCCGCGCCGCAGCAGCACGTGGGCCCTGGCCAGCACCTCGGCGACGCGGAACGGCTTGGTGACGTAGTCGTCCACCCCGTGGCCGAGGCGGTGGACGACGCTGCCGAGCGCCTCGTGGGCGATCAGCAGCAACACCCGGGGGCGGTCGGCGTCCTGGGGGCGGAGGACGGGGAAGCCGTTGCCGTCCGGCGGCGACACGTCGATGACCACCAGGTCGAAGCGGTGCCGCGCGACCCGGGCGATGACCTCGGTGCGGCTGCCGGCGGTGCCGACCCGGTAGCCGGCGAGCTCCAGCGTGGTGGACAGCACCTCGTGGGTGCCGGGGTCGTGGACCGCGACCAGCACGCGCTGGCCGGCGCCGCGCGCCGGCAGTGGCGCGGCGCCGTGGCCGAGGCTCGTAACAGGTCGGGGGCTGCGGGGCTCATGCGTCATGTCCGACGGGCGATCGGGAGGTCTCCTGGCTCTCCTGGCTCTCCTGGCTCTCTTGGTTCTCCTGGTTCTCCTGGGCCTCTCGGGTCTCCTGGTCGGCGGCGTAGTCGACGAAGTCGTCGACCATGCGCTGGAACAGGTCGGCGAGCTGACGCAGATCCTCGGGGGCCCAGTGGCCCAGCGCGTCCCACATGCCGCGCCGCGAGGTCTCACGGATCCGGTCGACGGCGTCCCGACCGGCGGGGGTGAGGCCGACCAACTGGGCCCGGCCGTCGTCGGGGTCGGGGCCGCGCTCCACATAGCCGGCCCGCTCCAGCCGCTGGGCCTGCCGGGTGACGTGCGGCGCCTCCACGTTGAGCCGGGAGGCCAACTCCCCCACCCGCAGCCGCTCGACGTCGGCGAGGCCGCGCAGCAGCGACACGGCGGCCCGGTCGAGTGGCACTCCGGACAGGGCCATGAGGCGGTCGTGCTGTCTGGCCCGACTGCTCAGGTAGGCGATCCGATGCAACTCGCGCTCGATCTGGATCACTTCGGCCGGCACGCGGGCGGCCGGCGGGTGTGGTGTGGCCATGGACCCACTTTACCAGCTCATTGCCTAAGTCAAGTAAGCTACTGTTTTCCTGAGTTAAGTAATCGTGGAACACCCGGAACCGTGGAAACAGGAGCCCCCTGTGACAGACACCACCATCGCGGCGGCCGAGCCGGACCGCCTCGGTCGGTCGACGACGAGCCGCCCCGGCCTGACGCTCCTGGCACTCGCCGTGTCCGGTCTCGTCGTGTCCCTGCAGCAGACGCTCGTCCTGCCCCTGCTGCCCCGGCTGGCGCAGACCTTCGACGCCACCGTGACGTCCGTCGCCTGGGTGTTCACCGCCACGCTGCTGGCGGGCGCGGTCGCCACCCCGCTGCT
Source organism: Streptomyces hainanensis (assembly GCF_004348415.1). Taxonomy (GTDB): domain Bacteria; phylum Actinomycetota; class Actinomycetes; order Streptomycetales; family Streptomycetaceae; genus Streptomyces; species Streptomyces hainanensis. The sequence goes on from NZ_SMKI01000187.1 coordinate 1,820, forward strand.
CTCCCGCTTCGGCGACATGTACGGCAAGAAGAAGATGATCATGCTGACGATGGCGCTGCTCGTCGTCGGCTCGGTGGTGTGCGCGCTCTCCGACTCGCTGACGGTGATGATCGCCGGCCGGGCGCTCCAGGGCGCGGCCGCCGCCGTGATCCCGCTGGCCATCGGCATGATCAGGGACACCTTCCCGCGGGAGCGGGTCACCACCGCGATCGGCGTCGTGAGCGCCACCATGGGCGTCGGCGGCGCGGCCGGCATGCTGGTCACCGGCGTCATCGCCGACAACACCGACACCCACCACCCGGTGTTCTGGATCTCGGCCGCGATGGCCGTCGTCGGCCTCGGCTTCGTGGTGACGTGCACGTCCGAGTCCACCTCGCGCACCGGCGGCCGCCCCGACATCCCGGGCGCCCTGCTGCTCGCCGGCTTCCTGGTCAGCCTGCTGCTGGGCATCAGCCAGGGCAACGCCTGGGGCTGGACCGACGGCCGGATACTCGGCCTGTTCGCGGCCGCCGTCGTGCTGTGCGTGGTCTGGGTCATGACGCAACTGCGGGTGAGCGATCCGCTGGTGCGGCTGCCGCTGCTGGTGGGGCCGAGGTCGCTCTCCGCCAACCTGGCCTCGCTGCTGCTGGGCTTCGCGATGTTCGCGGCCTTCCAGCTGGTCTCCAACTTCATCCAGACCCCGGAGGAGGCCGTCGGCTACGGCCTGTCCGGGTCGGTGCTCGACGTCGGCCTCTACATGCTGCCGAGCACCGTCACCATGCTGCTCTTCTCGGCCCTGGCCGGCCGCTTCGAGGCCAAGCTCGGCGCCGCCAGGACACTGTCCATCGGCTCGGCCTTCGCGGCCCTCGCCTACCTGTGGCTGGCCCTCCGGCACGACTCGGTCGCCGACTTCCTGGTCTTCAGCGCGATCCAGGGCGTCGGCTTCGGCATCGCCTACGCGGCGCTCGGCACGCTGGCCGTGCAGCACGTGCCGATGGAGCAGAGCGGCATCGCCAGCGGCGTCAACTCGCTGGTCCGCACCGCCGGCGGCAGCCTGGCGAGCGCGGCCACGGCGGCCATCCTGGTCGGCGACGTGCTGCCGGGCACGGGGGTGCCGACGGTGGACGCGTACGTGACGTGCTTCGCCATCGCGGCCGTCGCGGCGGCCGCCACGGCGGTCATCGCGGCCGTGCACGGCGCGCGGCATCGGACGGCGTGACGGCCTGAAGGGGGACGGCGGGCTCGCTCAGCCGACGTGGCCCGGCTCCCACCGGCCCGCCGGGTGGGCGTAGACGTCGTCGACGGGTCCTGGCACCCCGCTGGTGCGGAACGGCAGGCCGTCGTCGTCGATCCTGGCGAGGCCGCTGTCGGCGCCGCTGGTCCAGTCGAGCTCGACGTACCAGTCGCAGTCGCAGTCGACGGTGGCGGCCTCGACGCGCAACACCAGCGGCTCGCCCTCGCCGACCAGGAACGGCGGCTCGGGCGCCGGCAGTTCGTCCCCGCTCATGCCGTCGAAGCCGTCCCTCGGGCGGGCGACGGGCCGGTCCACGTCGAGGTCCGCCGTGAAGGCGGCCGGGGTGAGGGCGCCGCCGCAGCCCAACTCCATGTCGAACGCCGGCCAGTCGAGCGGCGGGCGCCGCTCGACCACCCGGACGTGCACCGCCTCGACCACGACCGGCTCCGGGCCACCGGCCCTGAGGGTCGACTCCACGATGGTGGATCCGCCGTGCACCGCGCCGAGTTCGGCGGCCCAGCGTTCGGCGTCCTGCGCGACGGGCGGGGCCGGCACCGCGGCCGGATCGCGGTCCACGAGATAGCGGTGCCCGCAGCCGCCGGCCCAGACGTGCGAGCGGGTCTCCCAACTCAGCGGCACGGGCTCGGGCGTGGGCTCCGTGGGCGCGCCGGGCGGTGCGGGCGGCACCGGCTCGTCGTCCCGCGCGGCCGCGACGGTCACCGCCGTGACGGCGACCACCACGAGCGCGGCGCAGCCGCCGAGCAGCGCCGGCAGCCTGCCGCCCCACCATCGCCTCGCCGGCCGAAGGCCGGCCGGGCCCGGAGCGGCGGCCGCCCCTCCGGGGCGCACATGCCCCGCGCCTCCGGCGGGGGCCCGGGCCGCGGGGCCGGTGACGTCTACTGCGGCGACAGGCCCACCAGAGCCCCCGTCAGGGGCCACCGCACCGGCAGGACCGGCGCCCACGCCGACCTCACCGGCCGCCAGGCCAGGCCCACCCGCGGGCTCACCGGGGCCGACTCCCCCCGGCCCGGCGGGCGTACCGCCCCCACCGGGACCGGCCGGTCCCGAGGCCGCGGCAGCGGCCGCACCGGCCGGCAGGCCGGGCCCGCCCGGAGCGGCGTCCGCCCCTCCGGGGCGCACATGCCCCGCGCCTCCGGCGGGGGCCCGGGCCGCAAGGTCCGTTACCTCCGCGGAAGCGGCCGCCGTGCCGGCGGCGGAGGCCGTGGTCGCCTGGCGGGCCGTGGGCCGCAGGGCGTCGGCCCGCAGCCACAGGCGGTGCAGTTCGAGCAGTTCGGAGCCGCTGGCGCCGCAGGCGCGGGCCAGGCGTTCCACCGGGGCGTAGTCGGCCGGCACCACCGAGCCCACGCAGTAGCGGTGCAGTGTCGACGTGCTGGTGTGCAGCCGTTTGGCCAGGGTGCCGAAGCTGAGCCCCGAACGGTCCTTCACCTCGCGCAGCCGCGCCGCGAACTCCAGCGCGGCCGGGTTCTCCCCCGACATCCGCCCCCGACCTCTCCTCGCCCCGAATCCCCCGTCGTGCCACGTCAGAATAGGCGCGGCCGGTTCCGTGTTACGCGCGGGTTTCGGCGTTCCACCCAACTCCGGGCTTCCGAGTTGCCAAGCTGGTGGTCGGGCCGTCGCCGCGCGGCCGCGGGGTGCCCGGGAGGGTGACACGGTTGCCACGTTGCATGCACACGTTTACATCACCCGTTTCAGGGCTTTCACCTGCGGCGCTTCTGTCAACCTGGCCGTCAGGGACACCAATTCGCCGGATCGCCAAGATCCTTTCATGTAAACGATTGCATTACCTCCGCCCTCGGCAGTACGTTCGGCTCATCGCCGTGATCGGAGGGTTATGGCCGCCAGCATCATCGACGTCGCGCGGCGCGCGGAGGTGTCCACCGCCACCGTGTCCCGCGCGCTGCGAGGGTTACCGAACGTCTCGGAGGCCACCCGTGAGCGGGTGCTGCGCGCCGCGGAGGAGCTGTCCTACGCGGTCTCCCCGCACGCGTCGAGCCTCGCCTCCGGACGGACGGGCACGGTGGGCGTCATCCTGCCGTTCGTCAACCGCTGGTTCTACAGCCAGGTGGTGGCCGGTATCGACTCGGTGCTGCGCGCCAACGACCTGGACATCCTGCTCTACAACCTGGGCGACGAGCGCGTGCACGAGCGGTTCTTCGCCCGGATGCCGCCGCGCCGGCGCGTGGACGCGCTGATCGTGCTCAACCTGCCGCTCTCGGCCACCGAGAGCGAGTCGCTGGTCTCGTTGGAAGTGCCCATAGCCGTGCTCGGCACCCGCATCCCCGGCTGTTGGCACGTCTCCATCGACAACGCGGAGGGCACGAGCACCGCGGTGCGGCACCTGATCAACCTGGGGCACCGGCGGATCGGCATGATCTCCGGCGCCCTCGGCGACCCCCGGGGCTTCACGACCCCGATCGTGCGCCAGCACGCCTATCGCACGGTGTTGGCGCAGGCGGGGATCCCCTACGACCCCGATCTCGAGGCGCCGGGAAACCTCACGATCGACGAAGGCGCCTCGGCCATGGCGCAGTTGCTCAGCCTGCCGGATCCGCCGACCGCGGTCTTCGCGGAGTCGGACCAGATGGCGTTCGGCGCGCTGCGCACGATGGGCCGGATGGGGCTGCGCGCCCCCGACGACGTCTCGGTCATCGGGTTCGACAACCACGAGACGGCCGAGCTGCTCGACCTCACCACCATTGCTCAACCCGTCGCTTACCAGGGCGAGTTGCTCGCTCAGCAGATCCTCGACGCGTTGTCGGGGTCGAGTGAGGAACCGGCCCAGGTGGTGGTGCCCACCCGGCTTGTCGTCCGGGGCACCACCGGCGCGGCTCGTGTCGCGCGTCCTCGACATCCCTCCTCACCCCGGCCGGGACCCGAACCGGACCAGCACAGCCGCACTACTGCGCGGTGAGCCGCTCCAACCGCGCATTTTCCAGGGTCAACTCGCAAGAGGAATGGAAGATACGTGCCCCGCACCCGCATTCAGCAGAACACGACCGTGCCCTGGTGGCGCACCGCCGTGATCTATCAGGTCTACATCCGCAGCTTCGCGGACGGCAACGGGGACGGCATCGGTGACATCGCCGGCCTTCGTGCCCGTCTGCCGTACCTCAGGGAGTTGGGCGTCGACGCCGTGTGGATCACGCCCTGGTATCCGTCACCGATGGCCGACGGCGGCTACGACGTGACGGACTACCGGGCGATCGACCCGGTGTTCGGCACGCTCGCCGAGGGCGAGGAGATGATCGCCGAGGCCCACGCGCTCGGCGTTCGCGTGGTCCTCGACATCGTGCCCAACCACACCTCGAACCGACATCCGTGGTTCGCCGAGGCGTTGAGCGCGGCGCCCGGCTCACCCGAGCGTGAGCGCTACCACTTCCGCGACGGTCGGGGGCCGGACGGCTCGCGGCCGCCCAACGACTGGCGCAGCCGGTTCGGTGGCTCGGCCTGGACCCGGGTCACCGAGCCGGACGGCACCCCCGGCCAGTGGTACCTGCACCTGTTCTCGCCCGAGCAGCCCGATCTCAACTGGGCGAGCCGGGAGGTTCGTTCGGAGTTCGAGTCGATCCTCAGGTTCTGGTACGACCGCGGCGTGGACGGCTTCCGGATCGACGTGGCCTCGGGTCTCGTCAAGGATCCGGCGCTGCCCGACATCGGGATACCCGAGGACGCCGTGTTCGAGGAGGGCCCCTGGAAGGACGGCCATCCGCACTGGAACCAGGAGGGGTTGCACGAGATCTACCAGTCCTGGCGCAAGATCGCCGAGTCGTACGCCGGCGACCGGGTGTTCTGCGCCGAGGCGAACTCCCGGGACGACCAGATGGCCCGCTATCTGGGCCCGGGCGAGCTGCACACGGCCTTCAACTTCGCGTTCCTGAGGTCGCCGTGGGAGTTCAAGTCGATCCGCGAGATCGTCGACCGGAGCGTCGGCTCGCTCGCCGAGGTGGGGGCGCCCGCCACCTGGGTGTTGTCCAACCACGACGTGACGCGCCATGTCACCCGGTACGGGCGTCGTGACACGACCCACGATCTCTACCGGTCGGACAACGGCCACGCGGACCGGGACCTGGGCACCCGGCGGGCGCGGGCGGCGGCGCTGCTGATGCTGGCGCTGCCGGGCAGCTCGTACCTGTACCAGGGCGAGGAGCTGGGCCTCTGGGAGGTCGAGGACCTGCCGGACGAGGCGCTCCAGGACCCGCTGTGGGGTCGCTCCGGCCACCGGGTCAGGGGGCGGGACGGCTGCCGGGTGCCGATGCCGTGGTCGGGTTCGGAGAGCCCGTTCGGCTTCGCGCGCCGGGGCAGCGAGCCGCCGTGGCTGCCGCAGCCGGCCGAGTGGGAGAAGTTCAGCGCCCAGTTCCAGTCGGGCACGCCGGGCTCCATGCTGGAGCTGTACCGCTCGGCGCTGCGGCTGCGGAGCGAGCAGCCCGGTTTCGACAGCGGGAAGCTGAGCTGGCTCGACGCGCCGGAGGGTGTGCTGTGGTTCGAGCGCTCCCCGGTGCTGCGGTGCGCGGTGAACTTCTCGGAGGAACCGTTCCCGTTGCCCCGCACCTGGGGTGTGCTGCTGTCCAGCGACCGGATCACCGGTGGGCAGCTGCCCACCGACACCACGGTCTGGTTGTGGGGCGGTGGCGCCTCGCGGGTCTGATCCCGCCTGTTCTGGGCCGCCTCCGGGGTACACGGGGGCTCGCGGTCGGCGGCCCGGATCGCGTCGATGTCGGTGGCCGATGCTTCGTCCCGGGCCGAGGCCGTTCCGACCGGCGCGATCCCCGTACGGCTGAGCCGCCCCCGCGGCGGCTCCGCCGCCGTCCTTCGGCGGCTCAGCCGTACACGGCGCGGATCGCGTCGGTGACGGTGGCCAGGGCCGCTTCCCGGTCCAGGCCGAGGTGGCCGACGCGCTCCGCGTACGCCCGGGCCGCCGCCGCTGCCTCCCGCGCGGCGGCGTCGCCGGCCGCGGCCACGAACGTGCCGTGGCGGCCCCTGGTCTCCACGACCCCGTCGGCCTCCAGGATCCGGTACGCCTTCGCGACGGTGTTGGCGGCGAGCCCGAGCTCGCCGGCCAGGCCGCGGACGGTGGGCAGCCGGTGGCCGACGGGTAGTTCGCCGCTCCTGGCCTGGGCGGCGAGTTGGGCGCGCAGTTGCTCGTAGGGCGCGGTGGCCGCGGTGGGGTCGATGCGGAGGTTCACCCCGCCGATTCTGCCGTAGGCCGGCTTCGCCGGCCCGTGGAGGCGTTGTCGGGCGGCCCGCGTCAGCCGTCGCGCAGCCGGTCGCTGACCCGGCCGAGCGCCTGGGCGAGGGTGTCGAGCTGGTCGCGGTCGAGCACGTCGATCAGCGCCTCGCGGACCCGCGCCACATGGCCGGGCGCCGCCTCGGTCAGCGCGGCCCGGCCGGACTCGGTGAGCCGGGCGGTGACGCCCCTGACGTCGGTGGGGCAGGCGCCGCGGGTGACGAGGCCGCGCTTCTCCAACTGCCCGATCTGGTAGGTGAGCCCGCTCTTCGAGGTGATCAGCGACTCGGCCAGCTCGGTCATCCGGATTCCCGCCGCGCCGGCCGCGCCGAGCTTGACCAGGATCTCGTACTGCGGGTGGGAGAGCCCGGCGTCGTCCTTGAGCTGCTGTTCCACGCTGCGGAAGACCCGGTGGCTGGCGTCGAGGAACGCCGTCCAGGCCGCCATCTCGCGCGCGTCCAACCAGCGGGTCTCGTTCATGCCTCCCATCATAGGCTGGTTGTTCAAATTGGAATCACCGGCTACGGTGGAGCCGGTTCAGTTCTTCGAATTTGAACCAATCTCGGCCCCCACCCTCAGGAGACAGCTCGATGACCTCCCCCACGACGACGACCACCCGCCCGGCGCCCGCGCCGGCCTGGGCCGCCGCCGCGCCGGCCCACGACACCGGGCTGCTGCTGCTCCGCCTCGCCGTCGGGCTCACCGTCGCCGCGCACGGCGCGCAGAAGCTCTTCGGCTGGTTCGGCGGCTCGGGCCTGGACGGCACCGGCATGTTCTTCGAGTCCCTCGGCTATCCGTCGGGCCGCACGATGGCCCTGGTGGCCGGCCTCTCGGAGACGCTGGGCGGCCTCGGCCTGGCGCTCGGGGTGCTCACCCCGCTGGCCGGGGCGGCCGTCGTCGGCACAATGCTCAACGTCATCGTCTCCGCGCACTGGGACGCCGGCTTCTTCGCCCCGGCCGGCATCGAGCTCCCGCTGCTGCTCGGCCTGGGCGCCGCCTCGCTCGCGCTCACCGGGCCCGGCCGCCACGCCGTCGACCGGCATCTGCCGCTGCCCCGGCTGCGCGAGCACCGGCTGGCCACCGGCGCGGCCGCCGTCGCCCTCGGCCTGGCCGTCGCCGGCATCGTGCTGCTCTTCCGGAACTGACCGACCGACCCGCACCGCACCACCCGAGACGAATCGCAGGTATCGCCATGACCGTCACCGAAGGCCCGGCCACCGGGCCCCGGACGCCCGTGATCTACCTCAGCCACGGCGCGCCGCCGCTCGCCGACGACGCGCTGTGGCCGGGCCAGCTGGCCGACTGGTCGGCCGGCATCGCCCGGCCGAGGGCGATCCTGATCGTCTCGGCGCACTGGGAGGCCGCCCCGGTCACCCTCGGCGCCACCACCACGGTGCCGCTGGTCCACGACTTCTGGGGCTTCCCCGAGCGGTACTACCGGGTCACCTATCCGGCGCCCGGCGCCCCCGAGCTGGCCGCCGCGGTGCGCGGCCTGCTCGACGGGCCGGGCACCCGGGTGCACGAGGCGCCGGACCGCGGGCTCGACCACGGCGCCTACGTGCCGCTGGCCGAGATGTTCCCGGCCGCCGACATCCCGGTGCTCCAGCTGTCCATGCCGACGCTCGACCCCGAGCGGCTGCTGCGGCTCGGCCGCCGGCTCGCGCCGCTCCGGGACGAGGGCGTGCTGATCGTGGGCAGCGGCTTCTTCACCCACAACCTGTCCGAGCTGACCTGGAACAGCGGCCCCGACCAGGCGCCGGGCTGGTCACGGGAGTTCGACGCCTGGGGCCGGGAGGCGCTGGCCGACGGGGACGTCGACGCGCTCCTCGACTTCGAGCACGCCTCCCCGGCCGGCCGGCTCGCCCACCCGCGCACCGAGCACTTCGCGCCGCTGTTCGTGGCGCTCGGTGCCGGCGAGGCCGACCTGGCCACCCAGCGCACCGTGATCGACGGCTTCTGGGGTGGCCTGGCCAAGCGGTCCATCCAGCTCGGTTAGGACCCGCCCACCCGGCCGGCGGCCGGGCCGAAGGACTGGAACGCGGTGCGCCGCGGGATGCGGAACACGTCCCGGCCGGTCACCGCGTTCAGGATCAGCGCGCCGCGGTAGGCCCCGATGCCCAGGTCGGGGGCCGCGGCGCCGTGCGTGTGCAGCTCGGCGTTCTGCACGTACAGGCCGGCGCCCACCTCGGGCGCGGTGCGGATCCGGTGCCCCTCGCTGACGTCGTAGCGGCCCCGGTCGTCCCAGGCGATCAGCTTCTCCACCGGCTCCAGGCACTCCGGGCGGCGCGGCGCGTAGCCGGTGGCGGCGATCACGGCGCCGGTCTCGTGCGCCGCCTCCCGGCCGGTGTCGGCGTGCCGGGTGGTCAGCCGCACCCCGTCGCCGGCGAGCGCCGCCGCGTGGACGGCGGTGGCCGGGAGCAGGGTGACCGGCGGCCGGTCGCCGTCGAGCAGGTGGTCGTAGAGCTCGGCGTGGACGAGGTCGATCGTCTCGGTGTCGATGCCCTTGTAGAGCTGCCACTGGGAGGCGATCAGCCGGTCCCGGACGGCGGGTTCGAGGCCGTTGAAGTACCGCATGTAGGCGGGGGTGGTGTACTCCAGGACCAGCTTGGAGTAGTCGAGCGGGGCGAACCCCCAGGAGCGGGTGAGCCAGTTGACCGCCCAGCCCGCCTCGCGCTGCCGGCGGAGCAGGTCGAGGAAGACCTCGGCGCCCGACTGCCCGGAGCCGACCACGGTGACCTCCCGGACGCCCGCCGCCACCAGGCCCTCGATCCGGTTCAGGTGCTCGCCCGCGTGGAAGACCCGCTCCCCCGCGACGCCGGCCAGCGGCGGCGGCAGGAACGGCTCGGTGCCCACGCCCAGGGCGATGTTGCGGGCCAGTCGCCTGATGACCGCCCCGGTGTCGGTGCGGCGCAGCGTCAGCTCCCACAGGTCGCGGTCGGCGAGCCAGCGCACCCCGTCCACGGAGGTGGCGAAGCCCAGCGACGGCAGCCGGCCGGCCACCCAGGCGCAGTAGTCGGCGTACTCGCGGCGCGGCACGTGGAAGCGCTCGGCTATGTAGAAGGGGTACATCCGGTCGTGCTCGACCAGGTAGTTGAGGAAGGACCAGCGGCTGGTGGGCCGGATCAGCGTGACCAGGTCGGCGAGGAAGCTCACCTGGAGCGAGGCCCAGTCGAACATCAGGCCGGGGTGCCAGTCGTAGGCGGGGCGCTGGTCGTAGGCGGCGAAGGCGAGCCCGTCCACCTCGTCGGCGAGCGCGGCGAGCGAGAGGTTGAACGGGCCGACGCCGACGGCCGCGAGGTCGAGTACCGGTTCTTCGGTGGTGCTGTCGTTCACAGTTGGGCCTCCACGGCCTGGCCGGCCGCGTCCACCGCGGCGAGGAGTTCCGCGATGTCGTGCGCGGTGGCCTGGGGGTTGAGCAGGGTGAGCTTCAACCGGACGGTGCCGGTGCCGGGTTCGGCGTCGGCGACGTCGGTGCGGCCGATCAGCGCCGCGCCCTCGGCCAGCAGTCGGCGGCGCAGCGCGCCGTTGACCGCGTCCGAGACGCCGCCGGCGCGCGGCACGTAGCGGAAGACCACGGTGGTGAGCGTGGGTCGGGTGGTGAGTTCGAGCCTGGGGTGGTCCTCGACGGCGTCGGCCGCGTCCCTGGCCAGGTCGTGGCAGGCGTCGAGCATGGCGCCGACGCCCTCGCGGCCGAGGGCGAGGAAGGTGGCGGCGACCTTGAACGCGTCGGCCCGGCGGGTGGTGGCCATCGAGTTGCCGAGGAGTCCGTCGTAGCCGGCGGCGCCGTCGTCGTCCGGGTTGAGGTAGCCGACCCGCAGCCCGGTGGCGGCGGCGAGGTCCCTGGCGTCGCGGACCAGCAGCACGCTGGCGGCGGCCGGCTGCCAGGCGGTCTTGTGCAGGTCCATGGTGATCGTGTCGGCGGCCTCGATGCCGTCGAGGAGCGGCCGCAGCCGCTCGGAGAAGAGCGCGCCGCCGCCGTAGGCGGCGTCCACGTGCAGCCGGGTGCCGGCCCGGTGGGCGATGGCGGCGAGCTCGGGCAGCGGGTCGACGGAGCCGTAGTCGGTGGTGCCGGCGGTGGCGACGACCGCGATCGGCACCTCGTTCGGGGCCAGCAGGCGCAGGGCGCGTTCGAGTTCGGCGGGCCGCATCCGGTGGGCGTCGTCGACCGGGACGGTGCGCACCGCGTCTTCGCCGAGACCGAGGACGGCGCAGGCACGGGCGACGGAGAAGTGGGCGAGTTCCGAGCAGTGGACGACGGGACGCGCGTCGAGCCCGGTGAGGCCGCCGCCCCGTATGTCGCGGTGGGCGCGCAGCGCCACGTCCCTGGCCATCAGCAGCGCCTGGAGGTTGGAGGCGGTGCCGCCCGGGGTCAGCACGCCGTCGGCGCCCGGGCCGTAGCCGGCGAGGTCGGTGAGCGAGCGGATGAGCCGGCGTTCGATCTCGACGGCGTAGGGGCCGCTGTCCCAGGTGTCGACGGAGGCGTTGAAGACGGAGGCGAGCACGTCGGCGGCGGCGGCGACGCTCAGGGCCGGGGGCTGGAGGTGGGCGGCGGCCCGTGGGTCGGCGAGGTCGACGGTGTAGGCGGCGTAGGAGCGGGCGAGCGAGAGCACCGCCTGGCGTCCGCCTCCGGTGGCGGGGAGGGGGCCGTCCGGCAGCTCGTCGTCCAGCAGTCGGGTCAACTCCCGTGGGGTGACGGCCGGGAGTGGGCCGGTGCGGCGACGGAGGGCGCCGGCGGCCTCCCTGGTCAGCTCGGTGACGAGCCGTCCCACCTCCGCGAGGCCGGCGGGGTCGGCGGCCAGCAGATCGGGTTCCAGGAGGGTCGGGGGCACGGGCACGAGTGGGGCGTGGCCGGGCATGCTCATGGGTTCTCGGGGTGTCCCTTGTCTTGGCGGCTGGTTCGTGCGCGGATCTCGCGCCGGGTGGAGCGACGTGACGGGGGTGGGTGACGGCGACTCCGACCGGTTAATTTAGGTTAGGCATACCTAACCATGTCAACCGTGCCTGGCTCCACGGGGGTACCGAAAAGGCGGTGCGACCCATGTCACTCCCCGGACACCCCCGACCCGTCGCCCTCCGCCGGGTGACACCCGGTCAGGGCACCCCACCGCGGCCAGCCGGCCGCCTCGGCCGCCTTGGAGCGCACGCGGGCCCCGATGCCGGCCGCCCCGTTCCCGACGGCGCGCGGAACGCTGAACGCGCGGCCGGTCGACCGGGCGTCCTTTAACCCCTCCTGAGTCGTTCCTTAACGGGGCCATAAGAGGGCAGACAACGCCCGGGAGTCTGGCTAACGTTCCTGGTGTCGGCATGTCAGGACCGGTGT
>NZ_SMKI01000188.1 GCF_004348415.1 Streptomyces hainanensis
CCCCCCAGCGGCTCCCCCCGGACGTGGCCCCACTTGCCGTCCCCGGGTTGACGCGTGTCACCCGGGCCCACCGCTCGCCGCCACTGCCAAGCACACACGCCACGCCATACGGGGTTCGGCGCGCGAGCCACCACGACCAAGCAAAGAGGAGCCTGTGCCATGACCACCTCCAGATCCCGCCGCGTCCACCGCACCGCGCTCGCCGTCTCCGCCGCGGGACTGCTGCTGACCGCCCTCCAGGTCCCCGCCACCGCCGTCGGACACACCGCCGGCGACCGGCACGGCCGCCACTGCCCGGCCGACGAGATAGCCGAGGCCGTCACCTCGGTGTCCCCCGAGCTGTACCCGGAGGGCGTGGCCTGGGACCCGACCCGCGAGGCCTTCCTGGTCACCTCCACGCGGCAGGGCAACGTCTCCGTGGTCACCCCCGACGGCGCCGTCGAGGAACTCACCCCCAGCATCGGCCTGGTCTCCACCCTCGGCATCAAGGTCGACACCCGCCGGAACCGGGCCATCGTCAGCTACACCGACTACTGGGTCCGCCGGATGCTGCCCGGCGTCGAGCAGCCGCCCACCTCGGGTGTCGCCATCATCGACCTCAGGACCGGCGAGCTGCTCCAGCGGATCGACACCGGCCAGGGCCGCGAGAACACCTTCGCCAACGACCTCGCCTACGACACCCGCACCGGCACCGTCTACGTCACCGACTCGGTCTCCGCCACCATCCAGCAGATCGACACCCGGGGCCGGGTCAGCGACCTGGTGACCGACGAGCGGTTCGCCGCCGACTTCATCGGGCTCAACGGCATCGCCTGGCACCCCGACGGCTACCTGCTCACCACCCGCTACGACACCGGCGAGATGTTCAAGGTCAGCCTGCGCGGCCGGCCCCGGGTCACCCAGGTCGAGGTCCCGCAGTCCCTGATCGGCGTGGACGGCATCACCCTGCGGGCCGACGGCACGCTGCTCGCCGTCCAGAACGAGCTCGGCGCCGGCCTCGGCATGCCGCGCGGCGACACCGCCGTCACCTCACTCGCCTCCCGCGACGGCTGGCGCACCGCCTACGTCACCGGGCGCACCGACCCCTGGGCCTTCCCCTCGCCCACCACCATCACGGACACCCCGTCGGGCGCCTACGCGGTCAGCGGCCAGGTCGACGTGCTGATGAGCGGCGTCGGCAGCGCCGACACCTTCTGGCTCCAGCGCGCCGGGTTCTGAGCCGCCGACGGTCGAGGCACCGGGCCGGCGGGGCCCGGAGAAGGAGGCCGCATGGCGCGGATGACCGCCGCGGAAAGACGCGAATGCGTCATCAGGGCCGCGATCACGGAGTTCTCCCGTGGCGGATACCACGGCACCCCGACGGCCGTGATAGCCAGGCGCGTCGGAGTTTCCCAGCCCTATCTCTTCCGGCTGTTTCCCACCAAGCAGGACATGTTTCTGGAGGCGGTGAGTCGATGCCTTCAGGAGATTCGCGTCGCATTGCTCGAAGCGGCCGCGGGAGCGCCGGAGGAAGAACGACACAGGGTCATGGCCGAGGCGTATCGGGAACTCATGACCGACCCCGAGAAGTTGCTGATGCAACTTCAGATCTACGTCTCGGTCGCGGCTGCGGAAGCGGCCGGTGACCTGCGCCTTGGCGAGGCGATCCGGGCCCGGTGGCTGGAACTCTGGGACGACTCGCACATCGCGCTGAGCGCGGACACCGAGGAAACCACCTACTTCATCGCGCATGGCATGCTCATCAACGCCCTGGTGGCCATGGGATTTCCCACGGCCCACCGGGTGTGGTCGGGATTCGCGTTACTCGAGGCATCGTTCCCCATAGTCCCGGCCGTGGCGAGCGGCCATTGACGACGGCTTTTATGCCCGATGTATCTCGGCTTGACGGCATTCCGTGAGACTCGTAGGCGACCATTTCCGAGAAATCGAGGGACGGGTAATGACCACGCATGGGGACCCGGAACCGGACCCAGATTCCTCCGAGCCAGGACACGCCAGCACCGTGGACCGCGCCCTGGTCCACAAGGCCGCCGTCTCCGAGGTGTTCGTCACCGACGTCCGACCGAGGGCGGAGCGCTCCGTGCGCACGGCCGTCCAACTGCCCCTCGTCCACGCCTACTACAACGACCACCTGCAGTCGCCGGCGACGCACGACGCGCTGCTGCTGCTCGAGGCCGGACGCCAGGCGGCCATCGCCGGCACCCACGCCCACATTGGGTTCAGCCACGACACCACGATGATCGTGGACCGCTTCACCTTCGCCCTCGCCGACCTGAAGGCGCTGGTGATCGGTCCACGACCGGGCAGCCTGCTGATCGACACCGAGTACATCGGCAAGCCCAACCGCGCCGGCCGCTACCGCAAGGGCCGGGTGGAGCAGCGCTATCTGGTGGGCGGCGAACAGGTCGGGGAACACGCGATGGACGTGCTCTTCCTGCGCCACCAGGAGAACGACGCGCTGCGCCGCGCCCAGCGGGGCACGCCCGCGCCGCTCACCTCCGACTACGACGACCGGCGGCCCGGTGACGACCCCCGGCTCGTCGCCCCGGAACGGGTCGGCCGGGTGCACCCGCTCAACGTGGTCCTCGCCGGCGAGGTGTCCGACGACGCGGGTATCAGCGCCGAGTTCACCCCCAGCTTCCGCAACCGGTCGCTGTTCGACCACGTCTACGACCACCTGCCGGCCATGACCCTGGTCGAGGCCGCCCGGCAGCTGGCCCTGCTGAGCACCGCCGCGCCGCGCACCACCCACACCGTCGGCATCGCCGCGCACTTCGCGCGCTTCGCCGAACTGGACGACGCCGTCCGCCTCTCGGTGCCGCGCCCCGGCCCGTCCGACGAGGAGGGGCGTGTCACCCTCCCGGTCACCTTCCACCAGAACGGCGCCGAGATCGCCTCGGTGACGATGACGATGGGGAGTCTCCTGTGAGTGATGAGCGGATCGCCGTCTGGAGCGACTTCGGGGGCGTCCTGACCCCGCCGCTCTCGCACACCATGGGCGTCTTCTGCGCACGGGTCGGTGTGCGGCCCGAGGTGCTGAACGAGGCGCTCGGCAAGGTCACCGCGCGGTACGGCACCGAGGACGTCATGCTGCCGATCGACACCCCGCTGGTCACCGAGGCGGAGTGGCTGGCGGAGATCGGCGAGGTGCTCGCCACCGACCACGGCGTCACGGTGCGGCTGACCACCCTGGCCGACATCTGGTTCGACGGCCGGGAGACCAACCACGCCTGGGTGACCGCGCTGCGCGCGGCCCGCGGCGGCGGGGCGTTCGTCGGGATGCTCTCCAACATGGTGCCGACCTGGGACGCCCACTGGCGGCGGATGGTCGACCCGGCCGAACTCTTCGACGACGTGCTGCTCTCCTTCGAGGTGGGGCACCGCAAGCCGTCGCCCGCGATGTTCGCGCTGGCCGCGGAGCGGGCCGGGGTGCCGGCCGAGCGGTGCGTCCTGGTCGACGACCTGGCCCACAACTGCGCCGGTGCCGAGGCGGCCGGCTGGCGCGCGCTGCACTTCACCGACACCGCCGAGGCTGCCGCCCGGCTCGCGGAGATCGTCGAGAAGGGGGTCTGAACGATGAGCCGTTCGGTGCTCGTGACCGGAGGGAACAGAGGCATCGGCCTGGCGATCGCCCGGCTGTTGGCCGAGCGGGGCGACAAGGTGGCCGTCACCCACCGCACCGGGGATCCGCCGGAGGGGCTGTTCGGGGTGCGCTGCGACGTGACCGACCGCGAGTCGGTGCGGCGCGCGGTGGCGGAGGCCCGGGTGCAGCACGGCCCGATCCAGGTGCTGGTGTCCAACGCCGGCATCACCTACGACAAGCTGCTGGTCGGTATGGCCGACGAGCACTTCCGCTCGGTCATCGAGACCAACCTGATGGGTGCCGTCAACATCGCCCGCGAGGTGGCGCCCGACATGATCAAGGCCCGGTGGGGTCGGATCGTCTTCATGTCCTCGACCAGCGGCCTGACCGGCGCGCCGGGGCAGACCAACTACGCCGCCTCCAAGGCGGGGTTGATCGGCTTCGCGCGCTCGCTCGCCCGCGAGGTCGGGCGCCGCAAGATCACCGTCAACGTGGTGACGCCCGGGCTGATCGAGACCGACATGTCCAAGGACGTGACCCCGGTCCGGCGCGAGAACCTGCTGGGCCAGACGGCACTGCACCGGGTCGGGACCCCGGAGGAGGTCGCCCACGCGGTGCAGTTCCTGGCCAGCGAGGGGGCCTCGTACGTCACCGGCGCGATCCTGCCGGTCGGCGGCGGCCTGGGCCTCGGCAACTGAGACTTCCGGCCGGCCCCCCCGGTCGGCCGGAGCGTGTTCCACCGAATGACCACCATCCACCTAAGCAGGGAAGGCAGGTTCCACGGTATGTCGGAAAGCGTGCTTGAGATCGCCCACCAGATGGGGAAGATCTTCAACGACCTGGACGAGGAGGTCGCGCTGCGCCTCGTGGCCCCGGAGTTCGTCGACTACGAGGCCCCTCCCGGGACGCCCGGCGGCCCCCACGGCTACCTGGGCACGGCCCGTTGGATGAACACCGTGTTCAAGGACGCCAGCTGGGAGCACCTCGACAGCTTCGCCGAGGGTGACAAGGCGGTGCTGCGGCTGCGGTTCACGGGCGTTCACGTCGGCAACTTCCTGGGCGTCGAGGCGACCGGCAACAAGGTGGACGTCGAGCACATCCACATTTACCGGGTCGAGGACGGCAAGGTCGTCGAGCACTGGGCCTGCCGGCAGGACCTCTTCCTGCTGGCCCAGCTCGGCGCCGTGAAGCTGCAGCTGCCGCCGACCGGTGGTCCTCAGGGCTGACGGGTCGTTCGCGACGTGCCGGCCGCCGCTGCCACCGCGGCGGCCGGTTTCGCGTCTGGACCGCACCACCCACGGCAATGGAAAATGCGCACGCGCGTTCTGGTTTTCGGTCGTCGGCCCCCGATGGTTGCATATTCAAGGTCGGTGTCACTCTGGGTTGCATTACCCTAATTTGACCCTGGAGTGGCTGTTCGGACCGAAAACACTATTGTTGCCCGGTGGGTGTGAAGATATTATGAAGGGGTATATCTCTACCGGCATTCTGATCCGACCAATCAGTCTCGTGTCTCGCGGTAGGGCGCTGTGCGCCGTGACCACGCAACCTACGGGGGAGAGTCAGATTCTGAGTCAACCGGAACGTGAACGTGAGCCGCGCACCGTCGAGTGCGTGGTGGGCGACGGCCGAGTGAATGCTGTCGAAAAACTTGGGCAATCCGCGATGATCGACCGCCTGTACGCCCAGTACGAGGAGCGGTTGGCATATGACCTGCTCGAGCGTCGCGATCTACGCGCGGAGTGGCGCAGACAGTTCGGCTACGTGTTCGACGACTGCCAGCGGAGCATGAAGCTCGGGCGCGTCGTCGTCAACGACGACAAGGTCGCGTTGGCCTCCCTGTTGGGGGTCTCCACGGCTCTCTCCGGCATTTCGCTGGAGAAGTTGACCCTGGCCTGGGGGGAGATGTTCGACGTCTTCCTCTCCGGGCTCACCGGTTTCGGCGCCGGACGACTGCTGCCGGTCGGTAGGACCCAGTTGGCCCTCACCGCGATCAACAGAAGTGTGGTCGAACGCGGTCGAATATCTTCGGTGTGGTATGAAAAGGCGCTGATCAAGCGGCTCGAGGGATTACGCACCGCGGATCGGAAGCGGGCCGCCCGAGAACTCCACGACTGGTTCGGCAGTAATATCAGCCTAGCACTTCGGAAACTGGAACTCCATGACCTGACAACGGAGTCGAAAGAGGGGTTCTCCAGACGTCACATCGAGGACTTGCATTCGATACTGGGCAATCTTTTCGAGGGCGTGAGAAGGCTTTCCTCCGGACTGCGTCTCCAAACTCCCGTGTCCAATATCGATCGTGAGCTCCGCTCGTACGTCGACGCGTACGGCCTCGACCTGACCGACGTCACCATCTTCGTCGACGGGGACGAGGCCGATGTGCCGTCCCATATCCGCGGCGAGGTGTTCCTGGTGCTCCGGGAGTGCATGCGCAACATATTCACCCACGCCGGCGCGGGACAGGCGCTCATCATGCTCCAACTCTCCCCGAGCCGGGTCTGCGCCGTCGTCCAGGACGACGGCCGCGGATTCGCGGCGCAGAACGGCGCCGAAGGGTCCACCACCGGAAGCGGCCTGATCTCGATGAAGGAGCGGATCAGGGCTCTGGGGGGAACGTTCAACATCACCAGCATGCCGATGAACGGAACACGGATCGCCTTCCTCGTGCCCCTCACGGACGGACCCCATGATCTCGCCTGATCCCATCCGCATCGTCGTGGCGGACGACCACACCCTGCTGCGCGAAACACTCTGCGAAACCCTGCTGGTGGAGGAGGACTTCGCCGTCTGCGGGGTGGCGGGCACCGGTGAGGAGGTCATCGCCGTCACCGGTGCCACCAGACCCGACATCGTGCTGCTCGACCTCGGCATGCCGCAGCACGATCCGCTGGACACCGTGGCCCGCCTGCACCGGGTGTCGCCCCGCCCCAAGGTCATCGTGCTCACCGTGCACGACCGCGCCGACCTGGTGCGCCGGCTGATCGACGCCGGGGTGGCCAGCTACCTGTCCAAGCACGTCAGCCGCAAGTACCTGGTCACCACGATCCGCAGCGCCCACGAGGGCCAGGGCGTCACGATCGCGGTGCCCGGCGGGTTCACCGTCGGCGGTGGCGGGGAGCAGTCCATCGTGCTCTCGCCCCGGGAGCTGGAGGTGCTGAGCCTGGTCGCCGACGCGCTCAGCAACCGGCAGATAGCCTCCCGACTCACCATCACCGAAGGCACCGTGAAACGGCATCTCCGCAACGTCTTCGAGAAACTGGGGGCGTCCTCCCGCATGGAGGCCGTACGCACCGCGCGGGAAGCCGCCCTCATCTCTCCCGAATCCTCCTACCTCTGATAGCCGGAGGACAGGATCTGGAGATAGGTCTGATGCAGATCGTCTGACGGCTCGATGCCGAGCTGTTCGTCCAGACACCGACGAGCGTCATGGAAACTGCGCAACGCCTCACCACGCCGACCCGATCGGTGTAGCACCTCCATCAGTTGTGCCTGAAGCCATTCGTTGAGCGGGTCCGTCGCCACCAGTTCGTAGAGTTCCGGCACGAGATCGCGGTGCCGGCCGCTGCGCATGTCCGCCTCGATCCGCAGCTCCAGAATTCGGGCCCGCTTCTCCCCGAGATGCGCCAGATGACCGGAGAGCACCGGACCCACCGAAATTCCCTCCAGCGCGTTGCCCCGCCACACCGCGAGGGCGGCACGCAGTCGGTCGGCGGATTCGGCGTAACGGCCGGCATCGAAAAGCGCACGACCCTCGTTGGCGAGCCGGTCGAATCGACTCACGTCGAGTAGTTCGTCCGGAATCGACAGCTGATATCCCATGGGTCTTGTGTGCAACGTCACACCGGACGACGGTCCGGTATGTGAGGAACTCAACACCCGGCGCAGGTTGTAGACGTGTGTTCTGATCGTCGTCGCCTCATTGCGCGGCGGGGAACCCGACCACAACTCCTCGCTGATCGTCTCCATCGAGACGAAGTGGTTGGCACGCAGCGCGAGAAGCCCCGTCACCTTGGCCAGCTTGAACCCGCGTACCCGACACGTCGCGGCACTGCCTATCACTTCGATTGGGCCGAGGACGTTGAGTCGCATTATGCACCTCTGAATCCTCCGGGTGGAATCGCCCGGCGCGGTCGATGACGACTCATGGAATCACGGACCGCGGACTTCTGGCGAGTCCACTCTAAGGGCCACCGTCACTGCCACCAAAGGAGTAGTCGGGTGCGCCGGATTGCGCATCAGGATTCATGAAATCCAGGGGGGTTGTCATGGCTATCATGAGTTGGTCGAGCCGAGGTCCATGATCCGTTCCAGGCCCCATGGAAGGGGAATGACGTTGACGCTACCGGAAGAATTCTGGACAGGGTCCAACAGATGACGGAATCGATATTGTCGATGATTCGTCATCGGGCCGCACCCGACTCGAAACTCACCCTTTACCTGATGCACCACGCCGGCGGCTCCCACAGCACGTTTCGGCCATGGTTGGCGCACCTCCCCGAGGACTGGGAGGTCCGGCTGGTGGTGGCCCCGGGGCGCCCCAAGGCCGCCACGCACCCGGCCGAACGTCGACTGACCGTGATCAGCGACGCCCTGGCCGACGAACTCCTCGGCCGGGACGGGGGATCATATGCACTGTTCGGGCACAGCATGGGCGGCCTGGTGGCGTTCGCGGCCGCGTTGGAGGTCCAGCGCCAGGGCGGGCCGGCTCCCGCGTGGGTCGGCGTCTCGGGCCACCCGGGGCCGTTCTTCTCCATCACCCGCTCCAACCCGCCGCTGTACGGCCTGTCGCCGGACGAGCTGCGCGCGGCGCTGACGGATCTCGGGGGGCTGCCGGACCGGATCCTCCGCGACCCGCTGCTCTGGGAGCGGGTGCAACCGCTGGTACGCGCCGACCTGGAGGCGGCCGAGACCTGGGAGCCGACCCCCACGCCGCCGCCCGTCCTGAACGTGCCGCTCTCCGCGTTCTGCGGCGACCACGACCCGGTGGCCGAGGAGCGGGACGCCGCGCACTGGGGGCGCCACACCACCGACTTCCTCGGCGTACGCCCGTTCCCCGGTGGCCACTTCTACTTCCTCGACGACCCGGAACCCCTCGTCAAGCGGATCGTCGACGACATCCGCTCGGTCCTGCCGGGCCGTGAGCCCCGCCGCTAGCGACGCGATGCGGGGCGGGAGCCGCACGGCGGCTCCCGCCCCACGCCCGGGCCCCCGGGCCCCCGGGCGGCAACCGTCAGCCGCCGCCCGCGGGATCGGCCGGCGGCAGGGCCCGCAGGCACCGCTCGGCGTGTGCGCGAAGGGCGGCGGCCAACCCGGGCGGGCCGTCGACCAGGGTGAAGTCGAGGTCCACGGAGCTGATCATCCACTGGAGGTTCCAGACCGAGTCCGCGCCGAGATGCAGCAGGCAGGAGCCCTCGTCCACGGCCTCGATCGCGCCCATCCCCGGCCAGACCCGCTCGGCCGCCTCCGCCGCGGGGGCGTGCAGCGCGACCGTCGCCTGGCAGGGCCAGACCCGCTGGGAGAGGCGCCGGGACAGATAGGCCACCACGTCGCCCTCGGGCTCCGGGCGTGGCGCGAACCGGGGTCCGGCCGGCGGGCGCGGCGTCAGCCGGTCCACCCGGAACGTGCGCCAGTCCGCCCGGTCGGTGTCCCAGGCGACGAGATACCAGCGCCGGTCGAAGTGCACCAGGCGGTGCGGCTCCACCGAGCGGACCGAGGCGTCGCCGCCCGCGCCCGGGTAGGAGAAGCGAAGCCGCTCGGCGCCCCGGCAGGCGTCCGCGATCACCAGCAGGGTGTCGGCCGACACCTCGGGCCCCGGCGGCCCGACCCGCAGGGTCGCCCGCCGCAGCGCGTCCACCCGGCGCCGCAACCGGGACGGCAGCACCTGCTCGATCTTGGTCAGGGCGCGCAGCGACGCCTCCTCGATCCCGGCGACGCCGGTGCCGCCGGCCGCCGTCCGCAGGGCGATCGCCGTGGAGACGGCCTCCTCGTCGTCGAGCAGCAGCGGCGGCAGCGAGGCGCCGGCGCCCAGCCGGTAGCCGGCGGACCCCCGAGAGGCGCGCACCGGGTAGCCGAGCTCGCGCAGCCGGTCCACGTCACGGCGGACGGTGCGCGTGGACACGCCGAGCCGCTCGGCCAGCTCGGCCCCCGACCACTCGCGGCGGGCCTGGAACAGCGACAGCAGCCTCAGCAACCGGGCGGACGTCTCCCACATGCCGTCCACCCTGCCACCGACTTAGGAGCGACTCTGTCCTAACCGGCTCCTAGCCTGCGGGGCATGGCACAGCACACGCACCACGAGGACACCATCCGTCCCTTCCGTATCGAGATCCCGCCGGCCGCCCTCGACGACCTGCGCGCCCGGCTGGCCAACACCCGCTGGCCGGCGGAACTGCCGGGCGTGGGCTGGAGCCGCGGCGTGCCGGTCGGCTACCTCAGGGAGCTCGCCGACCACTGGCGCACCGGGTACGACTGGCGGGCGCGGGAGGCCGCGCTCAACGCCCACCCCCAGTTCGTCACCACCGTCGACGGCCAGCGCCTGCACTTCCTCCACGTGCGCTCGCCCGAGCCGGACGCCACGCCCCTGATGCTGCTGCACGGCTGGCCCGGCACCTTCGCCGACTTCCTCGACGTCATCGGCCCGCTCACCGACCCGCGGGCGCACGGCGGGGACCCGGCCGACGCCTTCCACCTGGTCATCCCCTCCCTGCCGGGGTTCGGGTTCTCCACCCCGCTGGCCGGCCCCGGCATGAACGCCGCCCGGATCGCCGGCGTCCTCGCCGAGCTGATGGCGCGGCTCGGCTACCCGCGCTACGGCCTCCAGGGCTACGACACCGGCTCCTGGGTGGCGCCCCAGCTGGCCCGCCTGGCCCCCGAACGCGTCATCGGCGTGCACCTCAACGCGGCGATCGCCTTCCCGACCGGCGCCGAGGGCGAGACCGAGGGACTGGGCGACGCCGACCAGCGGCGCTGGCAGCGCATGCGGGACCTCAACGACGCCTACCTCCAGTGCAACGCCAAACGGCCGGGGACGGTGGCCTACGGCCTCCACGACTCGCCCGTGGGCCAGCTCGCCTGGATCGTGGAGAAGTTCAAGGAGCTGACCTGGCCCGAGGACGGCCTGCCGGAGGACGCCGTCGACCGCGACGTGATCCTCACCGACGTCTCCCTCTACTGGTTCACCGGCACGGCGGGCTCGGCCGCGCAGATCTACTACGAGGAGATCTCCGCCGCCGACTGGAGTGAGGACGCCGCCTGGGGCGAGGAGACGGAGGGGGACGCGGGCGCCTGGGCCCCGGAGCGTGGCACGGTCCCCACCGGCGTGCTGCTCTCCGCCCACGACGTCACCGTCCGCCCCTGGGCCGAGCGCGACCACCACGTCGTGTCCTGGACCGAGCTGGCCGAGGGCGGCCACTTCCTCGCCATGGAGGCCCCGGACGCCCTGGTCGAGGACGTCCGCGCCCTCTTCCGGAAGCTACGCTGACCCCACGACCGGGCACGAACGCTCACACGCCAGCGGCGGCCGGTGTGCAGGGGGCGTAACGCGGCTCGTTCGCGCCACGTGACGCCCGTGTAACGGGCCCTTCGTACGGTCGACTCGTAAGAGCCGAGCGTGGAAGGGGCCTGGGGTGGCCGCAGCGGAACCGGGGGGCGTGCGCACCGTCTGCTCCTACTGCGGGGTGGGCTGCGGAGTCGTGCTCGACATCGGAACAGGACCCGACGGGCGGCGTACGGTCCGCCGGGTCACCGGCGACCGCGACCACCCGGCCAACTTCGGACGGCTCTGCACCAAGGGCGCCACCACCGCCGACATGCTGTCCGCCCCCGGCCGCCTCGGCACCGCGCTCCGGCGCCCCGAGCGCGGCGCCGAGCCCGAACCCGTCGACGTGACGGCCGCCGTCCGGGAGACCGCCCACCGGCTGCGCGCCATCGTCGACGAACACGGCCCCGACGCCGTGGCCCTCTACGTCTCGGGCCAGATGAGCCTGGAGGCCCAGTACCTCGCCAACAAGCTGGCCAAGGGCTTCCTCCGCACCAACCAGATCGAGTCCAACTCCCGGCTCTGCATGGCCAGCGCCGGCACCGGATACAAGCTGTCCCTCGGCGCCGACGGCCCGCCCGGCTCCTACCAGGACCTCGACCGCGCCGACGTCTTCCTGGTCATCGGCTCCAACATGGCCGACTGCCACCCCATCCTCTTCCTGCGCCTGATGGAACGGGTGCGGGCCGGCGCCAAGCTGATCGTCGTCGACCCCCGGCGCACCGCCACCGCCGACAAGGCCGACCTGTACCTGCCGATCAGGCCGGGCACCGACCTGGCGCTGCTCAACGGCCTGCTGCACCTGCTGGTGGCCGGCGGCCACACCGACCCCGCCTTCATCGCCGCGCACACCGAGGGCTGGGAGGCGATGCCCGAGTTCCTCGCCGACCACCCGCCGGACGCCGTCGCCGAGACGACCGGCCTCCCGGAGGCCGACATCCGCCGCGCCGCCGAACTGATCGGCGCGGCGGGGGAGTGGGTCAGCTGCTGGACCATGGGCCTCAACCAGTCCACCCACGGCACCTGGAACACCCAGGCCCTGATCAACCTGCACCTCGCCACCGGCGCCATCTGCCGCCCGGGCAGCGGCCCGTTCTCGCTCACCGGCCAGCCCAACGCCATGGGCGGCCGCGAGATGGGCTACATGGGCCCGGGGCTGCCGGGCCAGCGCTCGGTGCTGGTCGCCGAGGACCGGGAGTTCACCGAGCGCCTCTGGGGCCTGCCACCCGACACCATCCGCTCCGACGGCCCCGCCCAGGGCACCGTCGAGATGTTCCGGCGGATGGCGGCCGGCGAGATCAGGGGGTGCTGGATCATCTGCACCAACCCCGTCGCCTCGATGGCCAACCGCGACACGGTGATCGCGGGCCTCCGCGCGGCCGAGTTCGTCGTCACCCAGGACGTGTACGCCGCCACCGAGACCAACGCCCACGCCGACGTGGTGCTGCCCGCCGCGATGTGGGTCGAGGGCGACGGCGTCATGATCAACAGCGAGCGGAACCTCACCCTCACCCCGCAAGCCGTCGACCCGCCGGGCCAGGCCCTGCCCGACTGGCGGCTCATCACCCTGGTCGCCCGCGAGATGGGCTACGCCGACGCCTTCCCCTACGAGAGCGCGGAGGAGGTCTTCGAGGAGCTCAAGGGCGCCTGGAACCCCACCACCGGCTACGACCTGCGCGGCGTGAGCTACCAGCGGCTGCGCGCCACCCCCGTGCAGTGGCCGGCCGCCGACCCGGCGGGCCCCGACCGCAACCCCGTCCGCTACCTGCCGGGCGACGGCGGCGGCCCGCTCTTCCCGACCGCGAGCGGCCGCGCCGCCTTCTTTCCGCGCCCGCACGTGCCGCCGGCCGAACTCCCCGACGACGACCACCCGTTCATCCTCAACACCGGTCGCGTGCAGCACCAGTGGCACACCCTCACCAAGACCGGCCGGGTGGAGCGGCTCAACCGGCTCAACCCGGGCCCGTTCGTCGAGATCCACCCGGACGACGCGCGGGCGCTCGGCGTCGCCGAGGGCGACTCCGTCGAGATCGCCTCCCGACGCGGCCGGGCCGTGCTGCCCGCCGTGGTCACCGACCGGGTGCGGCCCGGCTGCTGCTTCGCGCCGTTCCACTGGAGCGACCTGTTCGGCGAGCGGATCACCGTGAACGCCCTGACCAGCGACGCCGTCGACCCGCTCTCCCGGCAACCCGAACTCAAGGTCTGCGCCGTCGCGTTGACCAGGAGAGTGCCAGACCACCGAGTAGTCCTTGATGGACACGATGTCGTGCGACCCACGACGAGGAGCACCTGTCATGACCCACACCCCCTCCGGGTCGGCCAGCACGTGCCAGCTCTCGCCGCCGGTCTGGCCGACGTCGGCGGGCCTGGCGCCGAGCGCGAGCAGCCGCTCCAACTCGGCGTCCTGGTCGCGGTCGGTGGCGTTGACGTCGA
>NZ_SMKI01000189.1 GCF_004348415.1 Streptomyces hainanensis
CAGGCCGTGTGCGCCTCGTCCAACTCGGCGTGGGTGACCAGCCGGTGAGCGGGCCAGGGGGCTGCTCGTGCCGACGGCTGTGTACGTGGGCACGGCCACCGTCGCCGTGGTGGTGTGCCTGCTCGTCAGCGTGGACCGGCGAGTGCTCGGCGAGCTCGGCTGGGCGCTGGCGCTGCAGCTGTGGTTCCTGCCGCTGTACCTGCTGTTGGTGCTCCTGACACCGCTGCTGCTGGCGCTCTACCGGCGCGTGGGGCTGTGGCTGCTCGTGGTGTTCGTGGCGCTGGCCGCGGTGGTGGACGTGCTGGTGTTCGGGCCCGACATCCCGGTGGTGGGCACGGCGAACTACCTGTTCGTGTGGGGTGGGATGTTCCTGCTGGGCTTCGCCTGGCACGACGGCGCGCTGCGCGGGATCCGCCCCCTGCTGATGATCGTGGTCGGCGCGGTCGCCTGGGTGCTGCTGGTCACCGTCGGTCCCTTCCCGATCAGCCTGATCGGGGTGCCGGGCGCGCGGATCGAGAACGACTCGCCGCCCTCCCTCGCGCTCTTCTCCTACGCCCTGGTGGCCATCGGACTGCTGGTCCTGGCCGAGCCGGCGGCCAACCGCTGGCTGCGGAACCCCCGCCGCTGGCGGCGGGTCTCCGCCGGCAACCGCACCACGATGGGCCTCTACCTGTGGCACATGGCACCGGCGATGGCGGCCGCAGCCGTCATCTACCCCCTGGGACTCTTCCCCGACGAAGCACCAGGTACCGGCGCCTGGTGGCTGCTACGCCTTGCCTGGGTGATCCTGCTGGCCGCGCTGCTGGTGCCACTGATCGTGCTCGTGAGCCTCGTGCCGCGGCCGCCCGCCCGGGCGGCGCGCCACCAGTGGGGGACGGGCGCCTGGATCACGCTGCTCGTGGCACTCGGCGCCGTCGGCTACGCCCTGGAGATGTACGCGATCCACGGCTTCGCGCCCTCGGGCCACTTCCCTTGGCACATCCTGCTTCCCTTCGCGGCCGGCGTGCTGCTGGTGGTGGTCGCCTGCGGACGTGAACGGCGAGGGGCGACGTCCGTAGAGGGAGCGGGGCCCGTGACGTAGCGCCGCCCCGCTTCGCGCGGGCCGGTGTCAGTCCCGCGGATGGTCGCCCTCGGCATCGTGCTGACGCCCGTCGGGCGATGCCCGGCGTTCCCGCAGGGACCGATACCGGGCGGCGCCCGGCATTGTGGCGGCGAGTCGTTGGACGGCCGGCCGGGTCGCCAGCCAGTACACGGCGAGGAAGAGCGGGAAGGTGATGCCCATCAGCGAGAGGGTGCCGGTGGCGGCGTGCAGGGCGAAGTCCGGCCTGCGTCGAGCCACGCCGCCGTAGTAGAAGATGATCACCACCATGAGCAGCAGCCACCCGCCGACGTAGGTGGCCGCGACCTGGCGGATCAACTCGGGCCATCCCCGCCGCTCCGGATGGCGCCGCCTGGGCTCCGCCCACGGCTCGCGCCGCCAGATCCGCAGCCCGATCCGCAGATAGATCAGCGCCAGCACGTAGACCACGCAGACGGCCACGATGGCGAACACGTCCGTCATGACGCCGACCCCGCCAACGGGAGGGCGAGTCGAGCGACGAGGCCGTCTTGGGGCCGGGCCGGCATTCCAGTCATGGAGGTATGGTCCTCCCGACGCAACCGCGTCGCGGGAAGCGCCTCCCCGGATTCACTAGAACGCTCGGCACTCCGATAGAGTCAGCCGCTCTGAACATGACCGCTTCGCACGGGGCGGCGGCACGTTTCATAGCCGGTCGCGTGTGAAACACCGAACGGCATGGCGATCACGTTGCACGTTCCTTGAAGTTGCAGGTCAATGTGCCCGGCGCTGTTTCGCGGTCGTCGTCGGTATTGGCGAGCGCGGCTGTGTCGATGATGGAGCGGTTGAGTGGCTGCCGAGAGCGATGGCGGCCACGCTGCCCGCGCCGGCCGCCTTCAGAGCCGCTGCCGCAGACTGGGCATGGTGGCCAGCGGTCCAAGTGCCGTCGACGAGATCGACGTTCTCACCTTTGACCCGACCCCGGCGGTCCTGGACGAACAGAGTGTCCGCTTGGCCGCCGGGGTTCCCGCCGTCACGGCCGGCCACGATCCGGCCAAGCAGGTGCCCGGCCGCAAGTGCGGACTCGCTGTGGATGTCCTCGGCCTAGTCATCGAGGTCGTCGTCCTCGCTGCGAACACCCATGACAACACCGCGGGCCTCATCCTGCTGGATCAGGTCGCCCAACACGCCGGCGGCACCGTCCGCACAGCTCTGGTCGACCAGGGCTTCAAGAACCAGGTTGTCACGCACGGAGCCGGCCTGGGCATCGACGTCGACGTCGTCGAACGTAACCCGCGGATCAAAGGATTCGTGCCGCAACCGAAGCGGTGGAGGGTTGAGCGGAGCTACGGGATCCTGATATTGCACCGGCGCCTGGTTCGCGACTACGAGCACTTGAGCTGCCCCGAGCTTATTGGAGTCCGATGCCGCTGGCTGCTCCAGGACCGCAGTGTCATCGGCGCTTCCCGTGTGTCGAGGGGCGGATCGACGTACAGCAGCGTTGGACCGTACGACGATGCCGCTTGCGGGGATCTACCCCACGGACACCGAAACGACGAGAGGCAAAGCTGGATGGTGGTCACTTCGGGTGAAAGTAGGTGTGATGAGGCGTGCCGTGTCTCGGCCAGTCCTGAGTCTCCCTCCTCTGCCAGCCCCGGACCCGCCGCCTGCGTGAAGGTCCGAGGCTCCCAGGTCTTCGGGCATGCCGGACACCGGGCGGTGGAAGTCTCTAGAGTGCGTGATCGTCAGGCAGCGCGTGCAGGGTACTGTGGATGGTCGAGGGGGCTGTGTGAGGGTCGAACTTCCGCCGGAGCCGCTGAACTTCGTCAACCGCGACGAGGAGCAGGAACGTGCCGTGCGGGCGGTGATGGAATGGCGTAGCCGGTCTCGCCCGCCAATCATCGTGCTGCGTGCGCCGACCGGCCTGGGAAAGACGGAGCTGGCCAACCGGATCGCCCGCACTCTGAGCGGTCGTTTCCCCATCACCGATGTACTGTCTGTCGACTTCGAGGACTTTCGGGTGGGCGACAGTGTGGACCCGGGTGATGTGCTCTCCCGGTTGCTGAAATCCCTCGGCGTGGAGCCGGACAAGGTGGAGGTCCAGTTCGCGGCCCGGTGCGCGCAGTACTGGCGCAGGACCTCCGGGGCGAAACTGATTCTCCTGCTGGACAACGTGCGCCACGCCTCGGATGTTGTACCCCTGCTTCCGGCGTCGGGCGGCAGCGTGGTGATCGTCACGAGCCACGGTCCGCTCCACGAGTTCGAAGCCGGCGCCGTGGAGGATGTGGCACTGCCGCCACTGGACGAGCGGGCGGCGACGGAACTGCTGGAGCTCATCGTCCGTGACAACCGGCTGGCCGCCGACCCGGAGGCGGCACGGGCGGTGGTCCAGTTGTGCGACGGCCTGCCCGCGGCACTGCATGTGGCGGGCCAGTTGGTGCGTGCGCACCAGTTGCGTCCGCTCTCCCGTCTTCTCGCCGACCTCCGGGCGGAGTTGGACGAAAAGGGCGTGTCCGGTGTGGAGCACGTCTGGGACACGGCCTACGCCGGTCTGTCCCATCCGGCGGCCCTGCTCTACCGGTTGCTTCCGCACCATCCAGGCGGGACGTTCACGCTTTACTCCGCTACCGCGCTCTCGGGACTGGGACCGGAGGTCTGCCAGGACGCCCTGGACGAGCTGCACCGCGCCGGATTACTGGACCTGCGTCTGCTGTCGCTGACGGCGGGCGGCCAGATGAGACTGCTGGGACCGCTGCGCGCGCACGCCTTGCGTCGGTCCCGCCGGGAGGTGGCGGACAGTGAGGTGGCGGAGGCACAGGTCAGGCTGCTGCGCTGGTTCGTACGGCAGGCTCAGCTGGCCGACCGGTTCGCAGCCGGCCGTCGGCTGACCGTCGTGGATGTTCTCCACCCGGTGTCCAGTGTGCCGGACGTTCCGCTGGAGGATCCGAAGGCGACCGAGGACAAGCGAGTCCGAGCCGTACGCGCCGAACGGGCGGCCCACTGGCTGTACGAGGAACGTCATGTGGTGTTCGCGTGTTCGCGCCTGGCCCACGCTCGTGGGATGGACACCGAGGTCGTGGCCCTGTCCGAGCCCGTGTGGACGCATGCCCTGGACCACCCCCACCAGTCCGAGGTGCTCGAGGTCCTCCGGCGCGCCGTCGACTCGGCGGTCCGGCACGGAGGGAACGCGGGATGGCTGGTGCGCACGCGCTGCCAACTGGCCAGGGCCTTGTGGGAGTCGGGAGCGCTCAGCGAGGCCGAGGTCCAGATCGACAGGGCGATGTCCGCCGCCCAGCTGCTGGGCGGCTCCGAACGGGACCGCAAGCTTGCCGCGTCGGCCGTCGAGCACCGCGGCATGCTCAAGGGTGCGCGGGGTGAGTGGAGTTCCGCTTTGGAGGACTTCACTGGCTCCCGCGAATTGCACCGGGCGATCCCCAACCCGTACGGCATCCTGCTCCAGACCTATCGGATGGGCGAGGCGAATGCGAAGGTGGGCGATCTTGAGACGGCGTGTCGGCTGCTGTCCGAGGCGCACGCCGGGTTCGTGGCGAAGGAGCGTGAGAGGCTGATCGGACGCTCGGCGTTCGCCCTCGCCGGTGTCCTGCACCAGCTCGGCCGGACGGACGAGGCCCGTGCGCTGTACGTGGAGTCGCTCGGGCAGGCCGACAGGCGGCGCGCAGGCTTCGACCTGGCCCGCGTCCACGACGCGCTCGGGGACCTGGACACAGCCGAGGGGCGCCTGATGGAGGCTGAGGCGCATCGTACGACGGCCCGGACTCTCCGGCGGCGCAACGGCCTGGGCTAGATCACGTGCGTTGCCTCGGTGTCCGTGGCCGGGCGGAGGACGATACGGAAAGTCCGTTCTCCGATGAGGCAGTTCAGCATGGTCCGGCTCTCCGGGGCGGGCTGGGGGGAGAGCAGCCTGGCGTGTACGGCGGACAGTGCGACGGCCGGGTCGATCCGTACGACCTGGCCTCGCTCGGGCCGCGGTTCGGTCTGGACGGCGTACATCCGCTCGTGACCGCGGACTCTGAGCAGGCATTCTCCGGACGGCAGCAGGGCTGCGGCCGAGCGGCAGCCAGGGTAGGCGGACAGGGCGTGCCGGGTCCATCCGTCGGCGGTCCAGGCCAGGTCCACGGGGGCGGCGGAGGCCGGGAGCGGGCGACGGTACAACAGGCCTGCGGAACGGGCGAGTTGTTCGTCGGCGGCGCCGTGCTCCACGGCCAGGTGGTGGCCGGGCAGCGCTTTGCCGGCCGGGTGCCGGGTGATCCGGAAGCCGGCCGCGGTGGTCTCCACGTGGACGTCGAACGCTGCGGGGACACGCATGGCGGGAGCGGGCAGGGGCAGTGGCCGGGCGGCGACGTCGTGGGCGGGTGGCGTGAGACCGAGCAGGGCGTAGATCTCTGTGCGCAGGCGGTCAACGGCGTCACCGGGGGGCGCGAACGCGGCCTGGGCGGCGGCGTGCCCGGCACCCGGTCGGTACGCCCGTAGTGTTTCGGCGACGTCCTCGGCGCGGCCCAACTGCGGTATCCGGCCGAGGAGTACGGCCATCGGGCTGTCGGGGATCAGTTCGCCGCCGCCTCGGTGGACGCTCACGATGGGTCGGTCCTGGGCGGCGCAGTAGTACAGGGCGGCAGATCCGTGGTCGGTTATCAGGGCGTCGGCGGCGATCAGGACGGAGGCCCACTCTTCGTGGGAATCGGGCAGGATCATCCCTGCGTCGAGGGCTGGCGCCAGGCGTTCGGTCAGCTCGTACGTGCCGAGCAGGCTGCGCTCGTTCGGGTGGACTACCAATGCCAACTGGTATTCGTCATGGGCTAGTTGAGCAGCGAGCTGGGCGGGCAGTCCGGGGTGCTGTTGGATGAGGGACTCGGGTCCCCAGGTGGAGACCAGGGCCAGCAGTTTGCGGGCCCCGGTGCCCAACGAGGCTCGGTAGCGGTCGCGTAGTGGCGCCGAGGTGAGGACGCGTTCCAGAGTGAGATCGCCGATCACCTTCGCGTGCCGGGCGGCCGGCGGGTCCGTGGCGGCCAGCCTGGCGACCTGATGGGGATGGGCCAGGGCGTGCAGCGCTATCGGGGTGTCGTCGTGGCCGATTCGGCGCAGATACGCAGGGTCCAGTCCGGATGCCGAGTCGGCCGAACCTTCGTGGGGGATCGACTTGTTGAAGCCCGCGCCGTGCGGTAGGAGCACGTGCGGGCCGCGCAGCTGGCTCAGGTCGCCCTTGGGGCTCGCAGCGACGACCAGGTCGTACGTGCCATCGCACGCTTCGCTCCACGGCACCGTGTGGCCGCCGAGGGCGTCGATCGCGGAGAGCGCGTCGGCTTCGAAGTCGGATCCGGGGACGAGGGTGAACAAGCGGGTGATCCGGTCGTCACCGGAGAATATGGGGAGAACGTCGAGCAGGCGATACAGCGCCACCGCCGACCTGGCCGCGAACAGAGCCGTTCGCCCGTCGCCCGTCGCCCGTCGCCCGTCGCCCGTAAGTATCCAGCCTATCTGAAACTGGTGTACGGCAACAGCTGTTTCCGCAGGTCGGGGAGGTTTCTTCCGCGTCGTCGGGCGACATGGCTTGATCCTATCGCTCGGCGTTCGAAGGCTGTCGGGAGTGATCCACGCCGCACATTCGGCAAGGGGGGTGTGGCATGCCGTGGCTGATCGCGAGGATGGCGGCATGAGTGACTGGGGAATCGCACTGATTGCCGCAGGATCGGCG
This sequence comes from Streptomyces hainanensis, assembly GCF_004348415.1. GTDB lineage: Bacteria > Actinomycetota > Actinomycetes > Streptomycetales > Streptomycetaceae > Streptomyces > Streptomyces hainanensis. The sequence goes on from NZ_SMKI01000189.1 coordinate 6,771, forward strand.
ATCGCAGGTAGCGTCGTCACCGGCTGGTACGCCCGCAGCGCCGGCATTCGGCAGGCTACGGCGGCGCGGCACGCGGGCGACCGTCAGGCGGACGCGCTGCTCGAATCGGTTCGCATGACGCTTCGCGCCGAGTCCGGCCACCGCGAGTTCGCCCTCCGCCGCCAGACCTACGCGGACTTCCTCGGAGCCGCAGACGCCAGGATCCTCACCGAACGGAACGGACGGGGCCAAGCCGACGACGACGTCCTGCTGCAACGCGCCTTGGGGGGAGTACTCCTGGAAGGCCCGCCGGAAGCCGCCGCCGCAGCCCAACACCTCGTCGACTGCCTGCGACGCCATGACAGACCCGACGAACTCACGCGCGCGAAGCTGGCCTTCCTCTCGGTGGCGCAGGAGTACTGCCGGCCCCGGTGACCTTGCGCAGACCTTCTCCGGACTCCCTGTGTCTGCCGTCCCCCTGTGCCCATGGGCGTGCAGCGCGGAGGTGGATATGGGTTATTCCTTACAGGGATCCGATAAATGCCCCGCTTGGGGATGAATCTTCAGCGACACGTCTGCCCCGCATGCTTGTTGTCGTGCCCCGACGCATCCTGATCGGTCCCACGGCCGAAGCCGCCAGCCAGCTGCGGTCGAACATCCTGCCCCCGGGGCTGGAATGCGACCTGCCGCGACGCGGCCGGACACACGCCCACTCTCGTGTCGGGGAGCGAGTTGCAAGCCGGATGAATTCGGTCAGGCGTTCTCTTCCGAGTCTGCTGGTTCGGGCCATGGGAAGCCGAGCGCCTCGGCGTGCGAGCGGCTGCCTCCCCTGACGAGTAAATAACCCCAGCTCAGGCAAGGTGTGGGCGTGCCGGTGAGCTCGACGGCGGGGTAGGCGGTCGGGCTTGTCGGCTGGATGTCAGGCGGCGTCTTCTGCGGCCCCCGGGGAAGTCGGACTTCGTTCCCGGGGTAGCAACTCGAGCTCGATCTCTGGGAAGCATGGGAGGATGATCGGAGAGGCAGGTTCGGCGGTGTGCGGCCGGAACATCAGCAGTCCGGAGATCAGGAAACTCATCGTGGGGCGGGGGTGCGTCGCTGGGGTGCCCGGTGCTCGCAGCGGAAATCGCACGTACACGTTGTTCAGCGTCCAGCCGGCCAAGCGCCGGCCCGGCTACGCAAACTTCGCCATCTCCATCCCGTCCCTCGAGCTCGTCCGCATCGATGGCGCCCCCGGCGAGGACACTCGGCTGAACCACCTCGGCGTCAAGGTCGAGACGAGCGAGCAGGTCGCCGCGGCAACGTCGCACCTGACGGATGCCGGGCTGGTGACGGTCGAGAAGAACGACACCACGTGCTGGCCGATGTGAGCCCTGGCCCAGTGATCACGACCGACGACCACGTCGGCGGCGAGGATGGCCGGCCATGGCCGAGCGGCGTTAGTCGCCGAGGGTGAAGAGAAAGAAGAGGAAGGCCGCGAAGAGCTTGCCGATGACGGCGTAGACGAGCATGCGGATCAGCAAGCCACGGGGGATCTTCTCGGCGGTGTAGCGGCGCGGGGTTTGATCGTCCTGGGGCATGGGGTGGTTTTCCTTCTGCGTTGTTCGTGCGGTATCAGAGCGCGGAGGTGAGGTCCCGCAGGGCGGTGGCTAGATCCGAGGCGATGCGAACGTGGCGTAGACGCTCGGGGATGACGCGGTCCACGGTGGTCTCGCCGAGGCCCCAGATCGCGAAGGGGGCGGAGCGTGTGAGGAGCCGGTCGATCGCGTTGAGGACGGCGCGTTCCCCGGGCTTGTCGCAGCCGCGTAGGTGGGTGAGGTCCAAGACGACGGGGCCGGCGCTGTGCGCGGTCACCCAGTCGACGCCGTCAGCGAACCGGTGGGTGACGTCGTGGCGGAGGAAGCCGGTGACGGTGAGCACGTCGATGCCGTCACGGTGGTCATGATTCCAGCTCACGAGGTTCTTCCTTCAGGTCGGCGACCGGCACCGACCGTGAGGAGCGAGCCCGCACCCCGGTTGGACGCCGTCTCTGAAAGAAACACCGGAGTGCGGGCGGCCTAGTGGCCGGTGGGTGGAGTCGCTGGGTCGAGCGATCCGCCCGCCATCCCTTCGTCGCCTTACATTTTCCAAGGTTAGCAAGTAGCAAGGAGTGCACTTACGCTTGGGTGCGAGATGATGAGGGACATGACACGGAACGAGTCAGCCGGTGACGGGAGCGGCCGGGATGCCGCTGGTGAGTCGGCGTGGGGATGCGGGGGATGAGTCGACCGCTGTATCAGCTGAAGGCGGAGTTCTTCAAGACTCTGGGGCACCCGGCCCGGATCCGGGTCCTTGAACTGCTCAGCGAGCGTGAGCACTCCGTCTCCGAGTTGCTGCCGCACGTCGGCATCGAGCCGGCGCACCTGTCGCAGCAGCTGGCCGTGTTGCGGCGGGCGAACCTGGTGGTCACCCGCAAGGAGGGCTCCTCTGTCTACTACTCCCTGACCACCCCCGATGTGGCCGAGCTGCTGCGGGTGGCGCGCAGTATCCTCACCGGTGTGCTGGCCGGCCAAGCCGAACTCCTGGCCGACCTGCGGGCGGCATCAGGCCAGACACACGATGAGCGCCTCCGGGAAAGGGCAGAGCACCACGTAGGTAAGCGATCTGGTCTCTGAGACGCGGAGAGCGCCCCCAAGGCTTGCGGACTCAGCCCCCGCGCTCGTTCGGTTCCGGTTTCTGGGAGTCGCCTCGGCCTGGCTTGATCCTGGATCGCCCGCTGTCGGCATGTCGCGCCTGTGTTTCGCAGTGGCCCACTGGCCGCCGGTCGCGAGAGGGACACGCGCCCGCCGGCCGATCCGGGGTTCCGCTGGTGTCGGCCCGACGTAACGAGGCCACCTAAACGCAAACCCCACAAGACAGGCATCGGAGTTGCCAAATTTTGCAATTAGCAAGATGCTGTATTGGCTGTGCTCGTAAACCGGTTGCCACGGGCACAGCTCCTTTGCCTGCCCAGCCATGGGCGCCGTCGTGGAAGTCGAGGGGCCGTGTCCGTTCCGCTGTTCGAGGCCAAGGCCGAGTTCTTCCGCATGTTGGGGCATTCCGGGTGGATCCGGGTGCTGAAGCTGTTGCAGGACGGCCCGAAGCCTGTGCGGGATCTGTTGGCCGTCATCGAGGTGGAGCCCTCGGGCCTGTCGCGGCAGCTCGCGGTGTTGCGACGGTCGGGGATCGTGACCTCGGGGCGGGAGGGCCAGGCCGTGGTCTACGCGCTGGCCGGCGGCGCTGTCGCCGACCTGGTGCGGGCCGCGCGGCGGATTCTCACCGAGTTGCTGGCCGGGCGGGACGAGTTGCTGGCCGAGCTGTGGGAAGCCGAGGTCGCCGCTCGATGAGCACGACCTCCACCCGGGCGGCCTGGGCCCGGATCATCTCGTTGCTGCCCTCCCGAACCGACCTGCTGGAGGTCCGGCGTGACCCGCGCCGCGACCTGCTCGCGGGGCTGACGGTGGCGATCGTCGCGCTGCCGCTGGCACTCGGCTTCGGGGTCTCCTCCGGCCTCGGCGCCGAGGCGGGTTTGGCGACCGCCGTGGTCGCGGGCGCTCTGACCGCGGTCTTCGGTGGCTCCAACCTGCAGGTGTCGGGGCCGACCGGCGCCATGACAGTGGTGCTGGTGCCGATCGTCGGCCAGCACGGGCCCGGCGGGGTGCTGACCGTCGGCCTGATGGCGGGCATGCTCCTTGTAGCACTGGCCGTGCTGCGGGCCGGGAAATATATGCGGTATGTGCCCGCGCCGGTCGTCGAGGGCTTCACCCTGGGCATCGCGTGCGTGATCGGCCTCCAGCAGATCCCCAACGCGCTTGGCATGGGAACGCCGGAGGGCGACCGGGTGCTGGTGGTGGCCTGGCGCGCGCTTCAGGAGTTCGCCGCGTCCCCGAACTGGACGGCCGTCGGCTTCGCCCTCGCGGTGGCCACCGTCATGCTGACGGGGGCGCGCTGGCGGCCCACGGTGCCCTTCTCCATCCTGGCCGTCATCGCGGCGACCGTCGTCGCTTCGCTCCTCGACCTAGAAGCCGCCGCGCCCATCGGTGACCTGCCCGCTGGGCTGCCCGCGCCCTCGTTGTCCTTCCTCGACCCTGGCACGCTCGGCTCGCTCCTGGCCCCCGCGGTGGCGGTCGCCGCGCTGGCCGCCCTGGAGTCCCTGCTCTCAGCGTCGGTCGCGGACGGCATGACCGTCGGACAGCGACACGACCCGGATCGCGAACTGTTCGGGCAGGGCCTGGCCAACATCGCCGCCCCACTGTTCGGCGGGGTGCCGGCGACCGGCGCGATCGCCCGCACCGCGGTCAATGTCCGCACCGGTGCCAACTCCCGGCTCGCCGCCCTGGTCCACGCCGCCGTCCTGGCCGTGATCGTCTTCGCGGCCGCGCCACTCGTCTCCCAGATCCCACTGGCCGCGCTGGCCGGCGTCCTTCTGGCCACCGCGATCCGCATGGTCGAGGTCGGCTCGCTGAAGGCGATGACGAGGGCGACCCGCTCCGACGCCGTGATCCTCGTCCTGACAGCCGTGGCAACCCTCGCACTCGACCTGGTCTACGCCGTGATCATCGGCCTGCTCGTCGCCGGCGCCCTCGCGCTGCGCGCCGTGGCCAAGCAGGCCCGCCTCGACCAGGTACCGCTCGACCGCGGCGACCACAGCGCCGAGGAACACACGCTGCTGGCCGAGCACATCGTCGCGTACCGCATCGACGGCCCCCTGTTCTTCGCCGCCGCCCACCGCTTCCTCCTGGAACTCAGCGAGGTCGCCGACGTCAGGGTCGTCATCCTGCGCATGTCCCGGGTGATGACCATCGACGCCACCGGCGCCCTAGTCCTGAAGGACGCGGTTCAGAAGCTGGGGCGACGCGGCATCCTCGTCCTGGCCTCCGGAATACGCCCCGAGCAGCGGCAGGTCCTTCACTCCGTCGGCACGCTCGAACTGCTGCGCCACGACGGCCGCGAGTACGCCACCACGCCCGAGGCGATCCACGCCGCCCGCGACCACCTCGAGACGGCCGGCCTCCTGCCTGTTCTTCCTGAGAAGACGAGCTCGAAGACCACGACCGGCATCAGTGAGGAACCAGTCACGTGAACGCACCCCCCGATGCCCCGCGCATGATCGAGATCTCCGGCTCGGAGGCACTGTGGCTGCTGGCGGGAGCCATGCTGGGACGGCTGATCTTCACGCAGCGGGAAACTACCGTCGTACGACCCGCCTGGCACGTGTGGGAGTACAGCCGCCTGGCCCTCCGCTCCCCGGTACGGGCGGCATCACTGCCCGAGACCGTGACCTATCACGTGGACGAGGCGAACGCCCACACCGGCACCGGCTGGATGGTGACCGTCTCCGGCCCCATCGAGGCGATCACCGACCCCCATGAGGCCGCCCACTACCGAGGCAACCTCTCCGGCTGGACACACGGCCCCCACGACGCCCTGCTGCGTATCCGCGCGAGAACAGTAAGTGGATTCCGCCTCGTCCAGGCGGCCGGGGAATGACGGCCACCAGGCGGCAGTGGACCTCGGCGACACCGACGGCGCACGGGGAAAGCGACCCCGTGATCACGGGGCCGGATACACCCCCGGACCGGAAACGCGCGGTAAGGAAGTTGATGACATGACCATCGAGTGGCGCTTCACCGTCGAGCGGGACCTCGACATCCTCTCGATCACCGGATACCTAGGCGGGGAGGCCGTCCGCCGATTCGACGGCGCGATCGGCTGGGTCCTCGCCCGCGGCGCAGGGCCGGTCATCGTCGACCTGACCGAGCTCCGCGGCTGGTCGGTCACCGGACAGCATGCCATCACCGAGGCCGCGCGCCGCCTTGCCCGGGTGGGCCGCAGCCTCGAGTTGGCCGCGATCCCCGCCGACGGGTCCCTCGTTCCGGCAGGCGACGGCCCCGACATCCCGGTCCACCGCGATCTGGCCAGCGCGCTCGCCACACACCGCACCAGGCACCGAGGACTGGCCCACGGCCGCCCGAATGATGCGTGACCCGCTTGCCGCGCCGGGTCAGGCGGGGTCGCCGTCGTAGTGAAGGCTCTCGACCGGCGGCCGTCTCCCGCGAAGTCGGACAGCACCCGAGAGGCAGCCGTCCCTCTCTCCCGCACACATGCGGCCTTCCGCGGCCGCGCGTGCTGTGGCGCCCAGCTTTTACCGACGCGGCCTGTGAAGTCGGCGAGAGGCCGTCGAAGACGGGGTGTCGGGCCCGATCCGCCAGCACCTGCCGGCCACCGGGGACGTGATCCCCGACGCGCAGCCGAGGCGCGGTTCCGGATGGAAGGCGCCCACTCTCATGTCTCTTGCGGGACCCGACCGGCGTCGAGTCGACATGAGAAAATTGCATAGTTCTGCAATTCGCTACATTCTCACATTGGCGTGCTCAGGCAGGCGTGGTGGTACCGCCGAGGCGGCCCGATGGACGATGAGAAAGGGAGGCCGATGATGACCGTCGTGCAGGCCGAGGCCCTGCCCTACCGGCACGTCCTGACCGTCCCCGCCATGGGTTCCGCGGTGCGGATGGCGCGGGAGACCGCCGAGCTCGTCCTCCTCGAGTGCGGCGTGGGCCTCGCGCACCCGGCCATCGGGCCGGCGCTGTTGGTCCTGTCGGAGCTGGTCACCAACGCCGTCCGGCACGCCGCCCTGACGTCGCCGATGATCACGGTGGTCTTCGCGCACGGCCCCGGCACGCTCGCCTTCGCCGTCCACGACCGCCACCCCCGCCAGCC
>NZ_SMKI01000018.1 GCF_004348415.1 Streptomyces hainanensis
GCCCTGGGGGGCGGGGGGCGGCGCGCCCCAGGGCCCCGTCGTGCGCGGCCGGACGACCGTCCCCCGCGCCCGGCGTCGCAAGCGAGAGGAGTGACCCGGCCATGCTCCGCCGAGTCTTCTGGTTCACCACCGGCGCCGCGGCCGGCGTCTGGGCCACCACCAAGGTCCAGCGCACCCTGCGCGGCCTCGCGCCCGACAGCCTCGCGATCCGCGCCGCGGACCGCGCCGTCGCGGCCGGCCAGCGGGTCCGCGGCTTCGCGCTCGACGTGCGCGCCGGCATGGCGCAGCGCGAGGGCGAACTGACCGAGGCCCTCGGCCTGGAGCGCGGCCCCGCCGCCGCGCCGGAGCGCGCGCTGCCCGCGCCGCCGTACCCCCGGGGCGAACTCGGCCCGACCGCCGGACACCTCCCGCTCGAGAACCTCCCGCAATCCCGAAATGAGGACCACTGATGGAGTCGGCTGAAATCCGCCGCCGCTGGCTGAGCTTCTTCGAGAAGCGTGGGCACACCGTTGTCCCGTCGGCGTCGCTGATCGCGGACGACCCGACGCTGCTGCTGGTCCCGGCGGGCATGGTGCCGTTCAAGCCGTACTTCCTCGGCGAGGCCACCCCGCCCTACCCGCGCGCCGTCAGCGTGCAGAAGTGCGTCCGCACGCCGGACATCGAGGAGGTCGGCAGGACCACCCGGCACGGCACCTTCTTCCAGATGTGCGGAAACTTCTCCTTCGGCGACTACTTCAAGGAAGGGGCCATCCGCTACGCCTGGGAGCTGCTGACCAGTTCCCTCGACGAGGGCGGCTACGGCCTCGACCCCGAGCGGCTCTGGATCACCGTCTACGAGCAGGACGACGAGGCCGAGCGGATCTGGCGCGACGTCGTCGGCGTGCCGCAGGAGCGGATCCAGCGCCTCGGCATGGGCCCCAACTTCTGGTCCATGGGCGTGCCGGGCCCCTGCGGCCCCTGCTCCGAGATCAACTACGACCGCGGCCCCGAGTTCGGCGTCGAGGGCGGCCCCGCCGTCAACGACGAGCGCTACGTGGAGATCTGGAACCTGGTCTTCATGCAGTACGAGCGCGGTCCCGGCGAGGGCAAGGAGGACTTCCCGATCCTCGGCGACCTGCCGGCCAAGAACATCGACACCGGCCTCGGCCTCGAGCGCCTCGCGATGATCCTGCAGGGCGTCCACAACATGTACGAGACGGACACCCTGCGCGTCGTCATCGACCGGGCCGGCGAGCTCACCGGCGTGCGCTACGGCGCCGCCGACACCTCCGACGTGGCGCTCCGGGTGGTCGCCGACCACATGCGCACCTCCGCCATGCTCGTCGGCGACGGCGTCACCCCCGGCAACGAGGGCCGCGGCTACGTGCTGCGCCGCATCATGCGCCGCGCCATCCGCAACATGCGGATCCTGGGCGCCGAAGGGCCGGTGGTCGGCGAGCTGCTCGACGCCGTCCTCAAGACGATGGGGCAGCAGTACCCCGAGCTGCTGACCGACCGCAAGCGCATCGAGACCGTGGCCCTCGCCGAGGAGGCCGCCTTCCTCAAGACGCTGAAGGCCGGCACCAACATCCTGGACACCGCCGTCACCGACACCAGGGCCACCGGCGCCACCGTGCTCCCCGGCGACAAGGCGTTCCTGCTGCACGACACCTGGGGCTTCCCCATCGACCTCACCCTGGAGATGGCCGCCGAGCAGGGCCTGACCGTGGACGAGGCCGGGTTCCGCCGCCTGATGAAGGAGCAGCGGGACCGGGCCAAGGCCGACGCCAGGGCCAAGAAGCAGGGCCACGCGGACCTGTCGGCCTACCGCCAGGTGGCCGACGCCGCCGGCGCCTCCCAGTTCGTCGGCTACACCCTGACCACGGCCGAGTCCACCGTCGTCGGGCTGCTCGTCGACGGCGCCGCCTCGCCGGCCGCCGTCGAGGGCGACGAGGTCGAGGTCGTGCTCGACCGCACCCCGTTCTACGCCGAGGGCGGCGGCCAGCTCGCCGACACCGGGCGGATCCGCCTCGACTCGGGGGCCGTCATCGAGGTCCGCGACGTCCAGCAGCCGGTGCCCGGGGTGGTCTCGCACAAGGGTGTGGTCCAGGTCGGCGAGGTCACCGTCGGTGCCGCCGCGAGCAGCACCATCGACCTCGCCAGGCGGCGCGCCATCGCCCGCGCCCACTCCGCCACCCACCTCACCCACCAGGCGCTGCGCGACGCGCTCGGCCCGACGGCCGCCCAGGCCGGCTCGGAGAACTCGCCCGGCCGCTTCCGCTTCGACTTCGGTTCGCCGACCGCCGTGCCGGGCACCGTGCTCGCCGACGTCGAACAGAAGATCAACGAGGTGCTGGCCCGCGAACTCGACGTCTCCGCCGAGGTGATGTCGATGGACGAGGCCAGGAAGCAGGGCGCCATCGCCGAGTTCGGCGAGAAGTACGGCGACCGGGTGCGGGTGGTCACCATCGGCGACTACTCCAAGGAGCTGTGCGGCGGCACCCATGTGCACAACACGGCCCAGCTCGGCCTCGTCAAGCTGCTCGGCGAGTCCTCCATCGGCTCCGGCGTGCGGCGCGTGGAGGCCCTGGTCGGCGCGGACGCCTACCGGTTCCTGGCCCGCGAGCACACCGTGGTGTCCCAGCTGACCGAGCTGGTCAAGGGGCGTTCCGAAGAGCTGCCCGAGCGGATCGCCGGGATGCTCGGCCGGCTGCGGGAGGCCGAGAAGGAGATCGAGCGGTTCCGCGCCGAGAAGGTGCTGGCCGCCGCCGGCGGCCTGGCCGCCGAGGCCCGCGACATCGGCGGCGTGGCCCTGGCCAGCGGCCGGGTGCCGGACGGCACGACCGCCGACGACCTGCGGAAGCTCGTCCTCGACGTCCGCGGCCGGATCCCCGGCGACCGGCCCGCCGTGGTGGCGTTGTTCACCGTGGTCGCCGGGCGGCCGCTCACCGTCGTGGCCACCAACGAGGCCGCCAGGGCCCGCGGCCTGAAGGCCGGCGACCTGGTGCGGGCCGCGGCCAAGGCGCTGGGCGGCGGCGGTGGCGGCAAGCCGGACGTCGCCCAGGGCGGCGGCCAGAACCCGGAGGCCGTGGCGGACGCCCTGGCGGCCGTCGAGCGGCTGGTCGCGGAAGCCGCCTGATGCGACGTGGCCGGCGACTCGCCGTGGACGTGGGCGAGGCCAGGATCGGGGTCGCCTCGTGCGACCCCGACGGGGTCCTCGCGACCCCGGTGGAGACGGTGCCGGGGCGCGATGTCCCGGCCGCCCAGCGGCGGTTGGCCGCGCTGGTGGCCGAGTACGAGCCGATCGAGGTGATCGTCGGGCTGCCCCGCTCGCTCGCGGGCGGGGAGGGCCCGGCGGCCGCCCGGGTGCGCGGGTTCGCCGAGGAGACCGCTCGGCGGGTGGCCCCCGTCCCCGTACGTCTGGTGGACGAACGGATGAGCACCGTCACGGCGGCCCGCGCCATGCGGGCCTCCGGGGTCTCGGCGAAGAAGGGGAGGTCGCGCATCGACCAGGCGGCCGCCGTGGTGATCCTGCAGAACGCGCTGGAGAGCGAGCGTGCCTCGGGGCGCCCACCGGGGCAGTGCGTCGAAGTGGTTGTCTGATCGCGGTACGGTAACGTTCGCCGCGACAGGGTAGCCGTGGGTGCTCGGGGGAGACGAGCTGCCGCCTTGCGTCACAAGGGGATCGATGACTGACTATGGCCGGGGTTCCGGCTCTGAGCCGTGGTACCCCGAGGACCCGCTCTACGGGGATCAGGGCTGGTCGGGCGCGTACGACGCCGCGAACGGGCAGTCGGCGCCGCAGAACCAGGGCTCCTGGGACGGATACGGCGGGCAGTACGGCGAGCAACCCCAGCCCCAGCAGCCTCAGCAGGGTCAGCAGCAACAGCAGTACTACCAGCAGCAGTACGGTCACCAGCAGCAGTACGGGCAGCAGGGTGGCTGGGACGACTCGGGGCAGTACTACGCCGGCGACCCCTACAGCCAGCAGCAGCAAGGTCAGCAGCACCAAGGCCAGCACCAGCAGGCGGACGGCGGCTACGGCACCGGCCAGTACCCGCAGCAGGGCCAGCAGTACCACGACCCCTACGCCGCACAGCAGGCATACGCACCCACCCAGCACGCCGAGCCCCAGCACACCGGGCAGCAGCAGCCACCCGCTCCCCACGACCCCTACGCCCAGGGCGGCTACCCCGGCCAGGACCAGTACGGCGGCGGGCACGACCAGTTCGGTGCCGCCCAGGAGCAACGGCGGCCGGGTGACGCCCGTTCCGCCGGCCCCGGGGACGACGCCCCGGCCGCGGCCCGCCACGAGGACCCGGGCCCGGACCCGGAGACCGGCTGGGACCCGGGACCCGACCAGGGCGAGAGCGACTTCTTCACCCGGCGCGACGACGACACCGACTTCGTGGACGCCGACGACAAGCGCGCCAGGCGCGGCGAGAAGACCAAGAAGCGGCGGCTCGGCGGCGTCGGCTGCATGGTCGCCGGGGTCCTGGTGCTCGGCGGGCTCGGCGGCGTCGCCTACGTCGGCTACGGCATGTACCAGGACCGGTTCGGCCCCGCCCCGGACTTCGCGGGGGAGGGGAGCGGCGAGATCGAGGTGACCATCCCCGACGGCTCCACGGTCCGCGCGATGGGCTTGATCCTCCGGGACGCGGGCGTGGTCGCCAGCGTCGACGCGTTCGTCGCGGCGGTCGGCGAGGAGCAGGGGATCCAGCCGGGCATCTACACCCTGCGCGCGGAGATGTCGGCCGCGTCCGCCATGGAGATGATGCTCGACCCGGCGGCGCTCAACACGTTCATCATCCCCGAGGGGCGGCGCGCCACCGAGGTCTTCGCGCTGATCGACGAGCGCCTCGGCCTGGCGGAGGGCACCACCGGGGAGGTCGCGGAGACCGCCGATCTGGGGCTGCCGGAGTTCGCCGAGGGCGACGTGGAGGGCTTCCTCTTCCCCACCCGGTACGACGTGGGCGCGGACACCACGCCGGAGGACGTGCTGATCGCGATGGTGGACCGGGCCAAGGCCGAGTTCGCCCAGATCGACCTGGAGGGGCAGGCGGCCGCGCTCGACATGACCCCGCGCGAGCTCCTCACCGTCGCCTCCCTGATCGAGGCCGAGGGCCAGACGGACCAGGAGTTCGGCATGGTCTCGCAAGTGATCTACAACCGGCTCGACCAGGAGATGCGGCTGGAGTTCGACTCCACCATCAACTACGCGATGGGCCGCTCCACGCTGGACACCTCGCTGGCCGACACCGACTTCGACTCGCCCTACAACACCTACCGGGAGTTCGGCCTGCCGCCGGGGCCGATCGCCAACCCGGGCCACAACGCGATCACCGCCGCGCTCAACCCGACCGACGGGCCCTGGCTCTACTTCGTGACGGTCACCGAGGGAGACACCAGGTTCACCGACGACTTCGCCGAACACGAGCGGAACGTCGAGGACTTCAACGCGGCCAACCAGGGGGATGGCTGATGTCACCGCGCCCGGCCGCCCACCGGGCGGCCGTCCTCGGTTCGCCCATCGCGCACTCGCTCTCCCCGGTGCTGCACCGCGCCGGCTACGCGGCGCGCGGCCTCGACGACTGGGACTACGGCAGGTTCGAGGTGGACGAGGCCGGCCTCGCCGACTTCCTGGGCGGCCTCGGCCCCGAGTGGGCCGGTCTCTCGCTGACGATGCCGCTCAAACGCGCCGTCATCCCGCTGCTCGACGAACTCACCCCCACCGCCACCACCGTCGAAGCCGTCAACACCGTCGTGTTCACGCCCGACGGCCGGCGCGCGGGCCACAACACCGACGTGCCGGGGCTGGTGGCCGCGCTGCGCGAGCGCGGCGTCACCCGGGTCGAGCACGCGACGGTGCTCGGTGCCGGCGCGACCGCCTCCTCGGCGCTCGCCGCGCTGGCCGAGGTCTGCTCGGGCGACGTCACCGCCTACGTGCGGAGCCCCGAGCGGGCCGCCGAGATGCGGGCGCTCGGCGCCCGGCTCGGGCTGCCGGTGGCCGTCGCGGACTGGGCCGAGGCCCACCGTGGCCTCACCGCACCGCTGGTGATCGCCACCACCCCGGCCGGCACCGCCGACGCGCTGGCCGAGGCGGTGCCGGCGGCGCCCGGCACCCTCTTCGACGTGCTCTACGAGCCGTGGCCGACCCCGCTCGCCGTCTCCTGGTCGGCGCGTGGTGGGCACGTGCTCGGCGGGCTCGACCTGCTGGTGCACCAGGCGGTGCTCCAGTTCGAGCTGATGACGGGCGAGACCCCGGGGCCGCTCAAGGAGATGCGCGCCGCCGGCGAGACCGCGCTCGACGGCGAAGTGCCCTGACACCCGCCCGTTCCCCGGCGGCCCGTCTCGCGGTTCAGACAGCTCGGGACGGACCGCGCCGACGTGGCAGGATCAGGGGTGGGGCCCGGTAGGGCCGGCAGTGAGGTCGAGAAGTCCGAAGGAGCACCGTTGAGCAGGCTGCGCTGGCTGACGGCGGGAGAGTCGCACGGTCCGGCACTGGTGGCGACGTTGGAGGGGCTGCCCTCCGGCGTGCCGATCACCACCGACATGGTGGCGGACGCGCTGGCGCGCCGCCGCCTCGGCTACGGCCGCGGCGCCCGGATGAAGTTCGAGCGCGACGAGGTCACCTTCGTCGGCGGCGTACGTCACGGCCGGACCCTGGGGTCGCCGGTGGCGATCATGGTCGGCAACACCGAGTGGCCCAAGTGGGAGAAGGTCATGGCGGCCGACCCGGTGGACCCGGCGGAGCTGGCCGACATCGCCCGCAACGCCCCGCTGACCAGGCCGCGACCCGGTCACGCGGACCTGGCCGGCATGCAGAAGTACGGCTTCGACGAGGCCAGGCCGGTGCTGGAGCGGGCCTCCGCCCGCGAGACCGCGGCCCGGGTCGCGCTCGGCACGGTCGCCCGTTCCTACCTCAGGGAGACCGCCAGGATCGAGATCGTCTCCCACGTGGTCGAGCTCGGCGCCGCCAGGGCGCCCAAGGGCTCGCTGCCCGAGCCGGGCGACACCGCCCGCCTCGACGCCGACCCGGTGCGCTGCCTCGACGTCGACGCGAGCAAGGCGATGGTCGCCGAGATCGACCAGGCCCACAAGGACGGCGACACCCTCGGTGGCGTGGTGGAGGTGCTGGCCTACGGCGTGCCGGTCGGCCTCGGCTCCCACGTCCACTGGGACCGCAGGCTCGACGCGCGGCTGGCCGCCGCGCTGATGGGCATCCAGGCCATCAAGGGCGTCGAACTGGGCGACGGCTTCGGTCTCGCCCGTGTTCCCGGCTCCCAGGCCCACGACGAGATCCTGTCGACCCCGGACGGCATCCGCCGGGCCTCGGGTCGCTCCGGCGGCACCGAGGGCGGCCTGAGCACCGGCGAGGTGCTGCGGGTCCGTGCCGCGATGAAGCCCATCGCCACCGTGCCGCGCGCCCTGGCCACCGTCGACGTCAGCACCGGCGAGTCGGCCAAGGCCCACCACCAGCGCTCCGACGTCTGCGCGGTGCCGGCGGCCGGGATCGTCGCCGAGGCGATGGTGGCGCTGGTCCTGGCGGACGCGGTGGCCGAGAAGTTCGGCGGCGACAGCGTCCGTGAGACCCGGCGCAACGTCGAGGGCTTCCTGACCAACCTGGAGATCCGGTGACGGGGCGGTCGGCCGGTCCGCTGGTGGTGCTGGTCGGCCCGCCAGGCTCGGGCAAGTCGACCATCGGGGCGCTGCTCGCCGAGCGGCTCGGCGTCGCGGTCCGGGACACGGACGCGGACGTCGAGCGGGGCGCGGGCAAGGCGATCGCGGACATCTTCGTCGAGGACGGCGAAGACCGGTTCCGCGCCCTGGAGGCGGCGGCCGTGCGGGACGCGCTGGCCGAGCACGACGGCGTCCTCGCACTGGGCGGTGGCGCCATCCTCGCCCCCGCCACCCGGGCGCTGCTCGCCGGCCGGCCGGTGATCTTCCTCGACGTCTCGCTGCCCGAGGCCATGAAGCGGGTGGGCCTCGACACCTCGCGCCCGCTGCTCGCCATCAACCCCAGGAGGCGGTGGCGCACCCTGATGGACGAGCGCCGCCCGCTGTACACCGAGGTGGCCAGGGCGGTCGTGGAGACCGCGGACCGCACACCGGACGAGGTCGCCCAGGCGGTCCTCGAAGCATTGGAGCCCACGACAGCATGACCCTCTCCTCCGAGGCCCCCGCCGACGTCCCCACCCGGATCACGGTGGGCGCCAGCGCCGGCTACGCCCCCTACGACGTGCTGGTCGGCCGGCGGCTGCTGGCCGAACTCCCGGGGCTCGTCGGCAAGGAAGCCCGCCGGGTCGCGGTGCTGCACCCCGAGGCCCTGGCCGAGACGGGCGAGGTGCTGCGCCAGGACCTGGCGGATCAGGGGTACGAGGCGATCGCCGTCCAGGTGCCCAACGCGGAGGAGGCCAAGACCGCCGAGGTCGCCGCCTACTGCTGGACGGCGCTCGGCCAGACCGGCTTCACCCGCACCGACGTGATCGTCGGCGTCGGCGGCGGAGCCACCACCGACCTGGCCGGTTTCGTCGCCGCCAGCTGGCTGCGGGGGGTGCGGTGGATCGCCGTGCCCACCACCGTGCTCGGCATGGTGGACGCGGCGGTCGGCGGCAAGACCGGCATCAACACCGCGGAGGGCAAGAACCTGGTGGGCGCGTTCCACCCGCCCGCCGGCGTGCTGTGCGACCTGGCGGCCCTCGAGTCGCTGCCGCTCCACGACTACGTGTCCGGCCTCGCCGAGGTCATCAAGGCCGGCTTCATCGCCGACCCGAGGATCCTGGAGCTCGTCGAGGCCGACCCGGAGGCCGCCCGCACGCCGGCCGGGCCGCACACGGCCGAGCTGATCGAGCGGTCCATCCGGGTCAAGGCCGAGGTGGTGGCCAGCGACCTGAAGGAGTCCGGGCTGCGGGAGATCCTCAACTACGGCCACACGCTGGCGCACGCCATCGAGAAGAACGAGCGCTACGCGTGGCGGCACGGAGCCGCGGTCTCGGTCGGCATGGTCTTCGCGGCGGAGCTGGGGCGGATCGCGGGCCGGCTCGACGACGCGACGGCCGACCGTCACCGGGCGGTCCTCGGCTCGGTCGGCCTGCCGATCACGTACCGGGGCGACCAGTGGCCGCGGCTGCTGGAGACGATGCGGATCGACAAGAAGTCGCGGGGCGACCGACTGCGGTTCATCGTCCTCGACGGCCTGGCCAGGCCGGCGGTCCTGGAGAGCCCGGACCCCGCGATGCTGCTGGCCGCTCACGCGGAGATCGCGGCCTGAGGGTTTCCGCTCCCACCCGTCTCCCTCGCCCGGCGGTGATTCGTCCGTTCGAGTGAGGGGGGCGGCTATGCTGCCCGCATGGGCCGGCGCCGCCCGCGCGGTGGTGACGACGGACGGCCCTCGGAGCGACGACGACAGACACAGGCGGGGAGCTGATGCAACAGCCCGGCGGGATGCCCGTGCCACCGCCCGCGCCGCCGGACGGCGGGACGATCGGGTACGTCCAGCTGCCGCCCGGCGGCATCGTGCCCGCGCCCACGCCGGGCGCGGCCCCGCACCCGGACGTCAGCCACGTCGGCATCGCGGTGCTGCTGATCGGCCCCGCGGGGGCCGGCAAGACGACCGTGGCCCGGTACTGGGCCGAGCGGCGCCCGGTGCCCACGTCCCACATCAGCCTGGACGACGTGCGGGAATGGGTCCGCTCCGGCTTCGCCGACCCGCGCTCCGGGTGGGACGACCGCTCGGAGGCGCAGTACCGCCTCGCGCGCCGCACCTGCGGCTTCGCCGCGCGGAACTTCCTGGCCAACGGGATCTCGTGCATCCTGGACGACGCCGTGTTCCCCGACCGGCCGGCCGTGGGGCTCGGCGGGTGGAAGCGGCACGTGGGCCCGGGGCTGATCCCGATCGTGCTGCTGCCGGGGCTCGACATCGTGCTGGAGCGCAACGCGGCCCGCAGCGGCACCCGTCGGCTCTCCGACGAGGAGGTCGCCACCATCCACGGTCGGATGGCCGGTTGGTACGGCTCTGGGCTGCCGATCATCGACAACTCGCGGCATGACGTGGCCACCACCGCGCACATGCTCGACGACGCGGTGGCCCGCAGCCTCAGCACGCCCCCGCAGTGGTGAGGCGACCGCGGGGCGATGCCGGGGCGGCGGTGGGTTCCGGCCATTCCCTCGCACAGGTGTCCGGGCTCCCGCTCGTCCGGCCCCGCTGAGGCGGCCGGAAGTCCCGGCGCTGCGTAGGCTCGGTCCATGTCCGAGGTACACGCGGGCCGGCGCTCACGGCTCCGTGCCCACGCTTCGCCGAACGGTGACGTGGCCGCCGTCGTCTCCCGGCCGTCCAATGTGCGCTACCTGGTGGGCCCGGCCCCGGCCGGCGCGGTGCTGCTCGTCGGGCATGCCGGCGGCGACGCGCTGTTCGGCCACTGGGACCCGGCGGAGGACCCGGTGGGGCCCCGCCTCACGGACGACGAGGGGCCGCGGGTGACGGTGCTCGACGGCGACGCCGACCCGGCGCAGGCCGCGGTGCGCGCGGCCGCCGAGGCCGGGGCGCGGGCGGTGGCCGTCGAGGAACACCATCTGACGGTGGCCAGGCACCGGGCGCTTCGGGAGGCGGTGCCCGGCACCGGGTTCACCGACCTCGGCTGCGCGGTGGAGCGGCAGCGGCTGGTCAAGGACGAGGACGAGATCGCGGCGCTGCGGGTGGCGGCCGAGATCACCGACCGGGCGCTCGGCGAGCTGCTGGAGTCGATCCTGGTCGGGCGCACCGAGCGTCACCTCGCGCTGGAGCTGGAGCGCCGCCTGGTGGACCACGGCGCGGACGGGCCGGCCTTCCCGACGTCCGTCGCCACCGGCAGCCACTCCGGGCTCGCCGGGCACCGGCCGACCGACCGCCGGGTGGAGGAGGGGGACTTCCTCACCGTCCGGCTCGGCGCCAGGTTCCGCGGCTACCGGTGCCAGATCGGCCGGACCTTCGTCATCGGCACCAGCCCGGCGGACTGGCAGATCGAGCTCTACGACGTGGTCTTCGCGGCGCAGCGGGCGGCCCGCGAGGCGCTGGCGCCGGGCGCCGAGTACCGGGAGGTCGACCGGGCGGCGCGCGAGGTGTTGTCGGCCGCCGGGCACGGCACCGCGCTGGGACCGGTGACCGGGCACGGGGTGGGCCTGGAAATCGGGGAGGACCCTCGGTTGTCACCCGCGGCCATGGGTAGACTGGGCCCTTGTGTTCCGGTCACCGTCGAGCCGGGGGTCCATCTACCGGGCCGGGGCGGTGTCCGGATCGACGACACGCTCGTCGTCCGCTCATCGGCGGACGGTGGGCCGGAGCTACTCACCATCACGACCAAGGAGCTCCTCGCCCTGTGACCCCGCGAGGGGCGCGTGCGCGGGGGACCGCGGTCATTTCACGCAGCAGTCCCTAGGAGATTCCGCGACCGTGGCCACCACGAACGACCTCAAGAACGGCATGGTGCTCAAGCTGGAAGGCGGCCAGCTGTGGTCCGTTGTCGAGTTCCAGCACGTCAAGCCCGGTAAGGGTGGCGCCTTCGTCCGCACCAAGCTGAAGAACGTGCTCTCCGGCAAGGTGGTCGACAAGACCTTCAACGCCGGCACCAAGGTCGAGACGGCCACCGTCGACCGGCGGGGGATGCAGTTCTCCTTCAAGGACGGCACCGACTTCGTCTTCATGGACACCGAGACGTACGACCAGCTCTACGTCACCCCGGAGACCGTGGGCGAGGCGGCCAACTACCTGCTCGAGGGGCAGGACTGCACCGTCGCGATCTACGAGGAGAACCCGCTGTTCGTGGAGCTCCCGGCCGCCGTCGAGCTGGTGATCGAGTACACCGAGCCGGGCGTCCAGGGCGACCGCTCCACGGGCGGCACCAAGCCGGCCCGGCTGGAGACCGGTTACGAGATCGGCGTCCCGCTGTTCATCACCACGGGCGAGAAGATCAAGGTCGACACCCGCAGTGGCGATTACCTTGGCCGGGTGAACAGCTAACCGTGTCTGCCCGCAGCAAGGCCCGCCAGCGCGCCCTGCAGATCCTCTTCGAGGCCGACCAGCGGGGCGTCCCGCCCCTGGACGTGCTCGCCAGCTGGGTCGAGCTCGCCAAGACCGACGACCGGCAGCCGCCGGTCAGCGCTTACACCCGCGAGCTGGTCGAGGGCTACGCGGCCCGCGCCGAGCGGATCGACGAGCTGCTCGCGCAGTACTCGGTCGGCTGGACGCTGGACCGGATGCCCGGTGTCGACCGCAACATCCTGCGGCTTGCCACCTTCGAGCTGATATGGCAGGACGGCACGCCGGACGGGGTGGTGCTGGACGAGGCCGTCCAGCTGGCCAGGGAGTTCTCCACGGACGACTCCCCGCCCTTCGTCAACGGCCTGCTCGGCCGTCTGAAGGACCTCAAGCCCACCCTGCGGCGCTGACGGCACCGCGGGGGGACAGGGCGCCCAAGGCGGCGGGCTCGGCCATTCGGCCGGGCCCGCCGCCTTCTCAGGACTCCTCGGCCTGGACCGCGCGCCGCGCGTCGGCCCCGAGCACGCCCCAGCTGATGAGCTGCTCGGTGAGGACCGAGGGCGACTGGTCGTAGATCACGGCCAGGGTGCGCAGGTCGTCCTGGCGGATCGAGAGCACCTTGCCGTTGTAGTCACCGCGCTGGCTCTGGATCGTGGCGGTGTACCGCTGTAGCGGGCCGGCCTTCTCACTCGGCACGTGAGCGAGGCGCTCCAGGTCGAGCACGAGCTTCGGCGGCGGCTCGGCGGCACCGCCGGGCGTCGAGCCGGGCAGCAGCTCCTGCACAGGGACGCCGTAGAAGTCCGCCAGCTCCGCGAGGCGCTGCACGGTCACGGCGCGGTCGCCACGCTCGTACGAGCCGACCACGACCGCCTTCCAGCGGCCCTGCGACTTCTCCTCGACCCCATGGAGCGACAGACCCTGCTGGGTGCGGATGGCCCGGAGCTTTGCTCCGAGCTGTTTGGCGTATTCGCTGGACATGTGTCTCCCCGGGACGGCTTTCTGGTAACTCACTGTGAGGTTACGCAGCGTAATATCTCTCGTCAAGCCGAGGCGACAAGGTAGCCCCTGACCTGGGGCGATGCGGAGTGTGCCGAAGCTCCTGGTATTGTCGGCCTGGATCGACCGACGTCCTTTAAGGCCCGTCCAGTGAGGCGGGGAAGGAGGTCCTCTTCGTATGGACGACATGAGCAACCCTGCTCCGGCCCGCTCCGTGTTGGAAGCACCGGACATCGCGCGGGCGTTGACCCGCATCGCCCACGAGATCGTCGAGCGCGCCAAGGGCGCGGACGACGTGGTGCTCCTGGGCATCCCCACCCGAGGGGTCTTCCTGGCCCGCCGGCTGGCGGCCAACCTGCGGGAGATCACCGGGCACCCGCTGCCCGTGGGCTCGCTGGACATCACCATGTACCGGGACGACCTGCGGCTCCGCCCGGCCCGTGCCCTGGCCAGGACCGAGATCCCGGGCGACGGGATCGACGGCCGCCTCGTGATCCTGGTGGACGACGTGCTGTTCTCCGGCCGCACCATCAGGGCCGCCCTCGACGCCCTCGGCGACATCGGCCGGCCGCGTGCCGTGCAGCTCGCCGTGCTGGTCGACCGCGGTCACCGCGAGCTGCCCATCCGCGCCGACTACGTCGGCAAGAACATCCCCACCTCGCTGCGCGAGACCGTCCGCGTCCTGCTCCAGGAGGAGGACGGCCGCGACGGCGTGCTCCTCGGCGTGCGCGAGCACGCCCCCGCGGCCGAGCGCTAGCGCGCCGGCAGTCAGCCGAGCCCCACCCGGGCCCCGGCATGCCGGCACGCCCGCACGCTTCCCACGAACCACACGGAAGGCACCTGATGAAGCGTCACCTCATCTCGGCCGCCGATCTCTCCCGCGACGACGCCCTCCTCGTGCTGGACACCGCCGAGGAGTTGGCCCGCGTGGCCGACCGGCCGATCAAGAAGCTCCCGACCCTGCGCGGCCGCACGGTGGTCAACCTCTTCTTCGAGGACTCGACCCGCACCCGGATCTCCTTCGAGGCCGCGGCCAAGCGGCTCTCCGCCGACGTGATCAACTTCTCCGCCAAGGGCTCCTCGGTCTCCAAGGGCGAGTCCCTGAAGGACACCGCGCTCACGCTGGAGGCGATGGGCGCGGACGCCGTCGTCATCCGGCACCACGACTCCGGCGCCCCGCACCGGCTCGCCACCTCGGGCTGGATCGGCGGCTGCGTCGTCAACGCGGGCGACGGCACCCACGAGCACCCCACCCAGGCGCTGCTCGACGCGCTCACGCTGCGCCGCCGCCTGGTCGGCGGCCGGGACCGCGGTCTCGGCGCCGACCTCGCCGGCCGCCGGATCACCATCGTCGGCGACATCCTGCACAGCCGGGTGGCCCGTTCCAACGTCCGGCTGCTCACCACCCTCGGCGCCGAGGTCACCGTCGTCGGCCCGCCCACCCTGCTGCCGGTGGGCGTGGAGCGCTGGCCCTGCGCCGTCGACTACGACCTGGACGCGGTGCTGGCCAAGTCCGACGCCGTGATGATGCTCCGCGTCCAGCGCGAGCGGATGAACGACGCGTTCTTCCCCACCGAGCGTGAGTACGCCCGCCGTTACGGGCTGCACGGCGCCCGCATGGCGCGGATGCCCGAGCACGCCGTCGTGATGCACCCGGGCCCCATGAACCGCGGCATGGAGATCACCGCCGAGGTCGCCGACTCGCCCCGCTGCACCGCCGTCGAGCAGGTGTCGGGCGGCGTCAGCGTCCGGATGGCCGTCCTGTACCTGCTGCTCGGCGGCTCCGAGCCCGCCGTCGGCACCCGCACCACCGAGGAGAACAGCCAGGCATGAGCGAGAACACCGCGCGCACCCTGATCCGCGACGCGAGGATCCTCGGCGGCGCCCCGCAGGACGTGCTGATCGAGGGCGGGACCGTCGCCCGGATCGGCGGCGCTCTCGAAGCCGGGAGCGACGCCCGGGTGGTGGAGGCCGACGGCCTCGTCCTGCTCCCCGGCCTGGTCGACCTGCACACCCACCTGCGCGAGCCGGGCCGCGAGGACTCCGAGACCGTCCTCACCGGCACCAGGGCCGCCGCCGCCGGCGGCTTCACCGCCGTGCACGCCATGGCCAACACCTTCCCGGTCGCCGACACCGCGGGCGTGGTCGAGCAGGTCTGGCGGCTCGGCCGCGAGTCCGGCTACTGCGACGTCCAGCCGGTCGGCGCCGTCACCGTGGGCCTCGGCGGCCGGCAGCTCGCCGAGCTCGGCGCCATGCACGACTCGGCCGCCGGCGTCGTCGTCTTCTCGGACGACGGCAAGTGCGTGGACGACGCCGTGATCATGCGCCGGGCGTTGGAGTACGTGAAGGCGTTCGACGGCGTGATCGCCCAGCACGCCCAGGAGCCGCGGCTCACCGAGGGCGCCCAGATGAACGAGGGCGCCGTCTCCGCCGAGCTCGGCCTCGGCGGCTGGCCGGCCGTCGCCGAGGAGGCGATCATCGCCCGCGACGTGCTGCTGGCCGCCCACGTCGGCTCCCGGGTGCACATCTGCCACCTCTCCACCGCGGGCTCCGTCGAGCTGGTGCGCTGGGCCAAGTCCAAGGGCTGGCAGGTCACCGCCGAGGTCACCCCGCACCACCTGCTGCTCACCGACGAGCTGGTCCGCTCCTACGACCCGGTCTTCAAGGTCAACCCGCCGCTGCGCACCGAGGAGGACGTGCTGGCGCTGCGTGAGGCACTGGCCGACGGCACCATCGACTGCGTCGCCACCGACCACGCCCCGCACCCGCACGAGGACAAGGACTGCGAGTGGGGCGCGGCCGCCATGGGGATGGTCGGCCTGGAGACGGCGCTGTCCGTCGTGCAGCACACCATGGTGGAGACCGGTCTCCTCGACTGGGCCGGTGTCGCCGACCGGATGTCCTTCCGACCCGCGGCCATCGGGCGGCTGGCCGGCCACGGCCGCCCCGTCGAGGTCGGCGAGCCCGCCAACCTCACTCTGCTCGACCCCGCCTACCGTGGAGAGGTGGACCCCGCCGCGTTCGCCTCCCGCAGCCGCAACACCCCGTACCGGGGCCGCGAGCTGCCGGGCCGGGTGACGCACACCTTCCTGCGGGGCCGGGCAACGCTCATGGACGGGAAGCTGGTATGAACGCCGCGCTGTTGAATCCCCTGCGGACCGCGCTCACCTCGGAGGACGGCGCGGAGACCGTCCGCAGGTCGCAGGAGGTCACCGACTGGGGCGCCCGCATCGCCTGGGTCGTCGGGCTGCTGCTGTTCGTCGCCCTCGTCTACTGGCTGATGCGCGAGGGCTGGAAGTGGCGCGCCACACTCCAGGGCGACCTGCCCGAGCTGCCGGCGCCGCCCGCCGAGCCGGGTCCTGCCCGGCTGCGGATGGCCGGCCGCTACCACGGCTCGACCACGGCGGGACAGTGGCTCGACCGGATCGCCGCCCACGGTCTCGGCGCCCGCAGCCGCGCCGTGCTGACCCTGACCGAGGAGGGCGTGACCGTGGTCAGGCCGGGCGCCGGGGACTTCCTGATCCCGGCCGACCGGATCCGCGGCGCGCGCCCCGAGAAGGGCATCGCCGGCAAGGTCCTCACCGAGGGCGGGCTGCTGGTGATCACCTGGCAGCACGGCGAGCGGCTGCTCGACTCCGGCTTCCGCGCCGACCGCTCGGCCGAGCACGCCCGCTGGATCGAGATCCTCGGCAGCCACACGCCGGGCGAGCCCGCCGAGCCCGCCGAGCCGGCAGACGCCGCCGCGGCGGAAGCCGCCCCCGCACCGCACGACCCCAGGCACGACAAGGAGGGCGTCCGATGACCGCCACCACCCGCACCGCAGAGCGCACCCCGGCGGTGCTCGTCCTCGAGGACGGCCGCACCTTCCGCGGGCAGGCCTACGGCGCGCGGGGCGAGACCGTCGGCGAGGCCGTCTTCTCCACCGGCATGACCGGCTACCAGGAGACCCTGACCGACCCCTCGTACCACCGCCAGCTGGTCGTGATGACCGCCCCGCACATCGGCAACACCGGCGTCAACGACGAGGACCCCGAGTCCCGGCGCATCTGGGTCGCCGGCTACGTCGTCCGCGACCCCGCGCGCCGCCACTCCAACTGGCGGGCCAGGCGCTCGCTCGAGGACGAGCTGACCGCCCAGGGCGTCGTCGGGATCAGCGGCGTCGACACCCGCGCCCTCACCCGCCACCTGCGTGAGCGGGGCGCCATGCGGGCCGGGATCTTCTCCGGCGCGGAGGCCGCCGCCGACGAGGCCGCGCTGCTGGCCAGGGTGCGGTCCGCGCCCCAGATGGCCGGCGCCGACCTGGCGCCCGAGGTCGCCACCACCGAGCCCTACGTGGTGCCGGCCATCGGCGAGAAGCGGTTCACCGTGGCCGCCGTCGACCTCGGCATCAAGGGCATGACGCCGCACCGGATGGCCCAGCGCGGCATCGAGGTGCACGTGCTGCCGGCCACCGCCACCCTGGAGGACGTCTACGCCGTCGCGCCCGACGGGGTCTTCTTCTCCAACGGCCCCGGCGACCCGGCCACCGCCGACCACGCCGTCGCGCTGATGCGCGGCGTGCTGGAGCGCTCCACCCCGCTCTTCGGCATCTGCTTCGGCAACCAGATCCTCGGCCGCGCGCTCGGCTTCGGCACCTTCAAGCTGAAGTACGGCCACCGCGGCATCAACCAGCCGGTCAAGGACCTGACCACCGGCAAGGTCGAGGTGACCGCCCACAACCACGGCTTCGCCGTCGACGCACCGCTCGACCGCGTCTCCGACACCCCCTACGGCCGGGTCGAGGTCTCCCACGTCTGCCTCAACGACGACGTCGTCGAGGGGCTGCGGCTGCTCGACCGGCCGGCCTTCAGCGTCCAGTACCACCCCGAAGCGGCGGCGGGCCCGCACGATGCCGCCTACCTGTTCGACCGCTTCACGTCTTTGATGAACACAGTCCTGATGGAGGGCCAGCGTGCCTAAGCGCACCGATATCCAGTCCGTTCTGGTCATCGGCTCCGGCCCGATCGTCATCGGCCAGGCCGCCGAGTTCGACTACTCCGGCACCCAGGCCTGCCGCGTGCTCAAGGCCGAGGGCCTGCGCGTCATCCTGGTCAACTCCAACCCGGCCACGATCATGACCGACCCGGAGATCGCCGACGCCACCTACATCGAGCCGATCACCCCGGAGTACGTCGAGAAGATCATCGCCAAGGAGCGCCCCGACGCCCTGCTGCCCACCCTCGGCGGCCAGACCGCGCTCAACACCGCGATCGCGCTGCACGAGTCCGGCACCCTCGCCGCCCACGGCGTGGAGCTGATCGGCGCCAGCGTCGAGGCCATCGCCAAGGGCGAGGACCGCGAGAAGTTCAAGGGCGTCGTCGAGGCCGTCCGCCAGGCCACCGGGCACGGCGAGTCCGCACGCTCCGTGATCTGCCACTCGATGGACGACGTGCTGGCCGGCGTCACGGAGCTCGGCGGCTACCCGGTCGTCGTCCGCCCCTCCTTCACCATGGGCGGCGCCGGCTCCGGCTTCGCCCACGACGAGGACGAGCTGCGCCGGATCGCCGGCCAGGGCCTCGCGCTCTCGCCCACCACCGAGGTGCTCCTGGAGGAGTCCATCCTCGGCTGGAAGGAGTACGAGCTGGAGCTGATGCGCGACCGCAACGACAACGTGGTCGTCGTCTGCTCCATCGAGAACCTCGACCCGATGGGCGTGCACACCGGCGACTCGATCACCGTGGCGCCCGCGATGACCCTCACCGACCGCGAGTACCAGATCCTCCGCGACATCGGCATCGCCGTGATCCGCGAGGTCGGCGTCGACACCGGCGGCTGCAACATCCAGTTCGCCGTCGACCCGGACGACGGCCGGATCGTGGTCATCGAGATGAACCCCCGGGTCTCCCGCTCCTCCGCGCTCGCCTCCAAGGCCACCGGCTTCCCGATCGCGAAGATCGCCGCCCGGCTCGCCATCGGCTACACGCTGGACGAGATCCCCAACGACATCACCGAGGAGACCCCGGCCTCCTTCGAGCCCACCCTCGACTACGTGGTGGTCAAGGTCCCGCGATTCGCGTTCGAGAAGTTCCCGGCCGCCGACTCGAGCCTCACCACCACCATGAAGTCGGTCGGCGAGGCCATGGCCATCGGCCGCAACTTCACCGAGGCGCTGCAGAAGGCGCTGCGCTCCGTGGAGAAGAAGGGCGCCCCGTTCGACTTCTCCGGCGCCCCCGGCACCCCGGAGGAGGTGCCCGGGCTGCTGGCCACGGCCGCCGTGCCCACCGACGGCCGGCTGGGTACCGTGATGGCCGCCATCCGGGCCGGTGCCACCCCCGAACAGGTCTTCGAGGCCACCCGCATCGACCCGTGGTTCGTCGACCAGCTCTTCCTCATCCGTGAGGTCGCCGACGAGCTGGCCGCCGCCGAGCAGCTCACCGCCGAGCTGCTGGCCGAGGCCAAGCGGCACGGCTTCTCGGACGCCCAGATCGCCGGCATCCGCGATCTCCGCGAGGACGTGGTGCGCGAGGTGCGGCACGCGCTCGGCGTGCGCCCCGTCTACAAGACGGTGGACACCTGCGCCGCCGAGTTCGCCGCCCGTACCCCCTACCTCTACTCGTCCTACGACGAGGAGACCGAGGTCACTCCCCGCGAGCGGCCCGCCGTGATCATCCTCGGCTCCGGGCCCAACCGGATCGGCCAGGGCATCGAGTTCGACTACTCCTGCGTGCACGCCTGCTTCGCCCTCAGCGAGGCCGGCTACGAGACCGTGATGGTCAACTGCAACCCGGAGACCGTCTCCACCGACTACGACACCTCCGACCGGCTCTACTTCGAGCCGCTCACCCTGGAGGACGTGCTGGAGATCGTGCACGCCGAGTCCCAGGCGGGGCCGATCGCCGGCGTCATCGTCCAACTCGGCGGCCAGACCCCGCTCGGCCTCGCCCAGGCGCTCAAGGACAACGGCGTGCCGATCGTCGGCACCTCGCCCGAGGCCATCAACCTGGCCGAGGAGCGCGGCGCGTTCGGCCGGGTGCTCGCCGAGGCCGGGCTCCCCGCCCCCAAGTACGGCACCGCCTTCTCCTTCGACGAGGCCAAGGCCATCGCCGCCGGCATCGGCTACCCGGTGATGGTCCGCCCCAGCTACGTGCTCGGCGGCCGCGGCATGCGGATCGTCTACGACGAGCCCTCGCTCGCCGAGTACCTCGCCCAGCACGCCGGCCTGGTCTCCGAACACCCGGTGCTCATCGACCGGTTCCTCGACGACGCCATCGAGATCGACGTCGACGCCCTCTACGACGGCACCGAGCTCTACCTCGGCGGCGTCATGGAGCACATCGAGGAGGCCGGCATCCACTCCGGCGACTCCGCCTGCGCGCTGCCGCCCATCACCCTGGGCGGCCACGACATCAAGCGGCTGCGCGCCTCCACCGAGGCCATCGCGGCCGGCGTCGGCGTCCGCGGCCTGATCAACATCCAGTTCGCCCTCGCCGGCGACATCCTCTACGTGCTCGAGGCCAACCCCCGCGCCTCCCGCACCGTGCCCTTCACCTCCAAGGCGACCGCCGTGCCGCTGGCCAAGGCCGCCGCCCGGATCTCGCTGGGCGCCACCATCGCCGAGCTGCGGGCCGAGGGCATGCTCCCGGCCCACGGCGACGGCGGCACGCTCCCGCTCGACGCGCCGATCTCCGTCAAGGAGGCCGTGATGCCCTGGTCCCGGTTCCGGGACGTGCACGGCCGCGGCGTCGACACGGTGCTCGGGCCCGAGATGCGCTCCACCGGCGAGGTCATGGGCATCGACTCCGCCTTCGGCACCGCCTACGCCAAGTCCCAGGCCGGCGCCTACGGCGCGCTGCCCACCAAGGGGCGGGCCTTCGTCTCGGTCGCCAACCGCGACAAGCGGGCCATGATCTTCCCGGCCCGCGCCCTGGTCGAGCACGGCTTCGAGCTGCTGGCCACCTCGGGCACCGCCGAGGTGCTCAAGCGGAACGGGATCCACGCCACCGTGGTGCGCAAGCAGATCGAGGGCGAGGGCCCGAACGGCGAGCCCACCATCGTCCAGCTGATCCACGAGGGCCAGGTCGACCTCATCGTCAACACCCCCTACGGCACGGGCGGTCGGCTCGACGGCTACGACATCCGCACCGCGGCCGTCGCCCGCGGCATCCCCTGCCTGACCACGGTCCAGGCGCTGGCCGCCGCGGTCCAGGGCATCGACGCGCTCACCCGCGGCGAGGTCGGCGTCCGCGCCCTCCAGGAGCACGCCAGCCAGCTGGTCGAGGCGCGGAACCGGTGAGCCGGATGACCCCGTACGACCTGCTGTACCGCACCGTCCTCTGCCGGATCGACGCCGAGCGCGCCCACCGGCTGGCCTTCGCGCTGATCCGCGCGGTGGCGCGCGTCCCCGGGCTGCGCGCCGCCGTGCGCGGCGCGTACGCCCGCAGGCACCCCAACCTGCGGGTGCGGGCCCTGGGGCGCGAGATGCCGGGCCCGTTCGGGCTCGCCGCCGGCTTCGACAAGAACGCGGTCGGCGTCGAAGGACTGGCGATGCTGGGCTTCGACCACGTCGAGATCGGCACCGTCACCGGCGAGCCGCAGCCCGGCAACCCGCCGAAGCGGCTCTTCCGGCTGCTCGCCGACCGCGCCCTCGTCAACCGGATGGGCTTCAACAACGAGGGCTCGGCCGCCGTCGCCGCCCGGCTCGCCAGGCGCGGCCGCCGGGTCAGGCCGGTCCTCGGCGTCAACATCGGCAAGACCAAGGCCGTCCCCGAATCGGAGGCGATCGCCGACTACGTCACCAGCACCGAACGGCTGGCCGCCCACGCCGACTACCTGGTGGTCAACGTCTCCTCGCCCAACACCCCCGGGCTGCGCGACCTCCAGGCCACCGAGCGGCTGCGCCCGCTGCTGACCGCCGTGCGCGCGGCCGCGGACCGCGCGGTGCCGGACCGCCGGGTCCCGCTGCTGGTCAAGATCGCGCCCGACCTGGCCGACGAGGACGTGGACGCGGTCGCCGACCTCGCGCTCGACCTCGGCCTCGACGGCGTCATCGCCACCAACACCACCATCGCCCGCGACGGCCTCGCCACCCCGGCCGACCAGGTCGCCGCGCTCGGCGCCGGCGGCCTCTCCGGCGCCCCGCTCCGGGAGCACTCGCTCGCCGTGCTGCGGCGGCTCCACCGCCGCGTCGGCGACCGGGTCACGCTGATCGGCGTCGGCGGCGTCGAGACCGCGGACGACGCCTGGGAGCGGGTGCTGGCCGGCGCCACCCTGGTCCAGGGCTACACCGGCTTCGTCTACGCCGGGCCCGGCTGGGCCCGCGCCATCCACCGCGGCCTCGCCGAGCGGCTGGCCGCCAGCCCGTACCCGACCCTCGCCGACGCCGTCGGCGCGGGCGCCGCGGAGGAGGAGAAGAAGAAGTGAGCGCTCCCGAGCCCTTCGGCACCCGGCTGCGCCGGGCCATGGACGCGCGCGGCCCGCTCTGCGTGGGCATCGACCCGCACCCCTCGCTGCTGACCGCCTGGGGGCTCGGCGACGACGTCGCCGGCCTGGAGCGGTTCGCCGCCACGGCCGTCGACGCGCTCGCCGAGCACGTGGCCGTCCTCAAGCCCCAGTCCGCCTTCTTCGAGCGCTTCGGCTCCCGCGGCGTCGCCGTGCTGGAGCGCACCGTCGCCGACGCCCGGGCCGCCGGCGCCCTGGTGCTGCTCGACGTCAAGCGCGGCGACATCGGCTCCACCATGGCCGCCTACGCCGCCGCCCACCTGGCGCCGGACGCCCCGCTGGCCGCCGACGCCATCACCGTCAGCCCCTACCTCGGCTACGGTTCGCTGCGCCCGGCACTCGACCTGGCCAGGGCAGGCGGTCGGGGCGTCTTCGTGCTGGCGCTCACCTCCAACCCGGAGGGCGCCGAGGTGCAGACCGCGGTCACCGCCGCCGGCCCCACGGTGGCCCAGACCGTTCTGGACCGGCTGCGCGAGGAGAACGCGGCCGAGCTGGCCGCCGGCGCCCCGCTCGGCTCGTTCGGCGCCGTGGTGGGTGCCACGGTGGGCGAGACCGGCGCCGACCTGTCCTTCGGCGGGCCGCTGTTGGCCCCCGGTGTGGGCGCGCAGGGGGCCACCGCCGCGGACCTGCCGCGGGTCTTCGGCTCCGCCGTGGGGCAGGTGCTGCCCAGTGTGAGCCGTGGCGTGCTGCGGCACGGCCCTGATCCGGTGGCACTGCGTGCCGCGGCGGCGCGTGAGGCGGCGGAGATCGCGCGGTTCGCCGGCTCCGGAGCGTGATCAAGTGGGTCGTTCCCGCAAACTCCGTATGGATATGTCGGAAATGTGGTCGGCGATCTCCAGCTGACCTGGACTTTTTGTCGATTCTCGCTGACTAATCGCGGTGGTGGCCGCTAGTCTCCGTCGAGAGCGGAGCCCCGAGCGCGTTGCTCGTTGCTCCGCCGGTGCGGGGCTACTAGGTTCCTCACCGTTCCGTATCCGACAGTTCGATACCCGAGGTGACGTAGGCGTGGCTCTTCCGCCCCTTACCCCTGAACAGCGCGCAGCCGCGCTTCAGAAGGCCGCCGCGGCTCGCCGGGAGCGCGCCGAGGTCAAGAATCGGCTCAAGCACTCCGGCGCCTCCCTGCAGGAGGTCATCAAGCAGGGCCAGGAGAACGATGTCATCGGCAAGATGAAGGTCAGCGCGCTGCTGGAGTCGATGCCTGGCGTCGGCAAGGTTCGCGCTCGCCAGATCATGGAGCGGCTCGGCATCTCCGAGAGCCGCCGGGTCCGAGGGCTCGGCTCCAACCAGATCGCCGCGCTCGAGCGCGAGTTCGGCGCCAGCAAGAGCTGAGGTTTTCCCTACCTTCGGGAACCGGGATAATCGCCGCATGACCGATCGTCCGCGACTGACCGTGCTCTCCGGCCCCTCCGGGGTCGGCAAGAGCACGGTCGTCGCTCATTTGCGCAAAGCCCACCCAGAGGTGTGGCTGTCCGTGTCCGCCACCACGCGGCACCCCCGCCCCGGCGAGCGGCACGGTGTTCAGTACTACTTCGTGGACGACGAGGAGTTCGACAAGCTGGTCGCCAACGGCGAACTGCTGGAGTGGGCCGAGTTCGCCGGCAACCGCTACGGAACCCCGCGTCGTGCCGTGCAGCACCGGCTCGAGGCGGGGGATCCCGTCCTCCTCGAGATCGACCTCCAGGGCGCCCGACAGATCCGGGAGACCATGCCGGAGGCCCGGCTGGTGTTCCTTGCGCCGCCCAGCTGGGAGGAGTTGGTCCGCCGGCTCACCGGCCGCGGCACCGAGCCCCCCGAGGTGATCGAGCGCCGGCTGGCGGCCGCCCGCACGGAGCTGGCGGCCGAGCCCGAGTTCGACACCACCCTGGTGAACACCTCGGTCGAGGACGTCGTCACCGAGCTGCTAGCCTTGATTCGTTAACTAGGTACAGAGCCCTGACCTGTCAAGAGGGGGGCCCTCCCCAGACTCCCAGTGGAAGGCAGAGCGTGTCCTCTCCCATCACCACGCCCGAGGGCATCATCAACCCGCCGATCGATGAGCTGCTCGAGGCGACGGACTCCAAGTACAGCCTGGTGATCTACGCCGCCAAGCGGGCGCGTCAGATCAACGCGTACTACTCGCAGCTCGGCGAGGGCCTGCTGGAGTACGTCGGCCCGCTGGTCGACACCCACGTGCACGAGAAGCCGCTGTCGATCGCACTGCGCGAGATCAACGCGGGTCTGCTCACCTCCGAGCCCGTCGAGGGCGCGGCCGACTAGCGGAGCGTTCGGCGAGACTTCCGGGCCCGGTGGCGTCACGCCACCGGGCCCGTCGTGTGCCGCGGTGCCGTGGTGCAGGATGGGAGGGCACGGGAGTCGAGGGGCGCGCCGCCGGGGCGGCGCGGGAAGGGGCGCGTGATGGGCCGGCCGGAGATCGTCCTCGGGGTGGGCGGCGGCATCGCCGCCTACAAGGCGTGCGAGTTGCTGCGGCTGTTCACCGAGTCGGGACACGGGGTGCGCGTGGTGCCCACCGCCTCCGCGCTGCGCTTCGTCGGCGCCCCGACCTGGGCGGCGCTCTCGGGCCGACCGGTGGCCACCGAGGTCTGGGACGACGTGCACGAGGTGCCGCACGTCAGGATCGGCCAGTCGGCCGACCTGGTGGTGATCGCCCCGGCCACGGCCGACGTGCTGGCCCGCGCCGCCGGCGGCCGCGCCGACGACCTGCTGACCAACGTGCTGCTCACCGCCCGCTGCCCGGTCGTCTTCGCACCCGCGATGCACACCGAGATGTGGGAGCACCCCGCCACCCAGGAGAACGTGGCCACCCTGCGTCGCCGCGGCGCCCTGGTGATCGAGCCGGCCGTCGGCCGGCTGACCGGCGCCGACACGGGCCGGGGCCGGCTGCCGGACCCGGCCGCGATCCTCGCCTTCTGCCGCCGGGTGCTGGAGCGGGGCGCCGCCGGGTCCGCCCGTGACCTGGCCGGCCGCCGGGTGGTGATCAGCGCCGGTGGCACCCGGGAGCCGCTCGACCCGGTCCGCTACCTGGGCAACAGGTCGTCCGGCAAGCAGGGCTACGCGCTCGCCCGCACCGCCGCCGCCCGGGGCGCGGCCGTCACCCTGGTCGCGGCCAACACCGCGCTTCCCGACCCGGCCGGCGTCACGGTGGTCCCGGTCAGCACCACCGAGGAACTGCGGGACGCGGTCCACAAGGCGGCTGCCGAGGCCGACGCGGTGGTGATGGCCGCCGCCGTCGCCGACTTCCGGCCGGCCAGCCGGGCCACCCAGAAGATCAAGAAGCGCGACGACCGGGAGCCGGAGCCCATCGCCCTGGTCCGCAACCCCGACATACTCGCCGAGCTGGCCGCCGACCGGCCCGCCGGCCAGCTGGTGGTCGGCTTCGCCGCCGAGACGGAGGACGTGCTCCCCAACGGCCGCGCCAAGCTGGCCAGGAAGGGCTGCGACATCCTGGTGGTGAACCGGGTGGGCGAGGGCATCGCCTTCGGCACCGAGGAGAACGAGGCGGTGATCCTGGAGGCCGGGGGAGCGGAGACGGAGGTCCCGCACGGCCCCAAGGAAGCGCTCGCCGATCGCGTCTGGGACGTGGTGGCGCGGCACTGGCCGTAGTCCGGCCGGGCGGGTGAGCCGGGGGCGCACGGCCGGGCGCGTCTCGCAGTGCGGTCCGCTCTCCCCGCGACCCGGCCGGTCGGGCTAGGGTGGGGGAGCCGGGGGCCGCCGCGTTCGTGGCCGAGCCTTCGGTTCGTCCCGGCCTTCCTCCGGCTAGGATTGGCGCCGGCCGTTCACCTTGGGTGCGGGCGGTCGTCTCAGTTCAGTCAGCAGCCGCTGCAACCTCAGGGAGCGATGTGTCCCGCCGTCTGTTCACCTCGGAGTCTGTGACCGAGGGTCATCCTGACAAGATCGCCGACCAGATCAGTGACGCCATTCTCGACGCGTTGCTTTCCGAGGATCCGTCCTCGCGGGTGGCGGTGGAGACCATGATCACCACGGGGTTGGTGCATGTGGCCGGTGAGGTCACCACCTCGGCCTACGCGGACATCGCGTCGTTGGTGCGCGAGACGATCCTGGGGATCGGCTACGACTCCTCGAAGAAGGGGTTCGACGGTGCTTCCTGTGGTGTGTCGGTGTCGATCGGCGCGCAGTCGCCGGACATCGCGCAGGGGGTGGACAGTGCCTACGAGTCCCGGGTCGAGGGTGACGAGGACGAGTTGGATCGGCAGGGTGCGGGCGATCAGGGCTTGATGTTCGGGTACGCGTGCGATGAGACGCCCGAGTTGATGCCGTTGCCGATCCGGTTGGCGCACCGGCTTTCCAGCCGGCTTTCCGATGTGCGGAAGAACGGCACGATCCCCTACCTGCGACCGGACGGCAAGACGCAGGTGACCATCGAGTACGACGGTGACAAGGCGGTGCGTCTGGACACGGTGGTGGTGTCCTCGCAGCACGCTTCGGACATCGATCTGGAGTCGTTGCTCGCGCCGGACATCCAGGAGTTCGTGGTCGAACCCGAGCTCAAGGCCCTGCTGACCGACGGCATCAAGCTGGACACCGAGGGCTACCGGCTGCTGGTGAATCCGACCGGCCGGTTCGAGATCGGTGGCCCGATGGGCGACGCGGGGTTGACGGGTCGGAAGATCATCATCGACACCTATGGTGGGATGGCCCGGCACGGTGGTGGCGCGTTCTCGGGGAAGGATCCGTCGAAGGTGGACCGTTCGGCGGCCTACGCGATGCGGTGGGTGGCGAAGAACGTGGTGGCGGCCGGGTTGGCCAGCCGTTGCGAGGTCCAGGTCGCCTATGCGATCGGCAAGGCCGAGCCGGTGGGTCTGTTCGTGGAGACCTTCGGTACCGCCACCGCACCGGTCGAGCGGATCGAGCAGGCCATCACCGAGGTCTTCGACCTCCGCCCGGCCGCCATCATCCGCGACCTCGACCTGCTGCGCCCGATCTACGCCCAGACCGCCGCCTACGGCCACTTCGGCCGCGAACTGGCCGACTTCACCTGGGAACGCACCGACCGCGTCGACGCCCTCCGCACCGCCGCCGGGAGCTGACATGCGCATCGCCGTCACCGGCTCCATCGCGACCGACCACCTGATGCGGTTCGCCGGCAGTTTCACCGAACAGCTCATCCCCGACCAACTCGACAAGATCTCCCTGTCGTTCCTGGTCGACGACCTCGAGGTCCGCCGCGGCGGCACCGCCGCCAACATCGCCTACGGCCTCGGCAACCTGGGCCTGACGCCCGTCCTGGTCGGCTCCGTCGGCAACGACTTCGCCGAGTACCGGGTCCGGCTCAAGGAGCACGGCGTCGACACCGAGTCCGTGCACGTCTCGCCCACCCGGGCCAGCGCGCGCTTCATCTGCCTGACGGACCGGCGGTTGAACCAGATCGCCGCCTTCCACACCGGCGCCATGCGCGACGCGGCCTCCATCGACCTGCGGCCGGTCGTCGACCGCGTCGGCGGCCTCGACCTCGTGCTGGTCTCCCCCAACGACCCCGACGCCATGCTGCGCCACACGGCCCAGTGCCGGGAGCTCGGCATCCCCTTCGCCGCCGACCCCTCCCAACAGCTGTCGCGGCTACGCCCCGACGAGATCACGGAGTTGGTCACCGGCGCCCGCTGGCTGTTCACCAACGAGTACGAGGCACACCAGCTCATCGAGCGGACCGGCCTGCGGCGTGCCGCGGTCCTGGACCGGGTCGGCGCCTGGGTCACCACCCTGGGCGGCGCCGGGGCGCGCGTCGAACAGGCCGGCCGGCCGCCGGTCGTCGTGCCGGCGGTGCGGGTGACCGAGGTCGCGGAGCCCACCGGCGCCGGTGACGCGTTCCGCGCCGGGTTCCTCGCCGGCCTCGCCCGCGGACTCCCCCTGGTGGGCGCCGCCCGCCTCGGCTGCGCCCTGGCGGCGACGGCGCTGGAGTCCGTGGGCCCGCAGGAGTACACGACCACCAGGGAGACGCTCGACGCCCGGCTGGTGGCCGCGTACGGAGCCGACGCCGGGTGGCCCGGCACGGCCGACTAGGCCGGCCGGGCCGGCCCTACGCGCCACCCGCCGCCGCAACCCTGGCGAGTTCCGGCACCCGCACCAGGTCGTGCCGGCCCTGGAGGCCGAACTTCCGGTAGACCCGCGTCAGATGCTGTTCCACCGTGCTCACGGTGACGAACAGCGCCGCCGCGATCTCCCGGTTGGTCTGCCCCTCCAGGGCCAGCACCGCCACCCGCCGTTCGGAGTCGCTGAGCCTCGCCTGCCGGCCCGGCTCGTCCGAGGCCACCGTCCGGTCCTCGATCAGCCGGCGCAGATGCCCCATGTCGTGCTCGGCGGCCAGCTGCCAGGCACGCTCCAGCGTCGCCTCCGCCTGCTCGTCCTCGCCGAGCGCCCGTTGGGCGAGCCCGAGGTCCACGAGCGTCTGGCCGTAGTCGACCACGTCCTCGGAGACCGCCAGCAGCTCGGCCGCCTGGGTGAGCAGCATCGCCCGGCGGCGGGGGGTGCGGCCCAGGGCCTGGAGGCGGAGCTGGTGGGCGAGCGAGCCGGAGTCCGGCATCATGTCAATCTGCTGCGCCGCGTACCGCTCGGCCTGCTTGCGGTCCCCCAGGGCCGTCAACGCCTCGGCCAGGTCGCCCCGCCAGGGCAGGGCCAGCTCGCCGTCCAGGCCCCAGCGGGTGAGCTGCCGGCCCACGGCCAGGAACTCGCCGACCGCCGCGTGGTGCCGCCCGGTCGCCAGGTAGTAGTGCCCCTGGGCGCGCCGGTAGAAGGCGCCGAGCAGGTTCCCGCCGAGTTCCTTCGGCGCCTGCCAGGACAGGGACCTGGCGGCGTCCTCGTAACTCCCCATCAGGGTGTAGACGCGCACCAGCAGCGAGATCGGCGCCGCCGCGAACAGGTCGGCGTCCGGCCCCCGGAGCCGGTCGAGGCACCGGAGCGCCGCCGCCTCCGCCTCCGCCAGCCGACCGAGCCGCAGCGCGGCCGCCGCCTCGATGCTGGCGAACAGCGACAGCCACCCGAAGGCCCGACGCCCCTCCGCCTCACGCCCCAACATCCGGGCCCAGTACACCGCGCGGCTCGGCCGGTCGCTGAGCGCGACGGTCTTGACGGCGTTGATCAACGTGTCGAGGGTCGTGTCGCTGAGCCGGGTGAGCCGCAGCACCTCCTCGGCCGCCGCCACCACGTCCGCGGAGGGGACGCGGGGCCCGGCCATGGCGGTCCAGGGAACGACGGCCCGCCGCATGCCCTCCACCGTCGGGGAGGCCGCGATCCCCGAGGACAGCTGGCCGTCGGCGGCCAGCAGCATCTCGATCTGGGCCTCGGCCTCGCCCTCCCGTTCCCGGTTCGCGGCCAGCGCGTGCAGCCGGGACATGGCCTCCCGCATCTCGCCGATCTGGCCGAACACGCCCAACAGCCGCCCCAGGGAGGCGAGGTGCCCGGCGGAGAGCTGCCCCGCGCGCATCGCGGCGAGCGGGAGCTCCAGGTGGCGGTGCGCCACCTGGAGCCCCAACCGCCTGGCCACCGCGGCCAGTCGGATGCGGATGCCGATCCGCTGCTGCTCGTCGGAGCAGACCGCGAGGGTGCGCTCCAGGTACCGGATCGCCTCCTCGGGCCGGTCCTCCCGCAGCAACTCGGTGGCGGCCTCCTGGAGCACGGCGACCTCCCAGGGGCTCTTCTCGTCGGGCGAGGCGAGCAGGTGCTCGGCCACCACCGCGGTCGGCGCGGCGGCCGCGTGCAGGAGCTCGGCCGCCCGCCGGTGCAGCGCGGCCCGCTCCTCCGGCGCCATGTCGGCGAACAACATGGACGCCACGCAGTGATGGCGGAGCTCGCAGCCGACCAGGAGGCCCGCCTCCTCCAGCGCCTGGAGCAGGCCGGGCAACGTGCCGGACGGGATGTCGAGCAGCTCGGCGAGGAGTTCGGGCGTGGCCCACGCGCCGAAGATCGCCATCCCCCGCGCCAGCAGCAGAGCTCGCGGGCCCGACCGGTACAACCCGGCCACCACCGCCTCCAGATACGCGGGGCCCACCGCGAGCTGCTCGCCACAGGCCGGCTCCCGGACCCACACGTCCTTGGCGTCCTCGAGCAGGGCGCGCAGCATCAACGGGTTTCCACCGCTGAGCGAGTGGTAATCCGCCACCAGCTCGGCGATCCGGTCGTCTTCCGGCAGGTCGGCCATCATTACGGCCACCCCGTCCTTACTCAACGGAGCGAGCCGGATACTGCGGAAACCCGGTTGACGTAAGAGCTCGGTACGCAGGGACGCCAAACTCGGGACCCGCATGAGACTTTTTGTCACCACGAGCAGGATTCTGGATTCCGGAGAATTCCGCAAAGTACGCAACAGATACTGGAGCGACTCGCGGTCGGCATCTTCCACATCGTCCACCAGAATCACGAACTGTCCGCTCCGCGACGACTCGCGCACCCCCTGGAACGCCCGGTACACCTCTCGGGACCGGGACGACCAGCGACGGGGCCACGCCGTCACCAACGGGCGCCCCGCCCCTCCGCCGAGCGAGCCACCGTCGGCGAGCAACTGCTCGAGCAGCCCGAAGGGCCGCCGCGCGGCCTCGCGGGCCCCGGCCCACAACACGGTGGCCCCGCGCTCCGCGGCGTACGAGGCGAAGCCCTCGAGGAGCAGTGATTTCCCCACCCCGATCGCGCCCTCCACCAGCACGATTCGGGGCTCTCCGCCGGCGCTTTCCCCGAGCGCCTTCCCGAGTTCACACAGTTCGGTATCACGGTCAAAACTCGCCATTGCCACCGGTCCCCATCCGACGCCAAGAAGTCGGCGAGGAGCACCCACGCCGATCTCTTCCCCCACGCAATGCCCGTACAAAGGCTACGCTCTTACCAGCATCGACATCAAGGAACATCGAAGTCCCGCCGCGCGGAATCGGACAGGCGGTCGGCCCGCGCCCGATGTCCCCACCGACATCGCGCCGCCGGCGGGCGCGGAGCCACGCAGGTGAACACGCGTAGCCCGCGGTGGGATCGTGCCGGCCACCCCGGCCGGGCGGGGGGACGCGCCGGGTGGCGGGTCAGGCGCTGATCGCGTCGACGATCGCCGCCACGTCCCGGCGGTCCATCGGGTCGGCGTCCATGGAGTTGTGGATGGTGAGGCCCTCCACCAGGGCGTCGAGTGCGCGGGCGGTGCGGGCGTCGAAGTGTCGGGAGAGGGCCACGCGGCTGGCCCGCATCCAGGCCCGCGTCACGTCCTTGACCGGCGGGGTGCGTTCGGCGAAGGCGTACAGCTCGTAGATCAGCAGCAGTTCGCGCGGGGTGCCGAGCCCGGGTCCGCAGATGATCTCCACGACGGCGTCGCGGGCCTGCTGCGGCGTCTCGGCGGCGTCGAGGAGCGCGCGGTAGCGGGCGGACATGGACTCGGCGAGGCGGGTGAAGGCCGCCACCAGCAGGTCCCGCATCCCGTCGAAGTGGTACGTCATCGACCCGAGCGGCACGCCGGCCGCCTCCGCGACCCGCCGGTGGGTGGTGCCGACGACGCCGCGCTCCGCGATCACCGTGAGCGCGGCGTCGATGATGCGGTCCCGGCGTGTGGGGTCGTTGGGGGTGCCCGTGGTCCTCGTCACCGTCGCCTCTCCCTATCCGCGCTCCCCCAAACTATGTACGTTTGTACATGGAAGTTCGGTGGGCAGCCCGCGCGCTTCCGTCCCGTCGTCGATCGCGAAAGCACATCATCCATGGACCTCGCCACGCGGCGCCGCCAACGGTCGCTGTTCGTCTTCTTCCTGCTGCCCGGCATCGCCATCTCCTCGTGGGTGACCCGCACACCGGACATCCGCGACCAGTTGGAGGCGTCGACGGCACAGATGGGTCTGGTGCTCTTCGGCCTCTCGGTCGGTTCGATGATCGGCATCCTCAGCTCCGGGGCGCTGGTGTCCCGCCTCGGCACCCGGCCGGTCATCGGCATCGGGACGACGCTGGTCGTGGTCAGCATGGCCGTCATCGGGTGCGGGGCCCTGATCCCCTCGGCACCCGTGGTCACGGCCGGTCTGGCCCTGTTCGGCGCGGGCATGGGGTCGGGCGAGGTCGCCGTCAACATCGACGGCGCGCGGGTGGAGTCCCTCACCGGCCGCACCGTCCTGCCGACCCTGCACGGATTCTTCAGCCTCGGCACGGTGGCCGGGGCATCGCTCGGCATCCTCTCCACGGCCGTGGAGTTCCCCGTCCACTGGCACCTGCTGGCCATCGCGGTGCTGGCGGCCCTGCTCTTCGCCGCCGCCTACGGTGCCATCCCCGCCGGCGTCGGCAAGCGGGCCGGCGGTGCCGGGGAGGCCGGGGACGGAACCGGGTCCGGGG
>NZ_SMKI01000190.1 GCF_004348415.1 Streptomyces hainanensis
GGGTGGGGAAACCCCCCAGTGAGGGAGGGCCGCGTTCAGGTGGCCAGCAGGCGGGCCACGGCCGCCCTCGCCAGGGCGGGGGCGCGGCCGGCGCCGTAGAGCTGGATGGCGTGGTTGAGGCTCATCATCACGCCGTAGAGCTCGAAGACCAGTTGGGCCGCGTCGGTGTCCGGCGGCAGCTCGCCGGTGGTGACGGCGCGGCGTACCTCCGTCGTGAGGCGGAGTTCCCACGCCCGGAACTGGCGCTGGAGCAGGGCCCGGACGGGGCCGCCGCGGCCGTCGTACTCGAAGGTGGAGCTGACGAAGAGGCAGCCGCCGGGGAAGACCTCGCGCTCCAGGTAGGAGATCCACGCCGCGCAGACGCCGCGCAGCCGCGGCAGTCCCGGCGTGGCGTCCGCCGCGGGCCGCCAGACCTCGCGGTTGAAGACGACCGCCGCCCGCTCCAGGGCGGCGAGCTGCAGGGCTTCCTTGGTGCCGAAGTGGCCGAGCAGACCGGACTTGCTGATGCCGAGGTCCAGCGCGAGGCGGCCGATGGTCAGGCCCTCGAGGCCCTCGACCGAGGCCAGGTCCACGCTGCGTTCGATGATCCGTTCCCTGGTGTGGCGGGCCTCGGCCGCCGAGTGTCGCGGACTCATGCCGACCAGCATAGGCCCGGTATAGCGTCCGACCGATCGGTCGCTATATTGTGCGTCATGACTCGCCTCATCGCCCTGGGCCATCACCAGCCCGAGCATGTGCTCACCAACGACGACCTGGCCGGCATGGTCGACACCGACGACGCCTGGATCCGGCAGCGGACCGGCATCGCCACCCGCCACATCGCCAGGGACGAGTCCGTGACCGACCTGGCCGTCGCCGCCGCGGGGAAGGCGTTGGCCGCGGCCGGCGTCGACCCCGCCGACATCGGCCAGGTGATCGTCGCCACCTGCACCGCCATCGACCGTTCCCCGTCCACCGCGGCCCAGGTCGCCGGCGAGCTCGGCATCCCCCGCGCCGTGGTCTACGACCTCAACAACGCCTGCGCCGGCTTCACCACCGCGCTCGCCACCGCCGACCACGCCATCAGGGCCGGCGCCGCCCGGCACGCCCTCGTCATCGGCGCCGAGAAGATGTCCGACATCACCGACTGGACCGACCGCTCGTCCTGCGTGCTGCTCGGCGACGGCGCCGGCGCCGCCGTGCTCGGCGCCAGCGAGCACGACGACGGCATCGGGCCCGTCGTCTGGGGCTCCGACCCCGGCCGGCGGGAGGCCGTCAGGATCAAGGGCGACTGGCACCCCACCTTCGCCCAGGACGGCCAGGCCGTGTTCCGCTGGGCCACCACCGAGCTCGCCCCGCTGGCCAGGGAGGCGTGCGAGCGGGCCGGCGTCCACCCCCGGGAGCTCGCCGCGATCGTCACCCACCAGGCCAACCTGCGGATCATCGAGGCCATCGCCAAGCGGCTCGACGCGCCCCAGGCCGTCGTCGCCCAGGACGT
This sequence comes from Streptomyces hainanensis, assembly GCF_004348415.1. Lineage (GTDB taxonomy): Bacteria > Actinomycetota > Actinomycetes > Streptomycetales > Streptomycetaceae > Streptomyces > Streptomyces hainanensis. The sequence continues at coordinate 1,478 of NZ_SMKI01000190.1, forward strand.
GGTCGTCTCCGGCAACACCTCGGCGGCCTCCGTGCCGCTCGCCCTGTCCAAGCTGATCGAGCGCCGCGAGATCCCGACCGGGGCGCCGGTGCTGCTCTTCGCCTTCGGCGGCGGCCTCTCCTGGGCCGGCCAGGTCGTCCGCGTCCCTTGAGATGGCGAGCCCCTGAGATGGCGAGCCCCTGACGGCCGACGACCCCCGCCCTTACCGGGCGGGGGTCGTCGCGTGCCGGGAGCCCGGCGGCCGTCAGCCGCCGAGGTGGAACGAGCCCAGGAACCCACACCGTCCGTTGGGCTCGGCGGCCGGCGTCGCCGAGGCGGCCTGCGCGCCGGGCGGCGTCCAGACCAGGGTGTCGTTGTGCCGGCTCGACTCGTCGCAGTGGTCCGAGAGGAACCCGACGTCGCCGCCGACGCTCGTCCCGGCGACGGCCGGCCCGGTCGCGCCGACGAGGGCCGCCACGGCCAGTGCCGCGGCGGCCGGAATGGTGTGGATGCGCATGAGCACCCCTTCCGCTACGTGGGACCGATCCAACGCGGTCCCTCCGGGAAGAAGGGGTAACCAGGAACGACGGAACCGCCGCCCCACGTCAGCCGGGCGGCGGTTCCGAATCACGCGAACGGTGGATCAGATCGTCCGCATCGCCAGCACCACGTTGTGCCCGCCGAAGCCGAACGAGTTGTTGATCGCGGCGATGGTGCCGCCCGGCAGCTCGCGCGGCTCGTCACGGACCACGTCCGCGTCCACCTCGGGGTCGAGGTTCTCGATGTTGATCGTCGGCGGCGCGACCCGGTGGTAGAGGGCCAGTGCCGTCGCCACCGTCTCGATGCCGCCGGCGCCACCGAGCAGATGCCCGGTCATCGACTTGGTCGCCGAGACCGCGACATGGTCGACATCGTCGCCCAGCACCCGACGCAGCGCCTTGATCTCCGCGATGTCGCCCAGCGGCGTCGAGGTGGCGTGCGCGTTCAGGTGGAACAGCTGCTCCGGCTTGAGGTCGGTGTTCTCCATCAGGCTCTCCACCGCCGCCGCGATGCCGCGACCCGAAGGCTCGGGCTGCGCGATGTGGTGCGCGTCGGACGACAAGCCCTGGCCCAGCAGCTCGCAGTAGACCCGGGCACCACGCCGCGCGGCGTGCTCGGCGGACTCCAGCACCACCACGCCGGAGCCCTCACCCAGCACGAAGCCGTCCCGGGCGGTGTCGTACGGCCGGGAGGCGCGCTCCGGCTCGTCGTTCTGCTTGGACATCGCCATCATGTTGCCGAACGCCGCGATCGGCAGCGGATGGATCGCTGCCTCCGTGCCACCGGCCACCACCACGTCGGCGCGGCCCGTGCGGATCATCTCCGCCGCGTAGCCGACGGCCTCCGCGCCGGAGGCACAGGCACTGACCGGGGTGTGCACGCCGGCCTGCGCCCCGACCTCGAGACCGACGTTGGCCGCCGGGCTGTTGGGCATGAGCATGGGCACGGTGTGCGGGGAGACCCGCCGAGCCCCCTTCTCACGCAGCACGTCGTACTGGTCGAGCAGCGTGGTCACACCGCCGATGCCGGAGGCGATGACCGTGCCGAGCCGGGTCGGGTCGACCGACTCGTCCTCGCCGGCCCGAGCGGAGAAGCCCGCGTCGGCCCACGCCTCCCGGGCCGCGAGCAGTGCGAACTGCGCGGACCTGTCGAGGCGCCGCGCCACCGGACGGGGCAGCACGTCCGCCGGGTCCACGGCGGCCACGGCCGCCATCCGCACCGGAAGGTCGGCGGCCCACTCCTCCGTCAGGGCCCGCACGCCGGACCGGCCGGCCAGCAGACCCTCCCAGGTCGTCGCGCTGTCGCCACCCAGCGGTGTGGTCGCACCGACTCCGGTGACAACCACCGTTCGATTGATCGCGTTCACGGGATTTCTTACTCCGCTAGTCGGGGAAAGGTGGTGACCCGCCACCACGAGGGTGGCGACAGGCGCTGGAGGCCGGGTCAGCTCTGGTGGTCGAAGATGTAGCCGACGGCGTCGCCGACGGTCTTCAGGCCCTTGACGTCGTCGTCCGGGATCTTGACGCTGAAGCGCTCCTCAGCGGCGACGACCACCTCGACCATGGACAGCGAGTCGACGTCGAGGTCGTCGGTGAACGACTTCTCCACCGTCACCTCTTCGGTGGGGATGCCGGCGATCTCGTTGACGATCTCGGCGAGACCCTCGATGATCTCTTCCTTGGTGGCAGCCATTGCGGCGCTCCTTCAGTGTGTTGCGGTGGGGTACCGCGGGGTGGTGATCCGGCGGATCTGTTCGGACCTTGCTTAGGGGAGGGTAACGACCGTCGCGGCGTAGACGAGACCCGCCCCGAAGCCGATGACGAGGGCGGTGTCACCGCTCTTCGCCTGCCCCGTCGCCAACATCCGCTCCATGGCGAGCGGGATGGAGGCGGCGGAGGTGTTGCCGGTGGTCTCGATGTCGCGGGCGACCGCGACATGTTCCGGCAGTTTGAGGGTCTTCACCATCGAGTCGATGATGCGCATGTTGGCCTGATGCGGAATGAAGACGTCCAAATCCTTGGCGGTGATCCCGGCCGCGTCGAGCGCCTGCTGGGCCACCTTGGCCATCTCGAAGACGGCCCAGCGGAAGACCGTCTGGCCCTCCTGGCGCAGCGCCGGGAACTTGACCTGCCCCTCGGCGTCCACCGGCAGCCCCTCGAGGTCGCCGACCCGGAAGCGGTCCCAGGGCACCGTCTGCGCGATGACGTCGGCCTTGTCGCCCTCGGAGCCCCAGACCGTGGGGCCCATGGAGGGCTCCTGGGCGGGGCCGAGCACCACGGCACCCGCGCCGTCGCCGAACAGGAAGGCCGTGGACCGGTCCTCCTTGTCGGTGAGGTCCGACAGCCGCTCCACACCGATCACCAGCACATGCTCGGCGCTGCCGTCGACGATCAGGCCCTTGCCGACCGTCAACCCGTAGCCGAAGCCGGCGCAGGCCGCCGAGATGTCGAACGCGGCCGGCGTACCGGCGCCCAGCCGGTGGGCGATCACGGTCGCGACCGAGGGCGTCTGCAGGAAGTGGGAGACGGTGGACACCACGACCGCGTCCACCTGCTCCGCGGTGATACCCGCGTCCGCGATGGCCTTGCCGGAGGCGGCGATCGCCATCTCGGCCACCGTCTCGTCCTCGTCCGCCCAGTGTCGGGTCACGATTCCCGAGCGGGACCGGATCCACTCGTCGGAGGAATCTATGTACTTCAGGATCTCCTCGTTGGGAACGACCCTCGTCGGCCGATACCCGCCGACGCCCATGATGCGGGCGTAGGGCGCGCCCTTCCCGACCCTCAGTGTGGCGGACATGTCCCTGCTCCTATTCGGCGGCTTCTGCGGTAGGTGCGGACGCCGTGCGGTGGGCGGCGATCAGCTCGCGGGCCGCTGCCAGATCGTTCGGGCTCTTGATGGCCACCCGCTCCACCCCGGGGAGGTTGCGCTTGGCCAGACCAGCGAGCGTACCGCCCGGGCACAGCTCGATCAGGGCGGTGATGCCCAGCCGCTGGAACGTCTCCACGCACAGGTCCCAGCGAACCGGGTTGGACACCTGGGTCACCAGACGGCGCACGATCTCCTGGCCGTCGGCCACGACCTCGCCGTCGGCGTTCGATACGAAGCGGATGCCCGGATCGGCCGGCTTCAGTCCCTCGGACGCCGCCCGCATCGTGTCGACCGCGGGCGCCATGTGCTCGGTGTGGAAGGCGCCCGCCACCTTCAGCGCCACGACCCGCGCCTTGGCCGGCTTGTCGGCGGCCAGCGCCGCCAGCTGCTCCATGGTGCCGGCCGCGACGATCTGCCCGCCGCCGTTGTTGTTGGCCGGGGTGAGGCCGAGCCTCGCGAGGTGCGCGGTGACCTCCTCGGGGTCGCCGCCGAGCACCGCCGCCATGCCGGTCTCGGTGACCGTGGCGGCCTCGGCCATCGCCGTGGCGCGCTGCCGCACCAGCGCGAGGGTCTCCTCCTCGGTGAGGACGCCGGCGATCGCGGCGGCCGGCAGCTCACCGACGCTGTGCCCGGCGACGGCACCCACGGAGCCGGCCGGGCCGGCGGGGTCGTCGTCGAACAGCGCGGCCGCCGACAGCAGCGCGCCGGTCACCAACAGGGGTTGGGCGACGGCCGTGTCGCGGATCTCCTCCGCGTCGGCCGCCGTGCCGTAGTGGACGAGGTCGAGCCCCGCGGTCTCCGACCACCCGCCGAGGCGGTCGGAGACGCCCGGGAGTTCGAGCCACGGGTTCAGGAAGCCGGGCGTCTGGGCACCCTGGCCGGGAGCGACGAGTACAAGCACCCTCTCACTCTCTCCTGGCCAGCGGGTGAACCGCCGGTGGGGGCAAGAACGAAGAACAGTCGAGGGATTTGTAGCTCCCACACAAAACGGCGAGCCGGCGGCTAGATGCCGGAATCGGCGTCCGCCAGCCGGCCGAGCATCAGCGCGACGCGCAGAGTGAAGGCCGAGCGTACGTCGGACGGGGGCCATCCGGTGACGTCGGTCACACGTCTCAGGCGGTACCTGACCGTGTTGGGATGCACAAAAAGCATCCGCGCGGCGCCCTCCAGACTGCTCGCCTGCTCCAGATAGACGCTGAGCGTCTCCAGCAGCGCGGACCCGGCCTCCTGCAGCGGTCTGTAGATCTCCTCCACCAGCAGCCGCCGGGCCGCGGGATCACCCGCCATGGCGCGCTCGGGCAGCAGATCGTCCGCCAGCACCGGGCGCGGCGCGTCGGGCCAGGCCGCGCAGGCCCGCAGCCCGGCCGCCGCGGCCTGCGCCGAGCGGGTCGCCGCCAGCAGGTCACCCACCACGGGGCCGGCCACCACGGGTCCTGAGGCGAACGGGCCGATCAGCGCCTTGGCCGCCTGCACCGGGTCGTCGCTGCCGCCCGCGATCACCACCAGGCGCTTGCCGAGCACCCCGGTCAGCACCTGGAGCTTGGCATACCTGGCGGCCCGCCTGATCGCCTCCACCGTCAGCTCGCTGTCGCCGTTGGGCGCGCTGCCGAGCACCACGGTCACGTGCTCGGGCGTGTTCCAGCCGAGGGCGGCGGCCCGCGACACGTCGCTCTCGTCCGCCTCGCCCGACACCACCGCGTTCACCACCAGCGACTCCAGGCGCGCGTCCCACGCGCCGCGCGCCTCCGCGGCCTGCGCGTACACCTGGGCCGTGGCGAAGGCGATCTCCCGGGAGTAGACCAGCAGCGCGTTCCGCAGCGACGACGCCCCACCCGGCGGCGCCAGCTCCTCGACCGCCGACTCCACCACCTCGATGGTGGTCCGCACCAGCTCCACGGTCTGCCGCAGCGTGATCGCCCTGGTCAGCTCGCGCGGGGCGGTGCCGAAGACGTCGGTGCTGATGGCCTGCGGGGTGTCCGGATGCCGGTACCACTCGATGAACGCCGCGATGCCGGCCTGGGCGACCAGGCCGATCCAGGAGCGGTTCTCCGGTGGCATCGCGCGATACCAGGACAGCTGCTCGTCCATCCGCGAGATCGCGGCGGCGGCCAGCTTCCCCGAGGACTGCTCGAGGCGGCGCACGGTCGCGACGTGCGCCTTCTTCTCATCGGCCTTCTCAGCTTCGGCCTTCTCATCGGCTTCGGACACGGGACCAGCCTGCCTCATTTCCCACCCACTCATACCAGGCGGGGGTCACTGCACGGATGGATACCGTAGGCGCATGCCTCACGTCACGCGTGCCGCCGACCGCTTCCGGGGCGGCGATCCGGCCGCCGGGATCGACACCCGACACGCCTTCTCGTTCGCGGACCACTACGACCCGGAGAACGTCCGCCTCGGCCCGCTGACCGCCTGCAACGAGGAGCGGCTGGCACCCGGCGCGGGCTTCCCCCCGCACGCGCACCGGGACGTGGAGATCGTCAGCTGGGTGCTTTCCGGCGAGCTGACGCACGAGGACGAGGACGGTCGCGCCACCGTCGTGCGCCCCGGCGACCTGCAACGCCTGACGGCGGGCGCCGGCGTGCGGCACGTGGAACGCAACGCCGGCCCCGAGCCGCTCCGCTTCCTCCAGATGTGGCTGATCCCCGCCGAGCCGGGCGGTGAACCGGCCTACGAGGTGGTGCGGGGGATCGCCGACGACATCCCGTACGCGCTGCCGCGCACCCCGGCGGTGTTGCGGGTGCGACGGCTCGGCGACGGCGAGCGGACGACGCTTCCCGGCGGGCGCCTCGGCTACCTCCACCTGGCCGCCGGCGCGGCCGAGTTGACCGGAACCGGGCCCGCCGTGGCCCTGACGGCCGGCGACGCGGTCCGGCTGACGGACGACGGCGAGGCGGCCGTACGAGCCGCCGGCGCGGCCGAGTTGCTGATGTGGGAGCTGTCCGGGTAGTCACCGCGGGGAACCGATCGAAACCGGTACGAGGGCGGGGGAACCGACCCGTGGTCGCTCACTGTCAGTGTGGTGACGCACACTGGTGACGGGGCATCACCCCGTAGCTCTCACCCCCGGGAGACGGACGTGACCGACGAGGAGCACGACAGAACCACCCCGGCTGCCGAGCCGCCCAAGGCGGCCTCGCCGCCGATACCGGCACCGCCGGCGGTGCCGCCCACGTCCGCGTCGACCGCCGCCCGGCCGACGCCCGGGCCACCCGGGGCCGGCACGCCGCCTTCCGTGCCCGTTCCACGCGCGGAACCGCCGGCGGCACCCGGGCCACCGCCCGGCTTCGGGCCGCCGCCCGGCTTCGGGCCGCCGCCGGCGGCGTACCCGTACTGGTCGGGCGGGGTGGCGGCGCCGCCACCGCCGCGGCGGTCGCCGACCGTCGGGGTTCCGCGGGACGCCCGCGTCGGGCTCACCGCCGCGCTGCTCAACCTCGGCGGTCTCGGCCTCGGCTACCTCTACCTGCGGCGGTGGCCGCGCGTCGCCGCCAGCCTGGCGGCCACCGCCCTGCTGCTGTGGGCGGCGCTGCCGGCCGGTGCCGACGGCGTTCCCGGCGGCCTGGCCGTCGCCTACCTCGGGTGGGTGCTGCTCACCGCGCTCGACGCCTGGCGGCTCGCCCGGCCACCGACCCTCGGCGGCCCCGGCCGCGCCTGGCTGCCGCTCACCGCCGGGGTGCTGCTGCTCGCGCTGCCGCTCGGCAGCGTCGTCTGGTTCGAGGACGCCCAGCGGCGGGCCCTGGAGAGCGACCTCCGGGAGCGGTTGACCGTCGCCGACCGGCTCGTGTCCGGGGCCGCCGAGGCGGCCGCCTTCGACGACGCGGCGGCGGCCGACTACCGGTCGGCGCTCGACGCGTACCTGGCCGTGCGCGCCGCCCACCCGGACACGGACGCGGCCGGCGAGGTGCCGGCCCGGATCGACGCGCTCTACGCGTCGGCCACCGCGCCGCGCGGCGCCGGCGAGGACCACTGCGCGGCCCTCGACCCGCTGCGGTACTTCCAGCAGCTGCCCGACGAGCTCGACGGGGCGGAGGCCGAACGGCTCGCCGGCCGGGCCGGGGAGGATCTGCCGGAGCCGCTGCACGGCTGCGGGCTCCGGCGCGCCGAGCAGGACCAGACCGGCACCGCGGGGGAGCCGCTGACCGAGCTGCTCGACGACTACCCGGACTCCTCCTACGCCGACGCGCTGCCCGGGGAACTCGGCGCGCTGCAGAGCGCCGCCGCCGACGGCATCGGCGGGGACGAGCCCTGCGCGGCCCTCGACCGGCTGCGCTCGCTCACCACCCTGTTCGGGGAGCTGCCCGGCCGGGAGTTCGCCGCGCTCGCCGAGGAGGGCGCGGAGCCGGTGCCCGAGGGGCTCTTCCGGTGCGGCACCGACCGCTTCCTGGCCGGTGAGTTCTCCGAGGCGGACGGCATGCTCGCCGAGCTGGTCGAGCGGTACCCGGACCACGGGCGCGTCGACCGGGCAGGCGACATCCTGATCGCGGCCCGGATAGCGGCCCAACTCCCGGCGGCCGGCGCCGAGCTGCCCCCGGAGCCCGGCACGGCCGGCGGGGCCACGGTCACGCTCGAGCTCTACAACGACTCGCCGTACCCGCTGGAGTTCCTGTACACCGGTCCCGTCACCGGGACCCGCACCGTGGACGCCTGCGACGGCTGCGAGGTCTACCCGAGCGACCCGGGCGACGGCGCCTGCGCCGCCGACCGCGACTACCCCGGCGCCACCCTGCGACTCCCCGCCGGCGACTACCACTTCCTGCACCGCTCGCCCGACGAGTCCACCCGCAACCTGGCCGACAGCGACCGGCTCGACGCCGACTACGTCTACACCTACTGCTCCTACGTCACCGAGGACGACCTGGGCTGGCCGGGCCTGGAGGACCCCGGCACGGACGTCTGACGGCCGTCGGCCTCGGCCCTCAGTCCACCAGGGGGCCGAAGCCCACGTCCTCGAAGCGCGCGAAGCGGGCGGGGTCGATCTCGGCGTACCGCTTGTGGACGTCGAGAGCGAGCGACCCGTCGTTGTTGCGGCCCGACGCGTCGGGCGAGTCCAGGTAGGAGAGGTAGGCGTAGGCGGCGTCGGCGTGGGCGCGCCCCTGGTCGCTGGCGGGATCGACGCCGGCCGGCAGCGTCGTGGCCCGCTCCACGAGGCCGACCACCTTCCACTCCCGGCCGCCGTCCCACTCGGTGCCCCAGATGTCGTACGGCTGCGCGTAGTGGCCGTTCATCAGGGAGCGGGTGAAGTCCGGGTCGCCCACCAACGCCGCCGCGGCCTCCGGGCGCCGTCCCGTGACGTCGAGCAGTTCGCGGGTGCCCGTGTTCACCGGGTTCTCGCTGCCCTCGTGGCGGAGGTCCGCGGTGAGCGGCTCGATGGCCACCGCGGCCCGGCCGAGGTCCTCGCTGAACGCCTGGCCACCCGCGACCCTGGACTGCCCCATCAGGTCGCCGAACGAACTGAAGTCGGCCACCGACTCCTCGGAGGCGCCGCGGAGCCGCGCCGCGTGGTCGTAGACGTAGGGGGCCACGGCGTCCGGCACGGCACCCGGGTCGCGGGCCGGGTCGTGACCGCCGATCTCCGGGTTCAGCAGCATCAGCAGGCCGTCGGAGGTGAACCGCATCGCCGCGTCGCCCCAGTTGGTCAGGTAGTCCATCTCCTCGTCCGTGGTGGCGCCGTTGGCCCAGTTGGCCCGGCCGATCGCGGCCAGGGTCTCGGGGTCGAGCCGGCCGTAGAACGTCTCCAGGTACGACAGCTCGGCGTCGGTCAGCCGCCTGGCCGGGGCCGGGTGGTCCGCGTACTCGTCGTCGTAGACGCCCAGCACGACGCCCTCGACGCCGGACAGGTACTGGAGCAGCAGCTCCCGGTCCGGGCCGTACTCGCCGGCGTTCGCCAGCAGTTCCCTGAGCTGGTCGGCGGACCAGGCCGCCATGTCGTCGTTGACGAAGAGGTGGAGCGGTCCCTCGGACAGGTCGTAGCCGCGCGTGCTGAGCTCCATGGAGAGCTCGGTCAGGTGGGACCGGTAGGCGTCGATCGCCCCCTCGATGTCGTCGGCGGCCACGACGGCGTCGTCGGCGGCGGCGCGGAGGTGGCGCTCGCGGATCTCGGGGGCCAGGTGGTCGGGGGAGTAGGTGGGCACCCCGTCGGCCCCGGTCGACGGCGGCACCTGCCGCCAGCGCCCGTCGTACTGCACGTTGACGGTCGGCGGGGTGTCGTACTCCCAGGTCCTGGTCCCGTACACGGCGGTGCCCAGGGCGTCCACCCAGCCGTTCCACTCGGTGGTGGCCGCCCGGAGGTGGTCGAGGTACCTGTCCTCCAGGCCCCTGCCGGCCCGACGCGCCTCCCGGCCGCCCACCAACTCGCCGGCGCCGACCGGCGGCTCGCCGCCCTCGATGACGTGGGCCACGACCTCCTCGGCGACGATGGCCTCGTTCATCGCGCGGACGAGGACGTGGGTGACGCCCTCCAACTCCTCGGGACGCAGGTCCTGTTGGGTGTCGCGGATCCGGCCCTGCCCGTCCACGAGCGACTCGCCGTCCCACTCCCCGGCCTCGGTGGCCACCCGGGTGGCGCGCTCCGCGATGTTCGCCGCCGTGGCCCCCTCCTCGGCGGCCCGGGCATAGGCGGCCGCGGTGTCCGCCATGTCGTCCGGGTCGATCTCCGCGGTGAACTCGCGCCGCCGCTCCCAGGGACGCCGGCCCGCGGTGGCCTGAACGTCCTCACGTGTGAATGCCAGATCGGGCATGGTCCCCGTTGCGCCCTTCGCGAAAGTGATCGTCGGCCGGACGCTAGGACGCGACGGGGAGCAGGGTCGTGGCCGAGAGACGACGCGGGGCCGACGGTCCGGTGAACAGCTCCACCCTCGCGCTGCCCCAAGTGGAACCGAGCGCGACGGAGTTGACTATCGTGCGGGTCCATGACCGACGCCGCCGGCTTCCTCGCAGAGACCCGCTCCACCTACGACACCGTCGCCCTGGACTACGACGAGGTCATCCCGCCCGTCACCGACGATCCGCTGGACGTCGCGCTGCTCGGCGACTTCGCCGCCCGGGTCACCGCCGCCGGCGGGGGCCCCGTGGTGGAGGCCGGCTGCGGCACGGGCCGGATCACCGGCCACCTCGCGGCGGCCGGGCTCGACGCCTCCGGCGTCGACCTGTCACCCGCGATGCTGGCCGTCGCCCGCCGAGCCCACCCGGAGATCCGCTTCGCCGAGGGCTCGCTGCTGGCGCTCGACCTGCCGGACGCCGGGCTCGCCGGCCTCGTGGCCTGGTACTCGGTCATCCACCTGCCGCCGGATCGGCTGCCGTCGGCCTTCGTCGAGTTCCACCGGGTGCTGCGGCCCGGCGGCTGGTTGCAGCTCGCCTTCCACGTCGGCGACCGCCGGCACCACAGGACGGAGGGCTACGGCCACCGCGGCATCTCCCTCGACATCTACTGGCTCCCGGTCGAGCGGGTCGCCGCGCTGCTCGCCGCGGCCGGGTTCGTACTGGAGACCGAGGTGGTGCGGGACGTCTCGGCCCGGGTCCCACAGGCCCGCCTGCTCGCGGCCAAGCCCCTGGAGGACACGCCCTAGGCCGCGTCCGCGAAGTCTCGCCGGGCCCGCGCCGCCATACACGGCACCTCGCTGCGTTACCGAATCGCGCGAATACGGCCAAGTATGAGCCGCGATCCGGCGCCTTGCGATGCACCGCGTCTGACGCCGCGGGCTGATCCGACAAGACTTTACGGACACGCCCTAGCCGAGCGAGGTTCCCAGCTCGGCGAGCACCGCGTCGGTGAAGGGCGGCCACGCCTCGGCCGCCCAGGGGCCGAACTGGCGGTCGGTGAGGGCGACGCAGGCCGCGCCGGCCACCGGGTCGACCCAGAGGAAGGTGCCCGACTGGCCGAAGTGGCCGAAGGTGGCGGGCGACGAGGTGGTGCCCGTCCAGTGCGGTGACTTGTGGTCGCGGATCGAGAAGCCGAGGCCCCAGTCGTTGGGCCGCTGGTGGCCGAAGCCCGGGAGGACGCCGGCGAGGCCGGGGAAGACCACGGTGGTGGCCTCGGCCAGGGTCTCGGCGGCCAGCAGGCGCGGGTGCAGCAGCTCGGCGGCGAAGCGTATGAGGTCGTCGACGGTGCTGGTGGCGGCCCAGGCGGGGGAACCGGCGAGCGTCGTGCCGGCCATGCCGAGCGGTGCGAACACCGCCTCGCTCAGGTACTGGGCGAAGGGCATCCCGGTGACCTTGGCCAGGTGCTCGCCCAGTACCTCGAAGCCGGCGTTGGAGTAGAGCCGGCGGGTGCCGGGCGGGGCCGTCACCCGGTGTTCGTCGAAGGCGAGCCCGGAGGCGTGGGCCAGCAGGTGGCGGACGGTGGAGCCGGGCGGCCCGGCCGGCTCGTCCAGCTCGGTGGCGCCCTCCTCGACCGCGATCAGCACCGCGTAGGCGGCCAGCGGCTTGGTGACCGAGGCGAGCGGGAACGACCGGTCGGCCGGGCCGCGCACCGCGTGGCGCCCGTCGCCCGTGATCACGCCCGCCGCCGCCGTCCCGACGGGCCAGCCGTCGATCAACTCCAGGCTTCGCATGCCTCCGAGCCTAAGCGTTCGGCCGCGCGGGCCGAGGGCCGGGAGGGGGTGGAAG
>NZ_SMKI01000191.1 GCF_004348415.1 Streptomyces hainanensis
GTCCCGGTCGGGGGGTGTCTCCCGCCCGGTCGAGGCGTCGCCGTCGGGTCCCGTCCCGGTGGCGCCCGGGTTCCGCGGGTTGCCGGGGCCGGGGCTGGTGGGCAGGCCGCCGTCGCCGTCCGGCACCTCGTGGACGCCGCTGCGGTAGTAGTCGAGCCAGGACCTGACCGTCGCCACGTAGTCCCACGAGTGGTTGTAGCTCAGCAGCGCCTGGTCCAGGTTGTCCGGGTCGGCCAGGCTGCGCCCGGAGGCGCACAGGTAGTTGCCGGCGGCGAGCGCGGCGTCGTAGACGTTGTTGGGGTTGGAGACGCCGTCCCCGTTGCCGTCGGCGCCCCAGCGGGCCCAGGTGGAGGGGATGAACTGCATCGGCCCGACCGCGCGGTCGTAGCGGGAGTCGCTGTCCCAGCGGCCGCGGTCGGTGTCCATGATCTGGGCGAAGCCGTTGCCGTCGAGCACCGGGCCGAGGATGGGGGTCGTGGTGGTGCCGTCGGCGGTCACGTCGCCGCCCCTGGCGTGGCCCGACTCGACCTTGCCGATCGCGGCCAGCACCTCCCATTCCAGGTCGCAGCCCGGGGTGGTGCCGGCGACCGTCTCCGCGGCCCGCCGGTAGGCGTCCAGGACGGTGGCCGGGATACCGGCCTCGCCCTCGCCCACACCGGTGCCCACCGCGGCGCCGCCGCCTCCGCCGCTCTCCGCCGTGTCCAGCGGCGGCAGGTCGGTGTGGTAGGAGCGCTCCTCCTCCGCGCCGCCGTCCGCGATGTCCGCGGGCTCCTGGACGGCCGGACGATCCACCGGGTCGGAAGGCCCGGCGGTGTCACTGCCCAGCACGTCCGGCGCCTGGGAGGCCGTGAGCGCCGCCATGGCCGCCGCGGCCACGGCCGACCCCGAAATTCCCTTGCGGATCCTGCTGATACGCAACCCCACGCGTCTTCCCCTCCATCGGCGACTCGGTGCGGTGACCGGGACGACAGTACGACAGGTGCCGGTTCCCAAGCCAGGACCTACCGGTGTCCCTGGAGGGGCAGTTGGGGAAACGCCACGGCGGACTGCGCGAGCGCGCGCCGGGGTTCAGTGCGCCGCGGACTCCCAGGTGTCGCCCCAGCCGACCGACACGTCGAGCGGGGCGCGGAGTCGCACCGCGCCCACCATCTCGCGCCGCACCAACTCCTCGAGCCGCTCGCGTTCGCCCGGGGCGACCTCGAGCACGATCTCGTCGTGGACCTGGAGCAACATCCGGGAGGCGAGCTTCTCGGCGCGCAGCGCCTCGTCCACCCGGAGCATGGCGATCTTGACGATGTCGGCCGCGGTGCCCTGGATCGGCGCGTTGAGCGCCATCCGCTCGGCCATCTCGCGGCGCTGCCGGTTGGAGCTGGTGAGATCGGGCAGGTAGCGGCGGCGGCCCAGCAGCGTCTGCGTGTAGCCGATGATCCTGGCCTCGTCGACCACGTGCTGGAGGTAGTCCCGCACGCCGCCGAAGCGTTCGAAGTAGGTGTCCATCAACTTCCGCGCCTCGTCGGGGGTGATGGACAGCTGCTGGGAGAGCCCGAAGGCGGAGAGGCCGTAGGCCAGGCCGTAGCTCATGGCCTTGATGCGGCGCCGCATCTCGGGGTCGACCTGGTCGCGCTCGACGCCGAACACCTGGGAGGCCACCGTGTCGTGCAGGTCCTCGCCGGAGGCGAACGCGTCGAGCAGGCCGGCGTCCTCCGAGAGGTGTGCCATCACCCGCAGCTCGATCTGGCTGTAGTCGGCGGTCATCAGGGCCTCGAAGCCCTCGCCCACCACGAAGCCGCGCCTGATGGCCCGGCCCTCGTCGGTGCGGACCGGGATGTTCTGCAGGTTGGGGTCCGTGGAGGACAGCCGGCCGGTCGCCGCCACCGTCTGCTGGAAGGTGGTGTGGATCCGGCCGTCGGGGGCGACGGTCTTGATCAGCCCCTCCACCGTGGTGCGCAGCCGCGCCTGCTCCCGGTGGCGCAGCATGATCACCGGCAGCTCGTGCTCGGTCTGGGTGGCCAGCCAGGCGAGGGCGTCCGCGTCGGTCGTGTAACCCGTCTTGGTCTTCTTGGTCTTGGGCAGCCCGAGCTCGCCGAAGAGGACCTCCTGGAGCTGCTTGGGCGAGCCCAGGTTGAACTCGTGGCCGACGGAGGCGTGCGCCTCGGTGACCGCGTGCTGGACGGCGACCGCGAACTGCTGCTCGAGGCGCTCCAGCCAGCCGCGGTCCGCCGCGATGCCGGCGCGCTCCAGCCGGGCCAGCAGCTCGGAGGTGGGCAATTCGAGATCGGTCAGCAGTTCGGCGGCGCCCACGTCCGGGAGGCGACCCGCGAACGCCTCGCCGAGATCCAGGATGGTGCGGGCGTGCCGCATCAGCGACTCCGCCTCGGCCTCGTCGTCGGCGCCGAAGGCCAACTGGCCGCCCGACTCCGCGGGCTGCTCCAGCTCGCGGGCCAGGAACTCCACGCTCAACGCGTCGAGCGCGAAGGAGCGGCGGCCCGGCTGCACCAGATAGGCGGCGAGCGCCGTGTCCATGGTGATGCCGGCCAGCTCCCAGCCGTGCTCGGCGAACACCCGGCGCACGCCCTTCGCGTTGTGCACGACCTTGGGCCGCTCGGGGTCGGCGAGCCAGCCGGCGAAGGCCCGCTCGTCCGCCTCGTCGGCCTGGGCCGGGTCGAACCAGGCCGCGGGGCCCTCCGCCGTGGCCAGCGCGACCGCGTGCACGCTGCCGGCGCCCAGCTTCCAGTCGTCCAGGGTGGCCAGGCCCAGCGGTGCCGCGCCGTGTTCGGTGAGCCACGGGGCGAGGCCGCCGGCGGGCAGCAGGACGCCGTCCACCGTGAGCTCGCCGAGCGCGGGCGCGGGCTCGTCGGCGCGCGCCGGGTCGACGGCGAAGAGCCGATCGCGCAGGCTCGGGTTGCGGAACTCCAGCGTGTCGAGCAGGACCGTGAGCGCGGACTCGTCGTAGGGCTGACGGGCCAGGTCCGCCGGCACACACCCCAGCTCCACGTCCCTGGCGAGCTCCGTCAGCACCCGGTTGAGCCTGACCGAATCCAGGTGCTCGCGCAGATTCTGGCCTGCCTTGCCCTTGACCTCCTCGGCGCGCTCCACCAACGCGTCGAGCGAACCGAACTGGTTGATCCACTTGGCGGCCGTCTTCTCGCCGACGCCGGGGATGCCAGGCAGGTTGTCCGACGGGTCGCCGCGCAGCGCCGCGAAGTCCGGGTAGAGGGCCGGCGGCAGGCCGTACTTCTCCTGGACCTTCTCCGGCGTGAAGCGCGTCAGCTCGGAGACGCCCTTGGTCGGGTACAGGACGGTGATCCGATCGCTGACCAGCTGGAACGCGTCCCGGTCGCCGGTGACGATCGACACCTGGAAGCCCTCGTCCGCGGCCTGCGTGGCGAGCGTGGCGATCACGTCGTCCGCCTCGAAGCCCGACACGGCGAACCGCCGCACGCGCATCGTGTCGAGCAGCTCGCCGATCAGCTCCACCTGGCCCTTGAACTCGTCCGGCGTGGCGGACCTGGTGGCCTTGTACTCCGCGTAGCGATCCGAGCGCCAGGTGACGCGGGAGACGTCGAAGGCGACCGCGAGATGCGTGGGCGCCTCGTCACGAAGCGTGTTCACCAGCATCGAGGTGAAGCCGTAGATCGCGTTGGTCGGTTGGCCCACCACGGTGGTGAAGTTCTCCGCGGGCAGCGCGAAGAAGGCCCGATACGCCAGGGAGTGCCCGTCAAGCAGCAGCAGCCGCGGGGCGCTCGGCGCCTCCGCCCCACTCTTCTCCTTCTCACCCTTCTCGGACATCCCAGCCTTCCCCGAGCTCTCGTTCTCAGCCACGTCGCCGATCCTCCCATGGACCACTGACACTCCAGGTTCGCCGTGGCACGATCGGTGGCAAGATCCAGGAGCGCCACCGAGATCACCCGGTCCCCACGGGCAACGCCCACCGGAGGGCCCACGGGAAGAGGAGCACGCGCCATGCCAGCCAAGCCGCCCGCCGGCGACCCCGTCCAGGACGCACCCACGGTGGGCGAACCCAAGCACTCCGCGGTGGGCCTGCCGGCGATCGGGCAGGCCCTCAGGACGGCGCAGCGGCAGATGGGCGTGCGCCGCACCGCGCTCACCCTGCTCCGGGTCAACCAGCACGGCGGCTTCGACTGCCCGGGGTGCGCCTGGCCGGAGCCCGACAAGCCGCACGCCGCCGAGTTCTGCGAGAACGGCGCCAAGGCCGTGGCCGAGGAGGCCACCGTCCGCCGGGTGACGCCCGAGTTCTTCGCGGCCCATCCGGTCGCCGAGCTCGCCGAGCGCTCCGGATACTGGCTCGGGCAGCAGGGCCGGCTCACCCACCCCATGTATCTCGCCGAGGGCGCCGACGGCTACCGGCCGATCTCCTGGGACCAGGCCTTCGACCTCGTCGCCGAAGAGCTGCGCGCCCTCGGCACGCCCGACGAGGCCGTGTTCTACACCTCGGGCCGCACCAGCAACGAGGCCGCTTTCCTCTACCAGCTGTTCGCCCGCGAGTTCGGCACCAACAACCTGCCGGACTGCTCCAACATGTGCCACGAGTCGTCCGGCTTCGCGCTCACCGAGACCCTCGGCGTCGGCAAGGGCAGCGTGTCGCTCGAGGACCTGCACCGGGCGGACCTGATCATCGTCGCCGGGCAGAACCCGGGCACCAACCACCCGCGGATGCTGTCGGCACTGGAGAAGGCCAAGGCCGGCGGCGCCCGGATCGTCACGGTCAACCCGCTCCCGGAGGCCGGGTTGGAGCGGTTCCGCAACCCGCAGACGCCGCGCGGCCTCGCCGGCCCCGGCACCGCCCTCACCGACCTCTTCCTCCAGATCAGGCTCGGCGGCGACCAGGCACTGTTCCGGATGCTCAACAAGCTGATCCTCGCGCGCCACGCCGACGGCGACGCGGCCGCGATCGACACCGCGTTCATCGACGAACACACCCACGGGTTCGAGGCGTTCGCCAAGGAGGCCGACGAGGCCGACTGGGCCGAGACGCTGCGCGCCACCGGCCTCGACCGGGCCGACATCGAGCGCGCCCTGGAGCTGGTGCTGGACTCCCGCTCCATCGTGGTCTGCTGGGCCATGGGGCTCACCCAGCACAAGCACTCGGTGCCCACCATCAGGGAGGTCGTCAACTTCCTGCTGCTCCGCGGCAACGTCGGCCGCCCCGGCGCCGGGGTCTGCCCGGTGCGCGGCCACTCCAACGTCCAGGGCGACCGCACCATGGGCATCGTGGAGCGCCCGACGCCCACGTTCCTGGCCGCCATCGAGCGCGAGTTCGGCTTCACGCCGCCCGCCGCGCACGGCCTCGACGTGGTCGACTCGATCCGCGCCCTGCGGGACGGCCGGGTCAGGGTCTTCTTCGCCATGGGCGGCAACTTCGTGGCCGCCTCGCCCGACACCCAGGTCACCGAGGACGCCATGCGCCGGGCCCGGCTGACCGTGCACGTCTCCACGAAGCTCAACCGCTCGCACTGCGTCACCGGCGCCCGGGCCCTGATCCTGCCCACCCTCGGCCGCACCGAGCGCGACACCCAGGCCGCCGGCGACCAGTTCGTCACCGTCGAGGACTCCATGGGCATCGTGCACACCTCACGCGGTCGGCTCCGCCCCGCCGGCGACGCGCTGTTGTCCGAGCCGGCGATCGTCTGCCGGCTGGCCCGCCGCGTCCTCGGCGAGCGGAGCGCCACCCCCTGGGAGGAGTTCGAGGCCGACTACCGGCTGATCCGGGACCGCGTCTCCCGGGTGATCCCCGGATTCGAGGACTTCGAGGCCCGGGTCGCGCGACCGGGCGGCTTCGCCCTCCCCCACGGCCCCCGCGACGAACGCCGCTTCCCCACGGCCACCGGCAGGGCCAACTTCACGACGGCGCCCGTCGAGCACCCCGTCGCCCCCGAGGGGCGGCTGCTGCTCCAGACCCTCCGCTCGCACGACCAGTACAACACCACGATCTACGGCCTGGACGACCGCTACCGCGGCATCGCCAAGGGGCGCCGGGTGGTGCTCGTCCACCCGGAGGACGCCACCGCCCTCGGCCTCGCCGACGGCGACTACGCCGACCTCACCAGCGAGTGGACCGACGGCACCGAGCGCACGGCCCCCGGCTTCCGCGTCGTCCACTACCCCACCGCCCGCGGCTGCGCCGCCGCCTACTACCCCGAGACGAACGTGCTGGTGCCGCTCGACTCCACCGCCGACGTCAGCAACACCCCCACCAGCAAGTCCCTCGTCGTGCGGCTCACCCCGGCCGCCCGCCGCACCGGGACCACCTGATAGAACGCTCCCATGGGCGAGCACGAGCAGCACACCACCGCGTTCCCATCCCACATCGTCGAGCAGTGGGCCGGCCTCGGCATCGATCTGCCGGCGCTCTTCTCCGCCGGCGCGCTCGGGCAACGGATGGGGGTCCGCATCGTGTCCGCCGCTCCCGAGCGCGTCGTCGGCACGCTGCCGGTCGAGGGCAACACCCAGCCCTACGGACTGCTGCACGGCGGGGCGTCCGCCGTGCTCGCCGAGACCCTGGGCTCGGTGGGCGCCATGCTGCACGCGGGCCCCAACAAGATCGCCGTCGGCGTGGACCTCAACTGCACGCACCACCGCGCCGTGCGGACGGGTCTGGTCACCGGGGTGGCGACGCCGGCGCACACCGGCCGCACCTCGGCCACGTTCGAGATCGTGCTCACCGACGAGCAGGACAAGCGCGTCTGTACCGCGCGCCTCACCTGCGCGCTGCGCCCCGCCGCCCAGCAGGGCCAGGCGGCGGAGCCGACGACACCGGTGTGAGCCCCGGCGGGCCCGGTTACTCGATGGTCTCGCCCAGATAGGCCGCGCGCACCCGGGGATCGGACAGCAGCGCGGACGCCTCGTCCGACATCACCACCGCGCCGGTCTCCAACACGTAGCCGCGGTTGGCCAGTTGCAGCGCCTGCGAGGCGTTCTGCTCGACCAGCAGCAGCGTGGTGCCCTGCTCGTTGATCTCCCGCAGGATCTCGAAGATCTGCTGGACGATCAGCGGCGCCAGGCCCATCGACGGTTCGTCGAGCAGCAGCAGCTCGGGCTTGCCCATCAGGGCCCGGCCGATCGCCAGCATCTGCTGCTCGCCGCCGGAGAGGGTGCCGCTGACCTGCTTGCGCCGGTCGGCGAGCCGCGGGAAGAGAGTGAACACCCGGTCCAGGTCCGCCGGATCGGGGCGCTTGAGCCGGTACGCGCCCATCCGCAGGTTCTCCAGCACCGTCATCCGCGCGAACACCCGCCGGCCCTCCGGCACATGGCCGATGCCGAACTGGACGAGCTCGTGCGACTTGATGCCGTCCACCCGCTCGCCGCGCAGCAACACCTGGCCGTCACGCGGTTGGATCATGCCCGACGCCGTCTTCAGCGTCGTGGACTTGCCCGCGCCGTTGGCGCCGAGCAGCGCCACGACCTCGCCCTCGCCCACCGTCAGGCTGACGCCCTTGAGCGCCTCGATGGCGCCGTAGTAGACGTGCAGGTCCCGCAGTTCGAGCAGTGGCGTGCCCTCGGGCCCGGCGTCTGCCGCGCCCTCCGGTTTCCGCTCCACCTCGGTGCTCACGCCGTCCCCTCCTCGCCGTCCGCGGCCCGCTCCCGGTCCGCCTCGCCGGCCCGCGCGGCGGGGATCCCCGCCGCCTGGGCCGCGTGTTCGGCCTGCTCGGCCACCAACTCGGCCACCGCCGCCTCCTGCTCGGCGTCGGCCGGAGCCCCGAGATAGGCCTCGATCACCGCCGGATCCTGCTGCACCTCGGCGGGCGTGCCCTCGGCGATCTTCTTGCCGAAGTTGAGCACCACCACCCGGTCGGCGACGGACATCACCAGGCGCATGTCGTGCTCGATCAGCAGCACGCTGACGCCCAGGTCGACGTTGATCCGCCGGATCAACACCTCCAGGTCCCGCTTCTCGGTCGGGTTGGTGCCGGCCGCCGGCTCGTCGAGCAGCAGCACCTCGGGGTCGGTGGCCAGCGCCCTGGCGATCTCCAGCCGGCGCTGCTCGCCGTAGCTCAGGGCCGACGCCAGCTCGTTGATCCGCTCGTCGAGGCCCACGAAGGACAGCACCTCGTGCGCCTTGCGGTCGCTGTTCCGCTCGTCGCGACGCGCGTTGGGCAGCCCCAGCATGATGGAGACCGCGTCCGTCCGCTGCCGCGTCTCGACGGCGATCTTGACGTTCTCCAGCACGGTCAGCGCGCCGAACAGCCGGATGTTCTGGAAGGTGCGGGCCACCCCCAGCCGGCTGACCCGGTGGGGCTTCTGCCCGCGCAGCTCGTGCGTACCGCCCGCCCGCGGACGGAACGTGATCGTCCCCTCCTGCGGGACGTACGCGCCCGTCAGCGAGTTGAACAGCGAGGTCTTGCCCGCGCCGTTCGGGCCGATCACGGCCAGGATCTCGCCGCGCCCCATGCGCAGCGCGACCGCGTCCAGGCTCGTCAGGCCGCCGAACCGCAGCGTCACGCCGGTGGCGTCGAGCACGTCGCCGTCCGCGCCGGCCGCCGCGGCCTTCGCCGCCTCCTGCATCTCCGTGGTCATGACTGCGCACCTCCGGGCTGGGCCCCCAGGGCGTCGGCCCCCGCGGTGCCCTCCTCGGCCATCTTCAACTCGTGCTGCCGGCGCCGCGAGGGCCACAGCCCCTGCGGCCGGTAGATCATCATCACGACCAGCAGCCCGCCCAGGTAGAGGAACCGGTCCTGAGCGTCGACCGTGTCCCGCAGGTACTCGGGGAGCCACACCAGGACCGCCGTGCCGAGCAGCACGCCGGGGATCGAGCCCATGCCGCCGAACACCACGTAGGCGAGCGCCAGCACCGACATCATCACCACGAACTGCTCGGGGTTGATGAAGCCCTGCTTGCTGGCGTAGATCACGCCCGCCACGCCGGAGGTCGACGCGCCGATGGCGAACGCCAGCAGCTTGAAGCGGACCGTGTCGACGCCGGTGGCGGCGGCCGCCACCTCGTCCTCGCGGATCGCCGTCCAGGCGCGGCCCACCCGGGAGTGTTCGAGCCGGATGAACAGCACCAGCACGATCACGATCGCGGCCAGTTGGACCCAGTAGTAGGGCTGCGGGTCCAACTCCCAGTCGTAGGACCAGAACCCGAGGTCCACGGAGAACTTGTCGAGCTGCTGCGCACCGCGCGTGCCGCCGGTGAACTCGTTGAGGTTCCTCGCCAGCAGGTAGACGATCTCGTGGAAGCCGAGCGTGACGATCGCCAGGTAGTCGCCGCGCAGCCGCAGGGTCGGCGCGCCGAGCAGCACGCCCGCGATGAGGCAGGTGAGCACGGCGATCGGGATCACCAGGAAGTTGTTCAGCTCGAACGGGGGCTCCACCGGGAGGCCGCCCGTCCAGAAGGCCGCGCTGTAGGCGCCGATCGCGAAGAACGCGATGAAGCCCAGGTCCAGCATGCCGGCCCAGCCGATGACGACGTTGAGGCCGATGGCGACCATCACGTACACGCCGATCTGGTCGACCAGCACCTGCTGCCAGAAGGTGGAGATCAGCAGCGGCAGGATGATCAGGAACACCAGCAGCGCCCCGAGGCCGCCCCAGCGGTACGCGCGTTGACCGCGCACCTGTCCCAGCAGTCGCTGGACCGGGCGGGCGATCTCGCCGCCCAGCCGGCGGCGCTGGGTGCCCACCTGCTCGCCGAAGAACTCCCGCACCGCCCAGATGCCGACCAGGACGGCCAGCCACACCAGGATGCCGGTGCTCTGGAAGTTCGCCTGGATCGCGTGGAACAGGTCGTTGCGCTCACCCTGCTCGCCGGTGACCTGTGCCATCACCACGGCCAGCACGACCATGCCGAACAGCCGCTGCCAGCGCGGCTGCTGGTACCAGCGCCGCCGCCGGAGCCGGGCCGCCGCGGAGAGCGGCTTGCGGACACTCACATCGGCACTCATGCCGTCCTCCCCACGCGCTCGCCGAGGATGCCGGTCGGGCGCAGCATCAGCACCAGCACCAGCACGGCGAAGGCGCCGACGTAGCGCCAGGAGTCGCCCCAGATCTCGACCGTGAACGACTCGACCACGCCCAGCGTCAGCCCGCCGAGCATGGCGCCGCGAACGTTGCCGATGCCGCCGAGCACGGCCGCCGCGAACGCCGTGATACCCGGCAGGAAGCCCATCTGGTAGTCCACCTGAAGGTTGGTGCCGAACAGGAAGCCGGCCACGCCGCCCATCAGACCGCCGAGCACGAAGGTCCGGGAGACCACCTTGTCGATGTCCACACCCATCAGCGAGGCGACCTCCGGGTCCTGGGCCACCGCCCTGATGCCGGAGCCCAGCTTGGTGCGGTTGACCACGAAGTCCACCGTGACCAGCATCGTCACGCCCGTGACGACGATGATCAGCTGCGTCACGCTCACCGGAGCGCCGAAGAACTCGAAGAGTCTCCGGTTCTCGTACATGGACGGCATCGGGATCGGATAGCGCCCGAACAGCTTGCCGGCCAGGTTGTAGAGAAAGAACGACGCACCGATCGCGGTGATCAGAAAGACCAGGCGTGGCGCATTCCGTCTGCGCAGTGGCCGGTAGGCCGCCTTTTCGAGTCCGAACGCGACCAGGCCGCCCAATGCCGCGCCCGCGCAGATACCGAGCAGCACATACAGGACGGACTGCAGGCCGGAGGGATCGGCGGCCGGCTCGAACAGGGTGAGCGCGATGACTCCCCCGAATCCGCCGGCCATGAAGACCTCGCTGTGCGCGAAGTTCAGCAGTTGGAGAACACCGTAGACGAGCGTGTAGCCAATGGCGATGACGGCGTACAGCGAGCCGAGCACCACACCCAGGACTAGCACGTCCCAGATATCGGAAAGGGACATGGACTGACTTCCTTGTGGGAACGAACGGCAGCGGGTGATTCGGGTCGGCGGGGCGGCACGGGTCGCGCCCGCCCCGCCGGCCCGGGCGGCCGCTAGCCGCCCACCAGCTCCTCGACGGCGCCGACGTAGCCGATCGCCTCGCCCTCGACCTGGTACAGGTAGATCGCCTGCTGGGTGAACTCACCGTTCTCGTCGAACGAGAAGGTCTTGGTGAGCCCCTCGTACTCCGCGCCGGCCAGCGCCTCGTACAGCGCCGTCCGGTCCACCGAGCCCTCGGCGTTGAGCGCCGCGATCTGCTCGATGATCATGTTCGCCGCGTCGTACGACTCGGCGGAGTACGTGCCGGGCGCGACGCCGAACTCGGCCTCGTAGCGCTCGGCGAACGACTGGGTGGCCTCCTCCTGGGTGGCGTCGGTGCACGGGCAGGTCAGGTAGAAGCCGTCCACCGCGCCGCCGGCCAGGTTGATCAGCTCGTCGTCGTTCGAGCCGTCGCCCGACATCACGATGCCCTCGTAGCCGGCCTCGTCGAGCCGGGTCGCGAAGGGCGCCAGGGCCTCGTAGTACCCCGCGTAGATCAGCGCGTCGGCGCCGGACTCGACCACCGAACGGGCGGCGTTGCCGTAGTCGACGGTGTCCGCCGGCACACTCTCGCGCGTCACGGAGAGGCCGGCGGAGCCGAGGTCCGCCTCCGCGACGTCCGCGAGGCCCTCGCCGTACGGGGTCACGTCGTCGATCACGACGACGCTCTCCACACCGTCCGTGCTGGCCAGGAAGTCGGACATGGCCGCACCCTGCGCGTTGTCGTTGGGCACGGCGCGCAGGAACGTCGGGAAGCCCTGCTCGGTCAGCGTCGGGTTGGTCGCCGAGGTGGACACGGCGGCCAGGCCGGCCTGCCCGTACAGCGGCGCCGAGACATTGGTCGGACCGGAGAACGCGGGACCGACGACCGCGACCACGTCGGAGTCGTCGATGGCGCTCTGCGCGGCCGTGGTGGCCTGCGTCTCGGAGCCCTGGTCGTCGGCGGCGAAGTACTCCAGCTCGAAGTCGTAGTCGCCGGACTCATTCGCCTCGTTGATCGCGAGCTGAACGCCGTTCTGCATATTCTCGCCGAGGCCCACGTTCTGCCCCGACAGCGGACCCTGATAAGCGATCTTGTAAGTCGTGCCGCCGTCGCCCCCGTCGTCACTGCCGCAGGCGGTGAGCACGAGCGCCCCAGCTACGACGGGTATCGCGAACCGCGCGATGGATTTGTTGAGCACTTCCAAAACCCCCTGGAGCGAGCCAGACGTGTCGTCACCGCACACTCCCATGCACATGGCACACCGGTGCGGCGTGCAGCGGAATCTATTGCCCTCTGTGCTGCGCGAACACACCACAGCGACAGATGTGATCGCCTCGTGACCTGTGGCACATGCCGGAAACAGAACACCTCTCACCGGTCACCGGACGATCCACCCAAGATCCGCTCATCCCGGACCCAGACCCTTCACCAACGCAAAGAGCGCGCCCGGGGTGGGAACCCCGGACGCGCTCTGACCCGAATTATGGTGAATTAACAGAGAGTTAACCCATGGCGGGAGGCTACTTCTGCTGCTGCTTCTGCCGCTTCTCCTCGGCGTCCTGGATGACCGCCTCGGCGACCTGGTGCATGGAGAGCCTGCGGTCCATCGAGGTCTTCTGGATCCACCGGAACGCGGCGGGCTCGGTCAGCCCGTACTGGGTCTGCAGCACGCTCTTCGCCCGGTCCACCAACTTCCGCGTCTCCAGCCGCTGCGCGAGGTCGGCGACCTCGTGGCTGAGGCTCCTGAGCTCGTTGAACCGGGAGACGGCGATCTCGATGGCCGGCACCACGTCGCTCTTGCTGAACGGCTTCACCAGGTAGGCCATGGCCCCCGCGTCCCGCGCCCGCTCCACGAGGTCGCGCTGCGAGAAGGCGGTCAGCATCAGCACCGGGGCGATGGAGTCGGCGGCGATCTTCTCGGCGGCCGAGATGCCGTCCATGACCGGCATCTTCACGTCCAGGATCACCAGGTCGGGCCCCAGCTCGCGCGCCAGCTCCACGGCCCGCTCCCCGTCCCCGGCCTCGCCGACGACGGTGTACCCCTCCTCCTCCAGCATCTCCTTCAGGTCGAGCCGGATCAGGGCCTCGTCCTCGGCGATGACGACGCGGGTGGTGTTCGGCGGGACATGAGCGGTGTCCGCCTCGGTGGTGGCCTGGGCCGGAGTGGTGGGCTCGTCGGGGACGTCGGGGGTGCTCACGATGCTCCTCGTTTCCTGCCTGATGGGGCACTCATGAGAGTACCTAGTCGCCACCCCGGCGGCCGAGCCGATACACTCGCCGGGCGCTTCCCCGCCGGGTTGGTGGAATGGCATACACGGAGGTCTCAAACACCTCTGCCCGAGAGGGCTTGCGGGTTCGAATCCCGCACCCGGCACCCCGTCACCGAAACGGTCACCCGTTCTGGGGCCCCTTCGATGAAACCGCGCCGATTCAAACATCCGACCGTGTCCCCGGTGTAACGCTGGGCGTACGCCGCCGGCCGGCGACCGGCGGCGCGCGGGTCAGCGCGGGGAGTCGTCCTCGCCGACATGGTGGACCCGGACCAGGTTGGTGGTGCCGGGGGTGGACGGCGG